>CAYLXI010000083.1:0-7425 GCA_964387695.1 uncultured Piscirickettsiaceae bacterium
ATAACTAACATTAGGATGAGAAAAAAGTGTCGCTATTTTTGCTGAAATGAGGCATGATAGCTAGATATTGTAACGAATTGCAGTGAAAATATCGGCGATTTTTTACCCGTATAAAATAATCTTAGTGATTAAGCGGTTCCTTAAAATTACCAGGCCTGGTAATTTTAAGGATAAAATAAAATATCTGTGCAAGATCAGGATGCAAGACCATGGTATTATTTACTTTATTTAAAACAATCACTCCTTTATTTATCCTTGCTTTATTATCCGTTTTTAGTGTCTCATTGCTACTGATTAACACCTCTTACTCCGCCTCTAATATTCCAAAAGAAGAGAAAAACTCTGTCTCTGAAAAACCTGCCCTTACTAAAGAAATGTTAGGAGAGCGACTTTTCTTTGATCCTATTCTTTCTTTTAATCGCCAACAATCTTGCTCTACTTGCCACGATCCGGGGGTAGCATTTATTGATAGCCGTAAGGACAAGCTTGGAGATCGCCTTGAAACATCTATTGGTGCAGACAATACCTCCATTGGCGACAGAAATTCTCCAACCATTACCTATGCAAAATTTTCACCTAACTTTACCTGGCAAACACATAACAGATTTAACTCTCAGCAGCCCAATTACACAGGATTTGTTGGGGGACAATTTTGGGATGGTCGAGAAATTGATTTAGAGGGTCAAGCAGGAGGGCCACCTCTAAACCCTGTTGAAATGGCAATGCCAGATAAGGCCAGTGTCGTGACACGACTTAAAGATGATCCTTTTTATTTACAGGCATTTCAAGAACTATTCGGAGAACAAGTCTTTTATGAGGTAGATAAAGGCTATAAAGCTCTAACCATTGCGATTGCAAGTTTTGAAAAAACTCCTCTATTTTCACCATTTGATTCTAAATATGACCGAGTACTTAGGGGAGAAGAAGATTTTAGTTTTAAAGAACTCTCTGGTAAAGCATTGTTTTTTTCGCAACAATTTACTAACTGTGCAACCTGTCACCAAGCTAAGCCTAACGGACATCCACAAGAAACATTTACCAATTTTGAATATCATAATATTGGCGTGCCTAGTAACGCTAAATTAAATAAAAAACTTAATTCAAATAAACCAGATCTTGGATTATTTAACAACCCTTTAATAAGGCAAGAAATATTTAAACAATCTGCTGAACAACTAGCTCAACATAAAGGTAAGTTTAAAGTTCCTACTTTACGCAATATTGCCGTGACAGCACCCTATATGCATAACGGAGTATTTCAAGACCTGAGTACTGTGGTGCAGTTTTATGACCATTTTCTAATTGGATCAAACCACAAAATAAACCCCGAGACCAAACAGCCTTGGGCAGAAGCAGAAGTACCAGAAACCGTAGCATTTACCGAGCTGAAAGATGGCAGAAAACTAAGGGCCATTCAAGTAGAGCAAATCGTTTGTTTTTTAAGAACCCTAACCGACAAACGCTATGAACACCTTATTGAAGAGAAAGGAATTATTTGCAAAGATCCCCTAGTGACTAAAAATTAAGATTTTTTAATACTTATCATATGATTATCCCAATGGTATTGCGGATAGTGTTTGCGTAGCTGAGTTTTTTCGACCAATGAATGAGCATCTAAAGTTTTTACCAAGCCGTTAGAGTTGGTAATCACAAAAGAGGATTGTTCTATTTGGGTTGCAATACCGCAAACATCTCTTAGAGCATGGTAACCCTTGTATTCACCTGTATCTATATCCCAAAACCCCACCACATTGCCTCTGGGGCTAGTAAAACCTGCTATACGACTTGTAGGGTGTATCGCCACACTTCCAACATAGTCATTCATTTGTTCAATTAACATTTCTGGCTGAGATAAAAGTCTAATGGGCTGACCTGATTTATGAATTGCGGTTAAAGCGACGATATCTTGATGCTTACAAGCTTGTCTTTGCATTTGCATAGCAATAGCCACGCTACCATCTTCTGCAACATCAATATGCCTAATGCTAGCTTTAGATTCCGCCACACCAACTTGCTCTATTAAGTCTCCTGATTCAATATCAACATAACTTAGGTTAGACTGCATGATGTCTAGGTTAAGTTGTTTTCGACCCGTTTCTGGTCTGGTTAATATCCCGCCATTTGCGACCACAATATTTTTGCCATCAAGCATAACGCAAAGCTGATGTGGACCTACTCCATAGGTATCAAACTCACCCAGTTTTTGATAAGTTTTAGCATCACGAATGCCTATTTTCCCTACATTTGTTTGCAAATCTGCCTCTGAAGTAAACAGGTATTTACCATCAAGACTAAAAGCTCCGTGACCAAAAAAATGACGATTCTTTCCAGATGAAAAATGCCTACTAACTTGCCCTGTTTGTAAATCAATTTCAACAGATTCTGTGCTAGGACGCCGTCCAAATAATAAAATACGATTTCTATCTATTGGGTGTTGCGTTCCGCCATGCCCTCTAAATCCCATTAGACCTGAAAAATAATTTTTAGAGTTACTATGGTTTTTTTTACGGTACTGACCAGCAAAACCATACAAATCAGAGGTAGATCCCTGAGCTGAAAACCAACCTTCCGTTAAAATATTATTTTGATTATCTGCAAGTGTTCTAGCAAATAAGCTAGGCGATGCCGCCAATAAAGAAGTCGCTGCTAAGCTTTTTAGTAAGTTGCGTCTTGTTGAAGAAATAAAATCTTGCATTTTTAATCACCATCTATAAAGTTCATACCTAAGTTTACGCCTAGAGATTGCGGGATTTCTGCTCCCAGCATTTTTATTAAAGTATCGTAATTAACATTAATAGCTTCTCTGTCTTTAGCTTTTATATTTTTTTTAGCTAGTTCTATTTCAGCAATAAAACGCTTGCTTACTTCTTCTTCACCCTTTTCTTTTAACATGCTTTGCAAACTTGGCATGGTTTTATTCGCCGTAAATGCATCGGCAATAGCTTCTAATCCAGTTAACAAATTTTGTTCACCCATATTAGAAATGAGAGGGTTAAATGTTCTGCTTAATAGGCGTTGCTTAATAAAACGCAAGTAATCTTGCATTGAAAAAACAAGCTTGGTTGCGGTGTTTTCCCCTTCGGGAAGTTTATTGTTAAAAAACAATGTTTTATATCCTGTTGAGCTATCATCTTGCCATCCTGAAATAACATAATCAGATGCGGCTAGATTTTGCCTAGCAAGCCCCGTTAGTAATAAACATTTTCTGGGGTTGTTTTTAAACACATCCAGGTTATTGACTTCTTGTTTGTAGAGTAAAATTTCAATTGCAGGCATTCCTACCAGAGTAAATTTTAACTTTTTAAAATAATCATCATCTAAAACGACTTCATCGCTAAGTCGTTGATTAAAATGCCTATTAATTGCTTCATTATAGTATCTTCCTCTTTGCCTAAAGGAATCAACAAAATGAACTTTTGGGGAAAATAAATTATCTCTAATTGGTCCAAAATCAAAAGGAAGTACACGATTCCACTTGGTATATAACTGATTAAAAGAACCTTGCAAAACCATTAAAGATTTCTCATCAGGGCTTTTACAAAAACTTTGAGAACTTTGATAAAAAGAGGCTGAAGCCTTGTTCCAGTCTTGAGTATTGGGAATGATTACTTGGGTAACAGTATTATTAACCATTTCTTTAAGCCGCGGTTTATCCTGAGCCAATACTATTTTTGAACTGCTTGCAGAGAAGCTCACAAAAATAAGAGCCGATGCTAAGCTAGATATAAAAAAAGATTTATTCATTTTAAGTCCTATAAACTATTTACAAATTCAATTAAATTTTCACGCTTTTCTGCGGGTAAGTGAATAAATTGTTGTTGTGAGAATTTAGCCTCCCCTCCATGCCATAAAATAGCCTCTTCTACATTTTTAGCTCTACCATCATGCATCAAATTTGCCGCACCATTAACTCTATAGTTTAAACCTATTCCCCAAAGAGCAGGAGTTTTCCATTCTGATCCAGAAGCCAAAAAATCAGGGCGATGATCTGCCAAGCCTTCTCCCATATCATGTAAAAGTAAATCTGTATAAGGCCAAATGACTTGATTGCCTAAATGAGGAAACCTCTCAGAATCTTTTGTCGTATAACTAGGTCGGTGACAAGCAATACACCCTGTTGATGCAAACAAAGATTTTCCTATGGCTAGGCGTTGTCTTTGATGTTCATTGATAACTTTACGAGCTTTGGGTACGCCTAAGTTCATCGCAAAATCTCCAACCATGTTTAGTAAAACATCGTTAATTTCTTCTGTTGTTTGCGTTTCTCCTGACACTTGATTATTACAGTTTTTTTGTACCTGAGTACAGGATTCGTCGGGAAAGATTGAACTGGTAATACCAACATCCCCCTGAAAAGCTGCCGCTGTTTGCACTAAAACAGAAGGTTTGTTTGCCTTTAATCCGAAACGACCAATAACTAAACTTTTTGAAACAGGATCCCAAACCCAATTTATTTTACCTGACACCAAGCCATGTTTTTTTTGAGCATCAGCATTAGCAATTAAATCTCTAACATCTATCATCTCTAGCAATCCTACTCCATGTATTGGCGGAGCATTGCGTAAACTAAACATGGTTTCAGGATGGAATTTCCCATAACCAATGTTTTCTAACCTTATTTCTGGCTTGCGTAACTCTAAAGTTTTACCGTCTGGATACACAAACGGGATTTTGTTCCAAGTAATATAGATATAAGCTTCTGGTCTAACATCTGTTGGTCGATAGCTGGCTCGGTGTTCTCCTAACTGGTGAGCTAAAGCTGTAGACTGGGTTTGTATTTGATCACCATAAGTTGGCTCTAAAACCACACCTTTATATTTGTTTTTACCAGGAATACTAATACGAACCAAGCCCTGCACTAACCGAGTTTTACTATCGTTAGGCATAAGACCTCTACCACCATTAGCATGGCAAGCTAAACACATTCTTGCATTGTAAACAGGCCCTAATCCATCTCTAGAAGTTGTGGCACTAGGAGCTTTTACCCAAGGTTGATGAGCTAAAGCCCTGCCAGCATGAAAATATTTTTTTTTATCTTCTGGAAGATTGGTAACAGGAAGCAGGTAAGAAGGAAAGGGCTTAAAATTAACGCTGCCTTCACCCCCTGGCAAACTAGGGTTTGCATAAGCAAAAAAAGGTAATAAAATAATGGTTAATAATATGGTTAATAATATATAGTGCATTAAATAAAACCTGATTTTTTCATTGGATTAATAAAATAAAGAATAAAAAATTATACCCTCAAAAGACTAAAGCTATGAGACCTTACTTTCTAGGCGTTTGTAAAACATATTAGCCATTTTTGTCCAAAACCCATAATCCCTATATAGAAACTGCTATATGAAATAACACATTTAATTTCCACATAGGGATTAAGAGTAAACTAAAAAGCCAGATTATAATAAATCTGGCTAATATAAGTATTTCTTCAAGTTCAATCTTCTATTTAAAAGATTAAACTAGGGATATCGTTTAATCACATACTGCCGTTGGGTCAGTTGTGTCACAAGCAGAGGCTTCAGGATCTACTACTTCAGCAGCAATACCCAAAGATTGAGCCAGTCTAGAAATTTCTGCCGATTGCCTGTTAAGCGCAACGATAGTATCTCTCATAGGCTTAGCAGCATCACTCATTGGGGACATAATCATAACATCAACAGGCGTTCCTTTTTTAGCTAAGGTATCAATTTCTTTATACCCAATTTGAGTTTGACTTAATAAAAACTCTAAATTTTTACCAAGTTGAGATTGACCTATATCAGCAAGATAATCATCAAAGCCATAACCTTTATAAACACTTCCTGCATCATCTTTACCATCTAGGTTAGAATCAAAACCTGCATAATCACCATAAAATACATTTGAAACACCTTCAGCATTTAACCAAATATCACGGTGAGTGTTATCTGAGAAACAAGAATGCTCATCTTCTTGAGAATCGGCAGAAAGTGCAATTTGCATACGCTCACCAGCCAACTCACCTTCAGATAAAGTTCCCATTCCTGTCAAAATTTCAGCAAACTTTTGTTTAGCCTCACCAATGGTTGCTACTTGAGTAAACTGTGCACGATAATTATCAGATTGGCCTTTTGCCCAACCTTGTCTAACCCCTTCAAGATCTTCAATTAACTTATCTGCCGTCACTTCTAAATAGGTTAAACGACGATCTGCAGCATCATTTTTTGCCGTTGAAACAAAATCAGAAACTGGTCGTTTCCCACCAAAAGCTAAGTTATAAGCTTCCCAAGTTTTAACTGCTTTTTCTCTTTCTCCTTGAGTATCTGCAGAACCTTGATTATTTAAATCTTGCCCCCAAAGTAAAAACTCAATCGCGTGATAACCAGCTAAAACATCATGCTCATCTTCAGCTGTCGCTGTTTTAGAAATTAATGCTTGGTTGATGACAATGTCTTTGCGAGAAATAATATTTTCATCTAAATTTGCTACAGTAATCGCACCACCATTATTAACCGGTGTTTGGTGTTCTGTTACACCTAACTCATCTGTACCAAAATCATTACCTGCAACGGTATAATCGATTAAAGCCTCACCCAATGGCCAAGCATTAATATCTCCTTCTGGACCATCTTCGTCTTTATAGTTGGTTGAATCAATTGGGCTTAACCTGAAACGATAAACTTCTGTTTGTCCATAAGGCTCACGAGAAACAATCCAGGCTTTTTTGGCTGCATTTAAAGTAGCTTCGGTAGGATTAGCTCTCAAATTAGCAATCGCTGCACGCAACTGTTTAGCCGTTTCTACTGAATCAGAGTAACTTGCATAAGCAATATTGGCATTACTTTCTAATACTTTTTGCATTTTTGCAAGGTCATGAACCACGCTTCCAGCAGCTTGATATGATTCTGCAGGCTTGTCAGACTGGGCATGAGCATTGGCACCAAAACCAATCAAGGTTGATAATATTGCAACTCGTAATATTGTTTGTTTCATTTTTAAATATTCCTTTTTTAATTTATGAGAGTTTGTAGCAACAAAATAATGGTCAAATCTTATTTCATATAAAAATCTCGTTTCCGTTAAATTATTTACTTAAGGAATCGCTTAATTAAGTAATAAAATAACTAAGGTCTAAATCAATTTTATAAGACTTAATCAGAACATCATTTACATAATAAAAAAGATAAGATTCATTAACACGAAGAGAATGATGCCTATAATAATGATAATAATTTTTATTTGCAAGAGATTTTTAAAAAATTTTTAGCCCAAAGTAGTAATGTCCTGTTTTAGCAAAGTTAAAATGCCCTCTTTTGACTAAGAGGTTTTTTAAAAAACCGGATGTTAACAATTGAGTCACAAAGAGATAGACCGTCTAACAATGCAAAGCTTATTATTCAGCTTAAGGAAGAGCTTAATAACTAAGGTTAGAATTAGACTGAGAAAAACGAGTCGCTATTTGTGCTG
>CAYLXI010000084.1:0-7308 GCA_964387695.1 uncultured Piscirickettsiaceae bacterium
TTTTACCCTGTATTTCTCATGCCTGCGGCAATGGCATTAATACTGTTTAGTAGCGGAGTCAACCAAATCTCGCGTTCTTCATCACTTAAGGATTCATCTTTATAGCGTTTAAGCAGGGCGATTTGAATATTGTTTAACGGCTCTAGGTAAGGAGTTCTTCTTGTTAGAGACAAAGCTATTTGTGGCGTTTCTGCCATTAAATATTCATTGCCGCTTATTTCTAAGTTAGTTTCAACTGAACGAGAATGTTCAGTGGCAATCATGCCATAAATAAGTTTAGCTAATTTAGGATCTTGAGCTAATAGGCTGTAGTTTTGACCAATAACTAAATCGGTTTTAAATAGAGCCATTTGGATGTTGCTGATAAGCCCACGGAAAAATGGCCAGTTTTGATACATGTCGTTAATCATTTGGTCGCCATGTTCTTTTTGCCACTTATCAATGGCATATCCAGTACCATACCAAGCAGGGAAGGTTAGGCGGGCTTGTGCCCAGCCAAATATCCAAGGGATTGCTCTAATAGAAGATTTTGATAGATTGCCTTTTTTGCGGTGTGAAGGACGGGAGCCATAATTTAATAGTCCAATTTCTGTCACAGGTGTGGCTTGATAAAAGAAGTCAAAAAATCCTGGGGTATTGTCCGTCAATTCACGAAAAGCATATTCACCATCTTTAGATAAAGTTTGCATAGTTTCTAAATGTTTAGGGTTGTCTGCTTCTGGCTTTTTAACCAAGCAAGTGCTCGCTTTCATCAAGCCTGTAACCCCGAGTGAAATTTCATACATAGCAGTTTCGGCATTGCTGTATTTGTAAGAGAGCACTTCACCTTGTTCTGTAAACTTAATTTCACCACGAACAGTACCTGTAGGTTGCGACAAAATAGCTGTGTGGGTGGGCCCGCCACCTCGCCCAACCGTCCCACCTCGTCCGTGGAACAGGCGACAGTCTATGTTGTATTCATCCGCCAGTGCCATAATTTGTTGCTGGGCTTGGTATAGCCCCCAAGCAGAGGATAAGTTGCCGCCATCTTTTGCGGAGTCTGAGTATCCAAGCATAATTTCTTGCTGGTTTCCAGAAGCGACTAGCAAAGATAGATATGTAGAATTGCCAAAAAGAGCGGCGGTTACGGGAACTATATGTTCTAAATCTTCAATGGTTTCAAATAGAGGGGCGATACGAATGTCACAATAAGCTTTGCCTGCTTTGTAGCCTGCTAATCCTACTTGGTGAGCAAGGAAAAGCACTTCCATAACATGGCTGGATTCATGCGTCATGGAAATGACATAGTTATTAAAGGCTTTTAAGCTGATTTCTTGACGCATTTTTTTCATTACATGAAACACTTCGAGCACTTCGGTTGTCATGGCTTGTAATTCAAGATGCTGGGTGTCTATGATGGTTGCTGAAGATACTTGAGAGGCAAGAATCTCAAGTCGTTCGGGTTCAGACAGGCTTTTATAGTCTATATTTATGTGTTGTAAAAGATCAGAAACTGCGTCTGTATGAACATTAGATTCTTGACGAATGTCTAAACGCATGAGATAAAAACCAAAGGTTTGAACAAGTCTAATAAGGTCTTTTAAATTTGCATCAGCGACGGCACAATCCCCATGACCTTGCAAGGACTTGTCTATAAGTTGTAAGTCGGCAAGAAAATCATCTTCAGAGTTGTATGCAAAGGGGCTTTTTTCGATGGGATTATCATTTAAATGTCCTTCAACATATTTTAAGTTTTCTTTTAAACGGCCGTGAATGATATATAAAAAGCGACGATAAGGTTCATCTCTAAAGCGGTCGGTTCGTTTGTGGAATATTTTTTTAATTAAATCAGAATCTATAATAGTAGCTTTATTAATGATTTCGCTGTCAATATCACTCATAAATCTTGATTGAGTTAATTGAGCACTTAAATCAAATACTTGTTTTTGGTATTCATACAACACGGATCTGGATTGCATAAATAAAGCGTTAACCGTTGTGTCGTGGGTTACGAATGGGTTGCCGTCTCTATCTCCGCCTATCCAAGATCCAAAGGTTAGGAAGGTAGGTGTTGCAATGTTATCATCAGGGTAGTGGCGAGCTAAGGCTCTCTCCATGTAGCGATATATGGTTGGAACAGCTTTGAAAAGTGACTGGCGGAAATGATGGATTCCGTTGCGAACTTCATCTTCTACCGTGGGTTTCATTCGGCGAACTTCGTCGGTTTTCCATAAAACTTGAATTTGATATTTTAGTTTTCTGGTTATTTCTTCTTGAGCATAAGGGTTTTTATAGGCTTCGGCTTCGTCTAACTCACTAAGAGTTAAGAAAATTCGTCGTAGGTTATTCATCACGGCACGGCGTTTTGATTCAGTTGGATGAGCAGTAAAAACAGGAACATAGTTTAGCTTGGTTAATAAAGTGTTTACATCGTCTGCTGACATTCCTTGGTCTTTAAATTCTCCAATGGTATTTAAGACAGAGCCCATCCAGAGAGGGCCATCAGATTTTAGCTGGCTTTGGCGTTCGTGGTATTGATGTTCTTCTTCAGCTAGGTTTACAAGGCTAAAATAAATATTAAATGCTCGGATGATTAAGATTAAATCATCGGGATTTTGTTTTTCAATAAACAGATTAAGCTTTGCTCTGAGCTGTGGTTCTTCTTGTTCGTGAAGTTTAATATAGCCTTGTCTTAAAGTTTCAACGGCACTTAAAATTGGCTCGCCTGCTTGGGTTTTAATAACATCACCTAATAAAGTCCCCAGTAGCTTAACACGAGATCTAAGTTGTTTATCACGAAGTTCTGTAACCATAATTATTCCAGTTTTAAAGTTTAAATCGCGGAGGATTATAGCATTTTTTTAGAAATTCTTAGTTATTAAGTGCTGTTCACAAATCACTGCTTAGCAAACTGGCATTTAGGACTAGAGCTTGTCCTCTATGCATTTACAAAAAATCCCCGCTTAAGGAGGAGATTAATAACTAAAATTATTTGTAAACGCCTGACGAAGAAGATCTAGCTCTCTATATCCAGTTTCTAAGTAGGTAGGTATTCGGGCTTTCTAAATACCCCAGCGGTTGTGAGTCCATAAATATTGTGAAGGGTTTTGTTTTATTTCTGCTTCGTACAGCTTGTGCAGGCGTAAAGTGTCTTTGTAGTCATCCCCTGATGGAAAATTTTCTAAGGCGGGTAGTATGGTTAATTGGTATTTTGTTCCTATTCGACGAGTAAAAACAGGCAGAACTTTGGCTTTACCTAACTTGGCAAGTTTGTTAATTCCTGGATTGCTGGGGGCTAAAACCCCAAAAAAAGGGACATCAACCTTACCTTTTGATCCATAGCGTTGATCTGGAAGAATTAAAAGAGTCTTTTTATTTCTTAAGTTTTTTATGAGTGAATGAGTTTTTTTGTTAGAGATGGGGCTAACTTGTCGTTCTTTATTTTTACCAAGCTTGTTAACTATACGACCTTTTGTAATTAAATACTCCATTAAAGGGTTGTCATGTGGGCGGTAAATAGGGTGGTAAGGCAGAACAAAAGATAGCATTAATCCTGTCGTTTCAACGGTTGTAAAATGAGGGGTTAGTAGTAGTATGCCAAAGTTTTTATTTTTTTCTATATTTTCTAATCCATGATAGGTCGTGTTTTTATATTCGTTTTTGTTGTTATTATTCTCGTGTCGGTGTTTTCCCCATAAGTTAATGCCCGTCTCCATTAAGCTTATGCCTAGAGATTCAAAATGTTCCTGTAGAATGTGTTGGTGATCGGTTACACTTTTTTTAGGAAAGCACATTGTGATGTTTTTTAAGGCAATGTTTCTTCTGGATTTGGCAAGCTTTAGCATTATCTTGCCAAGAAGACGACCGATTTTAAATTTTATGGAATAGGGGGCTAAAGATAAAATTCTAAGCACCAAAAACGCCAACCATATTCCCCAGTATTTGGGGCATAAAAAAGAGAATTTAAATTTTGTCGTTGTCATGGTTATAGGGTCAGTCCTTGCTTGTGAAGGTTTTGGTAGTAGCCTGAATTTAAAATCAATTCTTTGTGCGTGCCTTCTTCAATAATTTTACCTTTTTGTAACACAATAATACGGTCGGCAGATTCAATGGTGCTTAGTCTGTGGGCTATGATTATGACGGTTCTGTTTTTTCTAAGCTCTTCAAGTGCGGCTTGAACTTTAGCTTCACTTTCGTTATCCAGTGCAGAGGTCGCTTCGTCTAAAATTAAAATAGGAGCATTTTTTAGAAAAGCTCTGGCAATGGCTATTCTTTGTCTTTGCCCGCCCGATAGCTTTGAACCATTATCCCCAATGTTGGTATCTAGTCCTTGAGGCAAGATTTTAATAAAATCCCAAGCATGAGCAGCTTTTGCAGCCCCAATTATTTGTGCTTCATTAAATTCGCTATGTCCATAGGCAATGTTGGCTTTTATGGAGTCGTTGAATAAAACGACATCTTGGCTTACATGGGCAATATGGTTTCTTAGGTGGTTTAGTTGAATGTTTTCTAGATCAATATCATCAAAAAAAACCTTACCTTTAGAGGGGCTAAAAAAACGCGAGATAAGGTTGGCAATGGTGGTTTTACCACTACCAGATTCGCCCACTAGAGCAATGGTTGTTTGAGGATTTATACTAAAAGATAGTTCTGAGAGTATAGGAAATCCTGCGGTTTTATATTGAAATGTAACCTGTTTAAAACATAGTTTTCCAATAGGTTTGTTAATCGTTTCTTTGCCGAGATCAAGTTCATCTGCTTGATCTAGAAGTTCAAATACACTACTGGCGGCTGCCATACCTTTTTGAATGGTTTCGTTGATATTGGTTAAGCGTCTAATAGGTTCAAAAATCATGGCGGCGGCAACAATAAATGCAATCAATTCACCAGGGGTGAACATGTCTTCGGCTGCCATTAAAGAAACCGTGTATAAAACGCCAGCTAAAGAAATGGCAGCGAGTACTTGAACTAATGGAACATTAAGAGCAGAGACTTTGACAACTTCCATGGTATGTTTTCTGAAGCCGTCAGATATTTTATGGAATTTTTTTTCTTCATAAATTTCTGCACCATAAATTTTAATATCTTTATGAGCCGTAATAGCTTCTTCCAAGGCTTGGGTCATATGACCCATGCTTTCTTGCATTTCGGTGCTAGAGCCACGCATTAGTTTTCCTGCACGGTTAATAATAAACCCTAGTATAGGTCCGACTAAAATAATCATTAAGGCAAGTTGCCACGAGGTATAGAATAAAAAAGCAAGCAGTCCTATGATAATTAAAACATCTCTAATGACAACCACCCAAGCCTCACTTAGGGTTTCACCTACTTGAGCAACATCATAGGTGAGTTTAGACATCAGCTTGCCTGTGGTGTAGTGTTGGTGGGTTTCAAGAGGAAGTTTGTTTAATTTTTGAAACATTTCTTCACGAATATCCAAAATAGCTTTTTGAGCCACCCATTCACTCAGTACTTTACTAAAGTATTCAGCAATGCCTTTAACGATAAAAACGAGCATTAATAAAATAGGGACCATAATAATAGCATCCATATCTTTTTTAATAATACTGTCATCAATTAAAGGTTTAAGAAGAGCCGGCATTAGTGGTTCCATTGCCGCAGTAGTCACTAGGGCAAGTAACATAAAGCCGACTGCTTTTTTGTAGGGTTTTATATATTGCAATAGTCTAATATAAAGTTCTTTAGTTTTGGCATCTTGCTTCATGATAAGTTATTCACGCCTTAAAATTTTATTAACAAGAATGTTACCCCAACGAGAGGCTTTGAACTCTTGGTTTATCGCTTCTGGGTTGTAGGTGTTATCGACCCATTCTATAAAAGAAATTTCTGGATTTTGTTTATGAAATGCTGCCCACTTTTGGATAAACAAATCTAATACACCTGTTTCAGAGCCTTTAATGTGTCCATATTTAAGGCTGAGTTGCTTGCTTTCTGTTAATGGTATGCCTTCTTTATAGAACTCATATAGCACGCTGGCAATGCCTGCCCTGTCCGCTCCTGATTTGCAGTGTAGGTAAATAGGGTATTTAACTGTATCAAATATTTTAAATAACTTATGAATGCTTTCAATAGGAGGAGATTTTCTTGATGAGAAGGGGACATCAACGAGGGCGACTTTATATTTTTCACAGGCTTCTTTTTCAAGCATGTATTGCCCCGTTTGATTAGCTCCGCGTAAATTTACAATGGTTTGCACGCCATATTTGGTTTTTAGTTTTTTAATAAACCTAGGAGAGGGGTGGTTGCCTCGGTAGGCTTGCTTTCCAAGAGGAAATAAGTTGCGATATAGAACTCTAATTACTTCATGGTCAATAAACCAAGCAGATAAGTGAGCTTTTACGCGTTGCCAAGGGGTATTAATTTTATACATTTTTGCATTCTTGTTTTTAGAAGTTTGAATTGGGTAATTTTACCTTTTTATTAATTAGCTGTTTAAGAAATGATAAGATTACCAGAATTTATTAAGGTTTAGGGGGAGTGAAGCATGATTGTTGTTACTGGCGGAGCTGGTTTTATTGGCTCAAACATTGTTAAAGCACTAAATAACCTTGGTAAAACAGATATTTTGGTGGTGGATAATTTAAAAAATGGTAAAAAGTTTATTAATCTGGCAGATTGTGATTTTGCCGATTATTTAGATAAAGAAGATTTTCAAACTCGCATCTTTGCCGAAGAAGGTCTGCCAGAAATTGAATGTGTGTTTCATCAAGGTGCTTGCTCTGCCACTACTGAGTGGGATGGCAAGTTTATGATGGATAACAATTATGAATATTCTAAAGATATTTTAAGTTATTGCTTAAATCGTAAAATACCGTTCTTTTATGCGTCATCTGCTTCTGTGTATGGTGATGGCCCTGTTTTTGTTGAAGATAGGGCGTATGAGAAACCATTAAATGTCTATGGTTTTTCTAAATTTCAGTTTGATCAATATGTTCGTCAAATTTTACCTAAAGCCCAAAGTCAGATAGTTGGGTTTCGTTATTTTAATGTTTATGGTCCCAGAGAACAGCATAAAGGGGATATGGCTAGTGTGGCGTTTAAGCTGCACAATCAGGTGTTGGCGGGGGAAAAATTAAAATTGTTTGGTGCTTATGATGGCTATGATAAAGGTATGCAGGCACGAGACTTTGTCTATATAGAAGATGTAGTAAAAGTAAATTTATGGTTTATGGATAATCCAGATAAATCAGGTATCTTCAATCTAGGCCCTGCGGCATCCGAGCCTTTTCAAAATATTGCGGACGCAGTTATTCATTTTCATGGCAAGGGAGCCATTGAATATATTCCCTTTCCTGAATCTTTGAAAGG
>CAYLXI010000085.1:0-3256 GCA_964387695.1 uncultured Piscirickettsiaceae bacterium
ATATCGGCTCGTTTAGCCAGTATAAAATAATCTTAGTTGTTAAGTGCTTCCTTAACGACACACTTAAGAGAAACAACCATGTCTAAACCCATACTTCTAAGCGGCATTCAACCATCTGGCGACTTAATGCTTGGTAATTACATTGGCTCTATCAAAAACTGGGTTAAACTTCAAGAGGATTACCAGTGCTTGTTTTCGCTTGTAAATATGCACGCCATTACTGTTGAACAAAACCCCTCTGAGCTTGCTAAAAGAAGTTTAGATTTTGTGGCTCTTTATTTGGCCGCTGGAATAGACCCAAACAAAAGTACCATATTTATTCAGTCTCATGTTCCTGAACATGCCGAACTTGCATGGATTTTAAACTGCTCGACCTATATGGGTGAGCTTAATCGTATGACACAGTTTAAGGACAAATCTCAAAAGCATGAAACCAACATCAATGTTGGCCTATACAGTTACCCTGTTTTAATGGCTGCCGACATTTTACTCTATCAAGCAGAATTAGTCCCAGTAGGTGCCGACCAAAAACAACACTTAGAGCTTACCCGTGATTTAGCCAACCGCTACAACAACCGCTTTAAACAAGAGTTATTTAAAGTTCCTGAGCCATTTATTGCAAAAACCACTTCAGGTGGACGCATTATGTCCTTACAAGATCCATTATCTAAAATGTCCAAATCAGACAGCAATAAAAACAATTTCATTGGCCTATTAGATGATCCTAAAACCATTCTAAAAAAGTTTAAAAAAGCCACAACCGATTCAGGAAAAGATATTCATTATGACCTAGAAAGCAAACCAGGGGTCTCAAATCTGCTAACCATTTACTCTGTCATTAGCGGCTTATCTATTACAGAAGTAGAAAAACATTTTTCTGGGAAAATGTATGGCCATTTAAAAGTAGAGCTAGGAGAACTTGTTGCAGAATATCTAAACCCTATTCAAACTGAATATTATCGAATTAGAGAAAATGAAACCGAGTTAAAAATTATTTTAAAACAAGGTGCAGAACAAGCAAAAGAAAAGGCTCAATCTACTTTAAAAGAAGTACATAAAGCCATTGGTTTTGTACTACCCTAGTGATTCAGCAGATCTCAGAGATCTATATTTTTCAACAGCGGATTTATTTAAAATTTTAGCTGTATATACGAAAGTTCCAAATGGAATTAAAGAGGCAAAAAAACCTAATATGGTGTTAACTCCAGATAAATTACCCCTCGCTGCATAAGCAAACAATACCGCATTAAACAACAAAAACAACACTCCATGAATGGGGCCAATAACTGAAACCACTTCTGGAATTCCCATTCCGTGCTTTAGTGGCACGGCAATAAATACTAACATGACCAAAGAAGTTCCTTCAAACAGTGCAAGTAAACGAGTAAAAGATAGCATTTTATTTTTTTCCACTAGTTGAAACATGATAATGAGGGTCTTGCGACACATTGACTTCAATTAATTCTTTCGCTCCATCAAGTAAAGATTGACACTCTAAACTTAAATGAATCAGGGTTATTTTTTTACCTTTTGCTAAATACTTTTGCGTTAAGCTATCTATTGCTTCAATCCCTGTATGATCATATACTCGGGAATGCATAAAATCAATCTTGACAGAGCCTGGATCATTATCGGCATCGAACATATCAATAAAGTTTTTAGCTGAAGCAAAAAATAACGGCCCATGCACTTTATAAGTTTTAATTAATTTACCATCAATTTCTTCAGTTGAGTCTGACAATATAATGCGTTCTGCATGTTCCCAAGCAAAAACAAGAGCGGCAACAACAATCCCTGCGGTTACTGCCACAGCCAAATCAAAAACAACGGTTAACAAAGTTACCATAACCATCACAAAGGCATCTGACCTTGACATGCCCCGCATAATATTCCAGCTAGACCAGTTAAAAGTGGCTATTACCACAAAAAACATTAACCCAACCAAAGCTCCAATAGGAACCATCTCAATCCAAGATGAGGCAATTAAAACCATCACTAATAAACCTACTGCAGCGGTAATACCTGATAGCCTTCCCCTTCCTCCTGATTTTACATTAATCATAGACTGACCAATCAACGCACAACCTCCCATAGTTCCAAAAGTACCTGCAGTGCAATTTGCCGCACCTAACGCAATACATTCTTTATTTGCTTTACCACGAGTTTCGGTCAAATCATCAATGAGCGTCATGGTTAATAAAGACTCAACTGAACCTATAATTGTTAAAATTATTGCATAAGGTAAAACAATCCATAAAGTTTCTAAACTCCAAAAATTGGCTGGTAAAGTGGTCAGCCAACTTAACCCTTGAAAACCACCTTCAACACCATCACCAAAAATTAAAGACTCTAATGACCCTGAAACCGATGCCTTGTCACCTACGGTAACAGCGTTAATATCAAAGAAAATAACAGCCAAAGAAACCAAAACAATGGCTGCCAGTGCAGAGGGGATTGCCTTGGTTATTTTAGGAAGTAAATAAATAATGGCTAAGGTTGCAACAATAATAGCAATCATAATATTCATGCTGCTGCCCGTTAACCATTCTCCTTCTGAAGTTTTAAATTGAGAAAACTGGGCAAACAAGATAATTAACGCCAAACCATTAACAAACCCAAGCATGACTGATGTGGGAACCATACGAATAAATCTTCCCCACTTCATCACACCAATAATAATTTGAAAAACACCCATCATAATGATAGCCAAAAACAAGTAAGATGTTCCATGCTCCATAACTAGATGCATCATTACCACAGCTAAAGACCCTGCAGCTGCCGTAATCATTCCTGGTCTGCCGCCAAAAATAGAGGTAATTATGCCAACGATAATCGCTGCATATAAACCAACTAAGGGATGAACTCCTGCCACAAAAGCAAAAGCAACTGCTTCTGGAACCAAGGCCAAAGAAACTGTAATTCCTGATAAGGTATCATTTTTATAAACACGCCAATCAAACTTGCCTGGCGGATGGAGATTAGGCATAAGTTTTTTCCTAAAAAGATCATAATTAAAATTTGGGCGAATTTTAACAGAAATATAGTAAAATTATCATAAGGCTTGAAAACAGAAACAAAACAAGTAATAGCTACCCAACATTAAATATTACTTGGTGTTCTGAAAACAAAGCAAGCTCATAGTGATCTGCTGAATGGTTTACAGAATCAAATCAGCAGAAAAATACAATGTTTTTATAACCCAAATACGAGGTAAAAATTATGTGGATTCACTATATGGAAAAAATTGGAGTCGCTG
>CAYLXI010000085.1:3266-7231 GCA_964387695.1 uncultured Piscirickettsiaceae bacterium
TAGGGCATTTTGCCCTTTACTTTTATTTTAAAATTAAAAGACTGCGTTTAAATAAGTTAAAACTTAAAAACAACTCACCTAAATCTGAATGACAAAAAATAATCTTAGTTACTAAGGTTAGAATTAGGCTGTAAAAAACGAGTAGCTATTTTTGCTGAAATGAGGCGTAATAGCTAGCTATTGCAACAAATTGCAGTGAAAATATCGACTCGTTTAGCCAACATAAAATAATCTTAGTTATTAAGCGGTTTATTTATAGCCTTATTTCTACTTAAAAATGGGTGGTTTATAGATGAGTTCTGTAAATAATTTGGCTTAAGACTCTAAAATATAACTACAGCAATAATCAGCAACCGTTTTAACTTTAATGCCAAACTTAGCATTCGCAGGTACCTCAAAGTATTCCCCCGCTTTAACAGCCTTCCACTTATCTTCATTTGGCAATAAGACTTCAACCTCTCCTGCCATCATTTCCATAATCTCAGCTGACTCTGTTGAAAACTCATAATCACCTGGCATTAATATTCCTAAAGTTTTTAATGAACCATCTTCAAACTGAATGGTACGACTTGTTACTTTGCCGTCGTAATAGACATTAGCTTCTCGCACAACGGTTACATTCTTAAACTCTGACATGATTTTCCCCAATAAATTCAATTTGATATCCGTCTGGATCTTCTGCAAAAGCTATAATTGTAGTGCCTGCATTCATAGCACCTGCTTCACGAACTATTTTTCCGCCTGCTTGCTTAATTGCTTCTGCAGTGGCATAAACATCCGGCACTTCAATAGCAATATGACCATATCCATCTCCTATATCATAAGAATCCTCTTCCCAGTTATAAGTAAGTTCAAGCACGGTATTTTCTTCTTCATTACCATAACCTAAAAAAGCTAAAGTAAACTTACCCTTTGGATAGTCTTTTTTACGCAGTAAATTCATCCCTAATACTTTGGTATAAAAATCAATAGATTTCTGTAAGTTACCTACTCGTAACATTGTATGTAATAATCGCACTTTAACTCCTTAATTTACTATAACCCAAATCCCTACTCACCACGAATACCAAAACGGCTTGACCCTTACCCTTATTTTTGTCATTAAAATATTCACTAATAAGATAAATAGCTACCATATGAAATAAACCAAAACTTGCTGCATGTAATAATTGAGCGAATATTAATATGCTCATGTATTCAGGAAATAATGAAATTAACATCCACCGTAACAAGGTTAACCATAGGCTAATCGCTATGAGTAAATTAACTGAATAACGCCGAATAATGGTGACCATTAAAAAGAAAATTATAATTTCTGCAAAAAACCCTAATGATCACAATTTTGAATAAACTACCCTATTGCTCTGATGGAGTAAGTTTTTAGGTACAAGCCTATTTAGAAATGCCCGTTAAATTCATAACCGGTGCAACAACATCCCCATTTTGAGCACGATTACGCATAAAATGATCTAATAAAACAATCGCCATTTGAGCTTCTGCAATGGGTGTTGCACGAATTCCCACACAAGGATCATGCCTTCCCTTGGTGAGCATTTCTACCGCTTCACCTCTTACATTAATACTTTTACCAGGTGTCATAATGCTTGATGTTGGCTTTAGGGCAATATGAGCAATAATATCTTGCCCTGTTGAAATACCTCCTAAAACCCCCCCTGCATGATTAGATAAAAAACCTTTTTTTGGACACATTTCATCACGATGTTCAGTGCCTCTTTGCCCTGCAACCGCAAAACCATCACCCATTTCAACACCCTTCACGGCATTAATACTCATGAGGGCATGAGCTAAATCTGCATCTAATCTATCAAAGACTGGTTCTCCCAAGCCCACGGGGACATTTTTTGCAACCACTGTAATTTTAGCTCCAACAGAATCTTTTTGTTTTAACAAAGCGTCCATATAGGCACAAATCTCTGCCGTTTTTTCTTTATCAGGGCAAAAATATTCATTAGAATTATCAAAAGGCCAAGTAACATTTTCAACTTTAATAGGACCAAGTTGAGAAAGAAAACCTTTAATTTCAATACCTAGTCGCTCTTTTAAATATTTTTTAGCTATTGCTCCTGCTGCAACTCTCATCGCAGTTTCACGGGCTGATGCCCGCCCACCCCCACGATAATCTCGAAAACCATATTTTTGTGTATAGGTATAATCAGCATGAGAAGGACGAAAAGTTTCTGCCACTTTAGAGTAATCTTTAGACCGTTGATCTTTATTATGAACAAGCAACCCTATCGGCGTACCTGTTGTTTTACCTTCAAAAACCCCTGATAAAATTTGTACCTCGTCATCTTCACGCCGTGCCGTGGCATGCTTAGAAGTCCCTGGTTTACGACGATCAAGCTCTATCTGGATATCGGCTTCACACAAGTCTAACCCAGGTGGACACCCATCAATAATTGCACCCAAAGCAAGCCCATGACTTTCACCAAAGGTTGTAACCCTAAAATTTTGTCCTAAAGTATTACCAGACATAGAAAAATCTCACTCAAATGTTTTTCAAAATTATACCTTAATACCATTTAATTTGTTTATTCAGAAACTTTTTAGGCTTGGTATAACTTTTGCTAAAATTTTTATTAAAATAGTGATAATATAAATACCTTAATCAATTTTTATTACACTTATCATTTTAACCAATCTTGGCTTGGAGAGATAAAAACATGTTTGGTGCAAAAACAGCAAAAATTGCTAGCTTAAAAAAACAAAATTCAGAGTTAATGGATATCATGAATGCAATAGATGGATCTTTTGCAACGATTGAATTTGATCTTTTTGGGAATATATTAACGGCAAATTCTAACTTTTTAAAAACGGTAGGTTATTCTTTAAACGAAATACAAGGTAAGCATCATAGTATTTTTGTTGATCCAGAGTATAAAAAATCTAACGACTACATTAACTTTTGGAAAAAACTTGCACAAGGAGAAGTTTTTTCTGGCAGGTTCCTCCGTATTAACAAAGCAAAGGAAGAGGTTTGGATTGAAGCAACTTATGCCTCAATTAAAGATAAATCTGGCTCTCCTTATAAAGTCGTTAAGCTCGCAACGAATATCAGCGCTCAAGTTCATAAAGAGCTTGAATCCAAAGCTAAATTACGCTCAATTGACAAAAGTTATGCCGTTATTGAGTTTGAAACTGATGGCAAAATCATATCTGCAAATAAAAACTTTTGTGATGCTTTAGGTTATACAGAAGATGAAATTATTGGCAAACATCACCATATCTTTGTAGATAAAAAATATGCAAACTCAAATGAATATAAAAACTTTTGGCTAGAGCTATCTGAAAGTCAAGATCATGTTGGTGTTTTTTCTAGAATAACTAAAGAGGGCAAAGAAATTTGGATTCAGGCAGCTTATATCCCTGTTAAAAAACCTGGTAAAAAACCTCACAAAGTTATTAAAATAGCTTCTGATATAACCCAACAGAAAATGCATGAAATACATTTATCTCTTATGGTAGAAGAAGCTGGAGAAGTATTGCAAGATGTATCTAAAGGAGATTTAACAAACGATGTTAAGGGTGAATATAAAAACGAACTTCATAAACTAAAAACTCATTTAAATAACAGCATTCAAACTCTTTCATCTGCTATGAATGAAATTAAAACTTCTGTAAAGTCTGTATCAGAATCAGAAAAAGAAGTGACTGCCCTGTCTCAATCATTGTCTCAACGAACAGAAAAAAGCACTCAATCAATTCAGCACACAAATAGTGTCATGACAAAAACACAAGAACAGGTAAAAACCACCCAAATAAAAGTAGATGAAGCTCGTCGCTCAACGGTTGAACAGCAAAATCTTATTGATACGGGAACGCAGCTGATGTCCCAATCTCTAACTGCCATGGAACAAATAAAAGGCTCTTCCGAAGAGATTACTAATATTGTCTCTTTAATTGATGGGATTGCTTTTCAAACCAATCTATTGGCACTCAATGCA
>CAYLXI010000086.1:0-7204 GCA_964387695.1 uncultured Piscirickettsiaceae bacterium
AAACTAGAGGTTTGAGTGCTTAATATTTGTTTTAGATAAATAGAGGCCTTTGCATCCATTTATGCAAAGGTCTCAAATAAAAACTAAGCACTTGTTTTTTTTTAAAAGATTTTACAGGGTAAATGATTTAGGCGTTGTTGCATTGGTTAATATAGGCATAACCGTTTCAAATAACGATTCTGTTTCCCATTCATTGTTAGAGATTCTGGTCACAATTTTCATCGTCATGACGGTTTCATTTCCTAGTGTGACAATAGCTCTTCCACCGAGTTTTAATTTTAATTTATAAGCTTCTGGCAGATACGACATTGCGCCATTAAAAATAATAACATCATATAGTGCAGCATCATTCCAATTTAAAGCAGCATCACCTGATTGAAATTTAATATTATGGTAATCTTTTAAATTATTTTTAGCACGGGACTGAAGTTCTGCATTAATTTCAACAGTCACGACTTTATTAGCTAGCTTAGAAATTAATGCCGTTAAATAACCTACTCCTGTTCCAATTTCTAATACGGTTTCGTCTTCTTGAATGTTTGCAGCTTGCAGGATTTTTCCTTCTACTTTAGGAAACAACATGCTTTGTCCGTGTCCAATGGAGAGCTCAATATCAGAATAGGCAATAGAGGCTTTGTTTTCAGGGACGAAATGGTGTCGGGGCGTTTCCATGAAGCTATCAAGAACTTTTGGATCTAAAACATCCCATGGACGAATTTGCTGTTCTACCATAAAAAATCGTGCTTGATCTAAATCCATTTTGAAAATCCTTTTAAAAGTTTTAATGATGGTGTTTCTATTGCTTAGTCTAACTCTACTAGAACACAATAATTAAAAATTATAGTCAAAAAATGACTTTTTATAAAGTTTTGATTTTGGTTTAAAGAATTTAGCGTTTATAATATGCGGTAATTTCCATACGGGGTGCTACTTTTATAGTTGGCTGAGATAAAACCCGAGAACCTGATGCCGGTAATGCGGTCGTAGGAATTAAATTGAGACTCTACATGAAGTGCTTCCTTAATGACGATAGTGATGCGAATTCAAGTTGTGTAAAGACCTCTTAAAAACCAGAATAAATCATTTTTAATGCGACTTAAGAAAAACCTTAGTTTCTAAGCATGAATTTGGGCTTAGGTGTTATTGAAATTATTTTGTCAAAATTAAATTAAATAAAATTAAAGTTATGTAGGAGCTCATTATGAGTGTTATTTTAAAAAAGTTAGAAAAAGTGGATGAAACTTATATTGAGTCATTTCCAGCCTCAAAAAAAATCTTTGTAGAAGGATCTCGTCCCGATATTCAAGTACCAATGCGTGAAATTGCTCTGCATGATACGCCCAAATCTGATGGGACTTTTGAGCCAAACCCACCTTTAACTGTCTATGACACTTCTGGTGCTTATACTGACCCTGATGCAAATATTGACTTACATGCAGGGCTAGAAAAAATTCGTGCAGGGTGGATTGATGAAAGAAATGATGTAGAGCAGCTAGAAGATTTTAGCTCCCACTATTTTCATGAACGACATGATAATGAAAAGCTAGATGCGGTGCGTTTTCCTAATGTTCCTAAGCCTAAAAGAGCTTTGCCAGGGTGTAATGTCTCGCAAATGCATTATGCCAGACAAGGAATTATCACGCCAGAAATGGAATTTATTGCAATTCGTGAAAACTGTAAATTGCAAGAAGCGCGGGAAGCTGGGCTGTTAAGACAGCATGGACAACATCCAGGAAATTCATTTGGCGCTAATTTACCTGATGAATATACTGGAGAATTTGTGCGTAAAGAAGTCGCATCTGGTCGTGCGGTCATTCCTGCTAACATTAATCATCCTGAAATTGAACCAATGATTATTGGGCGTAATTTTAGAGTAAAAATCAATGCCAATATTGGTAATTCTGCAACCACTTCTTCCATTGAAGAAGAAGTAGAAAAAATGGTGTGGTCAACTCGTTGGGGTGGCGATACCGTTATGGATTTATCAACAGGTAAAAACATTCATGAAACCCGTGAGTGGATTATTCGTAACTCTCCTGTTCCAATTGGAACAGTCCCTATTTATCAAGCCTTAGAAAAAGTCAACGGTGTTGCCGAAAACTTAACTTGGGAGGTATTTCGTGACACCTTAATTGAACAAGCAGAGCAAGGAGTAGATTACTTTACAATTCATGCTGGAGTATTATTGCGTTATGTACCTATGACGGCAAACCGACTAACAGGTATAGTCTCTCGTGGTGGCTCGATTATGGCAAAATGGTGTTTGCACCATCATAAAGAGAGCTTTCTTTATACTCGTTTTGCAGAAATTTGTGAAATTATGAAAGCCTATGATGTATGCTTCTCGTTAGGAGACGGCTTGCGTCCAGGTTCTTTGGCAGATGCTAATGATGAAGCCCAGTTTGCTGAATTAGAAACCCTAGGAGAGCTAACTAAAATTGCTTGGGAACATGATGTTCAAGTCATGATTGAAGGGCCTGGTCATGTGCCAATGCAAATGATTAAAGAGAATATGGAAAAAGAGCTAGAAGATTGTTTTGAAGCTCCTTTTTATACTTTAGGGCCATTGGTAACAGATATTGCACCAGGTTATGATCATATTACTTCTGGAATTGGTGCGGCTCAAATAGGTTGGTACGGCACTGCTATGTTGTGCTATGTTACCCCTAAAGAGCATTTAGGTTTGCCAAATAAAGATGATGTAAAAGAAGGCATTATTACCTATAAAATAGCCGCTCATGCTGCTGATTTAGCCAAAGGACAACCTGGTGCACAAATTCGTGATAATGCCATGTCTAAAGCTAGATTTGAATTTCGTTGGTATGACCAATTTAATATTGGGCTAGACCCTGATAGAGCAAGAGAATATCACGATGAAACCTTGCCTAGAGAATCAGCAAAAGTGGCACATTTTTGTTCAATGTGTGGCCCTAAGTTTTGTTCAATGAAAATAACCCAAGACATTCGTGATTATGCTGCAAAACAAGGCTTAACTGAAATACAAGCCGTACAACAAGGTATGGATGAAATGTCTTCTGAGTTTCAAAAAAATGGTAACGAGATTTATATTGAAGATATTACCAAAACAGGTTCTGTTGAATTAAAAACAGGATCTTAAATGTTTCAAAAATTTCAAAAACAATCTATAAGTCAATCTAAAATTGGCATTGCAGGTGCTGGATTAGTTGGTAGATTGTTGGCTCTTAATTTAATTAAAAAAGGGCATAGCGTTACTTTGTTTGAAAAGGACTCTCATGGCTCTGAGCAGGCAGCAGGCTTAACTGCAGCGGGCATGTTAGCCCCTTTTGCAGAATTAGAAATTGCAGAGGCAAGTATTTTTGCGACAGGTCAAAGGTCAATTTCTCTTTGGCCAGAACTGCTAAGTCAAATTAATATTCCCGAAGCTTTTCAGCAGGTTGGAAGCTTAATTACTGCTCATCGTGCAGATATGCCAGATTTAATTAATTTTATTAACCAGTTAAAATCTAAACTAAATTTAGCTAATCAAATTGAAACTTTAGATTTAAATGATATTCAAGCGTTAGAGCCTGAATTGATGCAACATACCAAAGCCTTCTACTTGCCTTTTGAAGCTCAAGTGAATGCTCAAGCCTTTATGGAAGCCAGTAAAAGATATTTGTTAAATCATCCACAGGTAGCTTGGCAAGAAAATCAGACCATAACAAAAGTTTCATCAGGAAAACTTAAAACGGCTTCTTCTAGTTATGAGTTTGACTGGGTTTTTGATGCGAGGGGTTTAGGGGCAAAAGAGGACTTGAAAGGCTTGCGAGGTGTAAGAGGAGAGGTGTTTTGGCTGGATGCCCCTGAGGTTAACCTAACGCGCCCAATTCGTTTAATGCATCCTCGCTATCGTATTTATATTGTGCCACGGCCTAATCACCGTTTTGTGGTTGGAGCAACCGAGATAGAAAGCGAAGACCAAAGCCCCATGTCAGTGCGTTCTAGTTTAGAATTGTTATCAGCAGTATATAGTGTGCATTCTGGGTTTGGCGAAGCTCGCATTGTTAATATGTTAACTAATTGTCGTCCAGCAATGCCAGATAACTTGCCTATTATTGAACATAAAAACAACTTTACAAGAATTAACGGGCTTTATCGACACGGTTATTTATTAGCACCAGCAGTGGTTGAAAAAGCTCTATTAGAAGGAGGCTTTATTGAAAGATAAAATAAATCTTAAAGTAAATCTTAAAGTAAATGGTGAATTACAAGAATTAACTTATTCTCAAGATGATACTCAAGTTTTGTCTGAGGTTATGTTGGTTTTAGGTTATGACGAAACCAGTGTCGCCGTCGCGGTGAATGAAACATTTATACCTAGAAATATGTATAAAAAAACGGTCATAAAAGAGGGAGACAGCTTAGAAATTGTAGCTCCTATGCAGGGAGGATAGATATGAATATTTCTCAACCTACTTCTCAATCTATAGCTTGGAAAATAGCAGGAAAAGAACTAACCAGTCGGCTATTAATTGGTTCCGCACTTTATCCATCGCCTGATATTATGCGTAATGCGATTAAAGCCACCGCAGCAGAAATCGTGACAGTTTCTTTGCGTCGTCAAGCGGCAGGAGATAGAAAAGGGCAAGATTTTTGGGAGATTATTAAATCACTTAATGTTAACATTCTACCCAATACCGCAGGATGTTACTCTGCCAAAGAAGCCGTGGTAACCGCACAAATGGCACGAGAAGTCTTTGATACTACTTGGATTAAATTAGAAGTTATTGGCGATGAATATAACTTACAACCAGACCCTTTTGAACTTTTAAAAGCCACTGAAATATTAATAAAAGAAGGCTTTGAAGTTTTTCCTTATATGACAGACGATTTAGTCTTAGCGAAGCGATTAGCAGATTTAGGGTGTAATATTTTAATGCCTTGGGGGTCTCCTATAGGCTCTGGCAAAGGCTTAATGAATCCTTATAATCTGAATGCTATTCGCAGTGCTTTTCCTGAGTTACAGCTGATAGTCGATGCAGGTATTGGCAAGCCTTCTCATGCTGTGCAGGCAATGGAGATGGGTTATGATGGCGTATTGTTAAACTCTGCCATTGCCCTGTCTCAAGACCCTGTTCTAATGGCTAAGGCATTTAAGTTGGCAGTCGATTCGGGAAGGGCGGCAAGTATGGCAGGAATTATGCAAGAGAGAGATTTAGCCTCGCCTTCTACCCCAACACTTGGCACGCCTTTTTGGCATCATGACCTCTAAATTAATGGCACGATCTTCTCGCCCAATAGTTTGGAGTATAGCAGGCTCAGATTGTAGTGGCGGGGCAGGTATTCAGGCAGATATTAAAACAGCCCATAGTTTAGGCTGTGAAATATGTACTTTAATCACTGCCAATACCGTTCAAAATAGCCAGTCCTTTATGGCAATGAATGCTACTTCTACTGCAATATTAGAATCCCAATACCAAGCTCTTATTCTTAACAAACCACCAAATATTATCAAAATAGGCTTGTTAGCTTCTTTGCAACAAGTAGAGTGGCTGCAAAAAAAAATTACAGACTTACGCCAAAAAAAATCTAAAATTATATTTGTATTAGACCCCGTTTTAAAAGCTTCTGTTATGCAAAAAGAATTTAATAAATCTATTTTGCCAGCCTATCTTGAGTTAATTAAACGAGTTGATGTTGTTACGCCAAATTTTGATGAGGCATTACTACTTAGTCAAGTCATAACAAATGCGATCGTTAAGCAACAAATTTTATATAATCCTAAAGCCTTAGCCAGTTCATTGCATGATTTTTTTAAAGTTGCGGTTATTGTTAAAGGAGGGCATGTTTCAGGAAAAAATTCTTTTGATATTTGTATAGAAAATGACAATAAATGCCAAGTATCCTCTTTGCGTATAGACACAACATTCTCTCATGGCGGAGGTTGCAGTTTTGCGACGGCAATAAGTTGTTTTTTAGCATCAGAATTAAAATTGCAGGACGCTTTAGTGCAAGCCAAAGCTTTTATGCAAAAGGGTTTTATGTTGTCGCAAGGTAAAGAGCAAGAGTACGGAGCTTTTTTACAGCCTGTTTGGCCAGTAAAAAAGAAATATTATCCCCGAGTAGGGTTTGAAAGTTTAAAGGCTGGTTTTACCACTCCCTATCCATCTCTTAATGCAGAGAATTTAGGCATTTATCCAGTGGTAGATTCTATAGAATGGCTAGAAAAATTATTGCCTTTTAACTTAAAAATAATTCAATTACGCTTAAAAAATGTTTCATCCTCAAAACTACCACGCCTGGTAAAAATAGCAGTAAATTTATTTAAAAACACTCAAACCCGTTTATTTATTAATGACCACTGGCAAGATGCAATTGAGATTGGGGCTTATGGTGTGCATTTAGGGCAAGAAGATTTTGCCGCTCTAACCCCAAAGCAAAAACAGATAATTAAAGACTCAGGCATTCGTTTAGGCTTGAGCAGTCATGGTATGTATGAGTACCTGTTAGCAGAGCAAGAATCACCTAGTTATATTGCAATGGGAGCTATTTTTCCATCAAGCAGTAAAAACATGTCTAATCAAATTCAAGGTATTGATAGATTAAAAGAAATTTGTGAAATTAAAAACAATATTCCTCTCGTAGCAATAGGAGGAATTAATCAAACTAATTTAACAAGTGTTCTCAGCACAAGAGTATCTGGAGTTGCCGTTATTTCAGCAATCACGCAATCAAACCAGTTTAAAGAAACTTTGGCAGATATGTTAAAGATTTACAAAAACGACAGTTAATTTTAAAATAGAAGCGTAATAGCTAGCTATTACAAGAAATGATGCCTTGAGGCTGAAAACTTGGCGTTGCCAGAATTCAAGTTAATTGTTAAGCCCAAATCCCTACTTATAAACTGAATATAGAGTGCTAGATCTTGTTCGCTAGGCGTTTGCAAAAGAACAATTTATTCACTAGGAGTTAGCCGTAGGTTAAGCGGGCATTTTTTGTGAATGCACAGCGGGCAAGGGCTGGTGCTATATGCCAGTTTTCTAAGTAGGGATTTGGGTTAAGTGCCTCCTTAAGGAGGCTTATTGAAGAAGCTCCTAATTTTCTTCTAAAATATAAAAAGGGCTAGGGCGTAAAAAACACTTTATTAATGTTGACAGAAACCATCCTAATCTATAAAATACGCCACATCTTATCGGAGTATAGCGCAGCTTGGTAGCGCACTTGTTTTGGGTACAAGAGGTCG
>CAYLXI010000087.1:0-6940 GCA_964387695.1 uncultured Piscirickettsiaceae bacterium
ATGAGAGTTACATTTATATGAGAAACCATATTATCTCATACGAAAAATCAATAGAGAAAGGACTAGAAGCAATGTCTAAAGAAATTGTTTTAATGCTTGAAAAGCAGGCTGATCTAAGCCAGGTTAAGCAGATATCTAGAGGAGCTTTTACCTATGTGTATCATCTTAAACAGAAGACAAAAGAAGGGAACAGGGATCAAATTGTTCGTGTAATTTCTGATATAAGGGATCACCAGACGATTAAAAGAGAAAAAGACCTTTTAAATTACCTTAATCAGTTTCCTGAATTTATTCATTTTAATGAGATTAGAAAGGTAGGTTATTGTTATTTACAGTTTTTTGATTTTTTAGGGGAAAAAAATTTAAAACATAGAGTTAAAAAAGAAGGTCCTCTTTTAAAAGATCAAGCCAAGTCTTTATTAAAAAACATGGTAGAAGTCTTAGAGAGAGTGCATGGTGTAGGATTTGTACATGGTGATATTAAACCCAGTAATATTGTTTTTGGAGAAAAGCGTTGTTTTCTGATTGATTGGACAAACTCCATTCCATCGTTAAGCTCCTTTGATACAGAAACGATGGTTGGAGATAAGAAGTATTGCCCGCCAGAGAGAATGAATGGTATATTAGACGACTCTGGAGATGTTTATTCTTTGGGCTGTACTCTTTATTTTTCTTTGACAGGAAAGCATATATTTTCTTTAGAAGAGGAGAAGGAAGTTGCTAATCAACTTTGGTCTCAAGCACATCATTTAGCTTGCACTTTAGAAGATTTACCTACTTTTTTTAGGGAATTAATTTCTTGGATGACTCAAAAAGATGCTAATAAACGACCTTCTTTATCAGATTTAAAGGCTTGTCTTGAAAATGAAAAAATACCTAAATCGGTAAAAGGCATGATTGCCTGTGCAGAGAATATTTTTCCAGAAAACCCTATGAGTTTGCTTGCAGATGAACACTATCTTTACCCAAACTTTAAAAAAGCGGTTGATTTTGAGAAAGCAGGAGATTTAGAAAATGCTTTTAAGTTGTATGAAAACTGTGCCTTTAAAGGTTACTCTAGAGCAGAAAACAATCTTGGATTAATGTATGAAAAGGGTCTTTTTACTCGTCAATCTTATTTGAAAGCGATGAATATGTATAATCATTCTTTTGAAAAAGGAAATCCTTATGCTGCTTATAATTTAGGACGAGTTTTTGAAAAGGGGCTTGGAGTAAATCTTAACTTAAAGCAAGCGTTTAAATTATATAAGTTTTCTGCTTTACGAGGGAATAGGAGTGCACAAAAAAAAATGGGAGAATTTTACTTAACAGGAAAAGTGGTGAAAAAAAGCAAAAAAACATCAGAGTTTTGGCTGGGTTTGGTAGCCATTAGTTCTAACCTAAAATAACCTTAGTTGTTAAATAACCGCTTAACAACTGAAGTTATTTTATACTGGCTAAACGAGCCGATATTTTCACTGCCATTAGTTACAATAGCTAGCTATTACGCCTCATTTCAGTACAAATAGTGACTCGTTTTTCTCAGCCTAATTCTAATCTTAGTTATTAAGCGATTCCTTAAGTAGCTAATAAATTAAAATATTTTTCTGAAAATAACCAAGTTTTCTTTAGGTGCTTATTTAGAGATATCTTAAAAGTTCGTAGGGTTTAACTTTGGTTTTTTAATAATTTTATTGGAGTAAAAATGACCCAGCATTCTTTAGCGGAATATCTTGATGCCATTGCAGATTTTCCTAAAACAGGAGTTCTATTTCAAGATATTTCTCCACTGTTAAAAAATCATTATGTTGAAACGATTGATGCAATGGCAAGATTATTTACAGATCAAGAGTGGAGTAGTGTTGATTACTTGGTGGGGATAGAATCTCGGGGATTTATCTTTGCTTCTGCTCTTGCTTATAAAATGAATAAAGGCCTTGTAAAAGCTCGTAAACCGGGTAAGTTACCTAATGTATATGCTTCGGTTGAATATGGATTAGAGTATGGGTCGGATAAGTTAGAAATGCAAAAAGGTGATGGTAAAAAAGTAATTTTATTTGATGATCTTATTGCCACAGGTGGTTCTATGGGAGCAGCAGTAGAGCTTTGTGAAGAAGTTGGTTATGAAGTTATGGGCATGGCTTGTTTAATTGATTTAGAGTCATTAAATAGTTTTAGTTATAAAAACATGACAGTTCGTTCTGTCATGCAGTTTTCGGATTAAGCGAGCCTGAAAAAATCTCTAAAACAAAGCATAAAATAGAGGTTTTTCTGGATTTTTTTAATTATTTTAAAGTATCTCTGGCACGCTTAACAGCTTCTTTAACTTGTTTGGGAGCCGTTCCTCCTAGATGATCCCTTGCAGCAACAGAGCCTTCTAAGGTTAAGACTTCAAATACATCTTGTCTAATACTGGGATGAAATTCTTGCAAGGTGTCTAAGCTCATTTCTGATAAATCCTGTCGGGTTTTGATGCCATATGCCACTGCCAACCCTACTACTTCATGAGAATCACGAAAAGATAACCCTTTTCTGACTAAATAATCGGCTAAATCTGTAGCCGTTGAAAAACCTCGTTTAGCCGCTTCATAGGTATTTTCTTTTATAACAATTATGGCTGGAACCATATCGGCAAAGGCTCGTAAGCTATTACGAACGGTATCAATGGTATCAAATAGTGGTTCTTTGTCTTCTTGGTTGTCTTTGTTGTAAGCTAGTGGCTGGGATTTCATTAGGGTTAATAAACTTATTAAATGCCCATAAACACGACCCGTTTTGCCTCTTACCAACTCTGGAACATCAGGGTTTTTCTTTTGTGGCATAATTGACGAACCCGTGCAAAAACGATCTGGTAAATCAATAAACTGAAATTGTGCAGAAGACCATAATACTAATTCTTCTGAAAAGCGTGATAAGTGCATCATGAATATAGCAGCAAAGCTATTAAATTCAATAGCAAAATCACGATCAGAAACTCCATCTAAGGAGTTTTCTGAAATTCGTTCAAATGATAATAGGTTTGCAGTCATTTGACGATTTATAGGGAATGTTGTTCCTGCCAAGGCAGCTGAGCCAAGTGGTAAAGTGTTTACTCGTTTCCGACAGTCTTTTAGTCGCTCTACATCACGAGTAATCATTTCATACCAGGCCATCATATGGTGTCCAAAAGTTATGGGCTGAGCAGTTTGTAAATGAGTAAATCCTGGCATGATGGTATCAAACTCGCGTTCTGCAAGAGATAAAATACCCTTTTGAAATCTCTGCATTTCAGGAAGGATATGATCTATCTCATCTCGTAAATAGAGACGAATATCTGTTGCAACTTGGTCATTACGAGAACGGCCTGTGTGGAGTTTTTTTCCTGTAACTCCAATTAAACTGGTTAGTAAAGCTTCAATATTCATATGAATATCTTCTTGTTTAATAGACCACTCGACTTTACCCGCTTCAATGTCAGATTGAATTTGTGCCAGCCCTGTTTCGATATCATTTAATTCAATAGAATTTAGTATGCCTACTTCTTTAAGCATTTTTGCATGGGCGATAGATCCTTGGATATCTTGCTTGTACATACGGTTATCAAATAGAATAGAAGCAGTAAACTCTTCAACAAAGGCATCAGTTGATTCGCTAAAACGGGCACTAGAAAGTTTTTCTTGATTGTGTTGGTTGGTCATAGTATTCACTTAATTTAGAGAGGCTTTGATATAGCGTATTGGCTATAAGTCTCATAGAGTTTAGAATTATAAGGGGCTATTATAAATCTTTTTGTTAGCAATGGTTGCTTTGGTGTTAAGCAATCCTCGGATAGCTTTCTCTATTCAGTTTCTAAACAGAAATTATAGGGTAGCAGGATTAAGGAAGTTAATTGTTCAGAGATTATAGAACATAAAAAAGCCCCAGTTTTTAAAAAATGGGGCTTTTAGTTACTTTATGTTATTTTCAACACATTAAATTACATTCCAGCATGACCTACACCAGGCATATCTTCATTTAGACGCTGATGAACATTATACTGAGGTGTACCATCAGGAAGCCTGCGAGCTTCAGTAAAGTTATGAATATCACCAGTTCCATCACCCACTTGAGCATCTGGACAATCTGTCATACAACGCTCATTATGAATAACAGGGCGATGATCACAGAAAAAGTTTGCTTGGTTAGGCATAAACTTATTCATTTTCATTAAAACTTCTGAGTTAAAGAAGGTGTCTCCTTCAAGCTCTGTCCCTTCAGCATCCATGGTAAGGAAATTAGCAGCTAAAATAAATCCTGTAATTCCCATGTAACCTGCATCTCCGATATGAGGTGCATTAGGTGTCCAGAAGGGCATGGCACGACGGTTGTAATCAAACAATGTCGTTGCATAAGGCCAAAAGTTCCCGACGGTTTTCATTGGGGCAGGATCGGTAAAGTCAGAAGTAACAAGATCTTCTCCCCCAGCAAGGGGTAAATAACCCTTAGCTCCTTCACCAAATTCTCCATGACACATTGCACAGAACTGCATATATAAGACTTCACCTTCTTCAATATACATTCCAACTTCTGGTCCAGGAAGCCCACGACCATCGCCGTCAACTGTAATGTTCCATATAGCTAAAGCTTCTTCTGCAACAGGTGTACCAAAACCACGAGCAACAAAATCTGTATCATTATGGAAGTTTTTAGCCACGCTATCGTGAACATCAAGAAATGCGGCAGGAATTTTACACTGTGCATTACCGTGGTTACCGCCATCTATACTGTCATCTACTTCAAAAGAATAGGGGTTCGCAGGATCTAATTTACCCTGAATCCCCTCTCTACCATGGGTAGCACCTTTACCAAGAATGGCCTCAATAACTTGAGGGTCAAGATACTTACCATCTGCAGCTCTAATTATTTCTTCAAAGTTAGAGGCATACTTTCCATCTATCTTTGCTGCAACATCTGAATTATCATCTGAAGTGCCTGACATGGCAAATACTGATGATGCGAATAGTGTTGCAACCGCTGCTGCAACGAAAGTTTTTTTAGTATTGTACATTTTGAACCATACCTCCGCTTTTACCATCTTCCCAAGCATGCACTCTCCAAGTTACCATCGCAGTACGATGATAAACATTATTAGTACCTTCTATAGCTCTCATTTGAGGCATAGGAGGTTGCACATAACCCGTCTCGTCGGTGACCCTACTCATTAGGAAAGCTTCTTCACCATCCCAATCCCATTCTAGCTCAAAGCGAGTCCATGCTTTGTCAAGAACCGGTGAGGTAAAGTGTGCTTCTTGCCAGTTTCTACCGCCATCAAAGGTGATATCAACATGTTTTACCTTTCCTCTACCTGTCCAAGCTAGGCCTCGAATATAGTATTTTCCTGGCCCTTGCATTTTAAAGTCAGGGGAAGGGTAAGTAATAACTGAGTTTGCTTCCATATACCATGAAAAACGCTGTGCAGTTCCATCTGGCATGAGTTCAGTATATTTAGAGGTCTCTTCACGATGTTGTGCAGGAGTGTCGGTCACTTGAATGCGACGAAGATATTTAACCCACATATTAGCTTCACAACCTGGGACAACTAAGCGAATTGGATATCCTTGTTCTCGACGTAGTGCTTCACCATTTTGAGCATAGGCAATGAAGCAATCATCCATTGCCAAATCGATAGGTAAAGAACGAGACATACCCGATGCATCTGCACCTTCAGGGATGAGCCATGTTCCCTCTGGTTTAATGCCAGCTTCTTTTAAAAGGTCAGAAAGTCGTACACCTGTGTATTCAACACAAGACATCATTCCATGAGTCCACTGTACTGAGTTTAATTGTACCCCTTTCCACTCTAAAGCACCGTTTGCAGGACACTCTACAAAGTGAATTCTAGAAACGGATGGAAAACGCTTTAGGTCATCCATTGTAAATACAAGAGGGCGTTCAACTAAACCATGAATAACTAGACGATGATCATCTGGGTTGATGGTTGGAACCCCTCCGTGAAAGCGTTCAAAGTGAAGTCCGTTAGGTGTGATAATTCCATGCAGACTTTGAATAGGTGTCATGGTAATAGACGCCATTGCATCAGGCGTTAACCATTCTAGTGTGCGACGCTGAACTTCGTTTTCATGGGGAGAAGGTACTCCATACGGATATTTACGAACACCAAATCCTAAGGTTTTTCTGGACTTATTTTCAGGAATAACATCTGTTTCTTCTGCCATTCCGATATAAGGGGCAACGGCTTGTTTAGCATTAAACCCAGAAGCTTCTGCAGAAGCTGCTTTAGTGAAAAGTACACCCCCTGCTACCGCAGCACTGCCTTTTAAGAAGGCTCGTCGTCCTTGATGACGACTTTCTTCCGTCTGAGTGGCTGCTTTTTCTATAATTTTATCTGTCATTTTTTTAAATTCTCCTTGATTGATATTTTTGCAAAACAAAAACATTCAAGATTTTATATTTTGGTACCAGCCTGAGCTTTATTTATTCTTCTATGAAAAGAAATATGAACTTCAGTTAACGCTAATGTCTTGTATGATATGTTGTAATCTCAGTAACTTCAAGCACCAACCCTATAATAATTAGTGATTTCTTATATAAAGTTTTTTATAGCATGATGACTATATTTTATCACCATGAATGTAGCCCTTTGTTTAGTAGGGGGATGTTGATATTTGATAAAAAACCTAAGCTTTGGGTTGTTAGGATCTATTGTTATTTAGGAGGTTGGAGTGGCTATCGAATAAGGACAAGGTGCTTTATCCTCACCAAGTTAAAAAAGTATATTTAATTTGTTTATAGAGTATTATTAGTTGTTAAGCGATTCCTTAAGGAAGAACTTAAAAATAAAGTTTATTTTAACCTGAGACCTTTGCATAAAATGGGGTGCGAATAAAAATGAGATAAATTTTGCCTTATTTTGCCTAAAAAAATAGGAGATAAGTGCTAAACCTTAAGAACAAGCTTTATAACTTATGGACGAACTCGGGGA
>CAYLXI010000087.1:6950-7189 GCA_964387695.1 uncultured Piscirickettsiaceae bacterium
TAATAGCTAGCTATTGCAACGAATTGCAGTGAAAATATCGGCACTTTTTACCAGCATAAAATAATCTTAGTTGTTAAGCGTTTCCTTATCCAATCATCATTGAATATGATCAACTAAAAACCTATGCCTAGGTTAATAATTTTCACAATTATTATGATACTAGGAAGAACTTAACACTTAGTCATTAAAAAAATTCAAATGTTCCTCTATAAGTTTCTCTATCGGCATAAGATTTAAGC
>CAYLXI010000088.1:0-7123 GCA_964387695.1 uncultured Piscirickettsiaceae bacterium
GGCAAGGAAAAGGCCAAGGTAATCAAAATTATAATAAAAATTACCAAGGTAATTATCAAGGTAATTACCAAGGAAACCAAGGATATAATGGCAATTATAACCAAGGCTATAATGGCAATTATCGAGGTTATAATGGTTATCAAGGTTATAATGGTTACCAAGGTCAAAGAAGAATGGCTCCTCCAGCGAACTATGCTCCTTATCCAGCACCACCAGCACCACCAGCTGCGCCAGCCGCTCCGGCAGCTGCACCAGCGAAGTAATAACGATTAGCTAAGTTGTGAGGTAAAATGATTACCTCCTCTTGGTAAAAATTTGTAAGGATGTAGAATAGAATGATAACTGTAATCGGCAATATGAAAGGTGGGACAGGAAAAAGTACATTTGCTTTTAACTTAGCTGTATGGCTTGCCCACCAAGATAAAACGCTTTCTCTTTTTGATTTTGATCCACAGCAAACATTTGCTGATGTGGTTGAAGTTCGATCGGATGAAGGTTATCAACCTATTTTACCCCGTACATTAGATCAATCTCATATCTCTAAAATGGGTGATCGTTTGACCGACCATACCCTTATTGATGTTAGTATGAGTGATCAATTAGCGATGAAAAGCGCTATCCAAATTTGTGACCAAATTATTATTCCTGTCGCACCTAGTCAGGCAGATATTTGGTCTACCCAACGTTTTATTAAATTAATAAAAAATGAACGTGCTAGCTTGCCTACTGTATTTGGCATACTAAACCGTGCGGATACGCATCCATTTGTTGCCGAAACAAAAGAGACCGAGGATGCTATTGACCATTTACCGATTATAGAAAGAATTGCTACTCGTTTACATAATAGAGCGGCTTATCGTCGCTCATTTAGTGAAGGTTTAGGCGTTTTTGAGTTAGAGCCTAATGGAAAGGCAAGTCGGGAATTTGCGAAGGTTGTAAGCTCTATTTTTGATTTATAACCCGTTAGTATTTAGAATACAACACTAGGTGCTGTGGTGAGATATCTCCGTAGTATATTACAATATTTATTATCAACAAGGAATTAAATCATGTCTATTATTAGGGCAATATTAAATAATGGCTTTTTCATACTTTTATTAATTGTTATCGCGATTATCTATCTTGTTTACTCGGATTCTATTAAGAAAGATCATGGTCTAATGGAAGATGATGCAAATGATATTGTGCATGCCACAGAGTCAAAGCAAACAGCGATTGTTGAACCTGTTCCTAGTGTTGTGGTGCAAGATAGTGTCAGCAGTATTGACGAGCCATTGGCAAATGAAACAGAAACAGCGACAACAACTTCCCAAGATGATGTCGCCGCTGTTGAAACTCCGCCACCAGCAGCAGAAAACAACCCGGTGATAGAGGAAGCCGTCACACAAGCAGAATTGCTTCCAGAGGTGGTTCAGATTGAAAAAGAAGAAGTACAATCGGTGGTTGAGGTAGAGAAAGTTCCTGTTGAAATCGTAGCTGAAGAAATTACGACGGCTACTCTAGAGCCTAATCAGGTTGCAGTAGAAAATAACGAGGTAAAACCTAACACAGAAAATATAAAAGTTACTGCCGAAGTTAGTGATATAGATGTTGAAAAAGTTTTGGCGGAGTATAAAAGTTTTGATGAAGCTTTAACTGCGGCAAGAAAGTTTGCCACTGCAAAAAAGTTTGCTAAGTCCGAAGAGGTTTATTATTCTTTAGCTGAGAAGGTGCCAAGTGCAATGGTGTTAGGGGAGTTTGGAAATGTTTTGTACCAAGCTGATAAAAAAGATTTAGCAGAACTCTCTTGGGTTGAAGCGGGAAGAGCGTTAATAAAACAAAATAACTTTAATGCGGCGACTAACTTTGCTAAACGTTTAAAAGGGGTGTCTGAAAAGGCTTCAAAAGCAATTTTAGATGAGATTAACGTTACACAACAATCCCTAGTGGTTAGTCAGCAGGCTAAAAGAAAACAGCAACAAGCCGCCAGAAATTTTGCTCGTGAAGCCTATTTAAAAAAACTTGCTAAATATAATGCTGAGAGAAAAGCTCAGCAGGATGCAAGAAATGTAAAGCAAAACGCTTACAATAAAGAGCTGCAAGCCTACTATAAAAAATTAGATGCCTATAACAAGGCAATGCAGCAAAGAAATAGCAGATTCAGTCACTAAGTAAAACGGTAGCTACTCAGTGTAGTTATTCCATTTTCCAGTAACGGCTCAGATTTGACGTGAAGCTGAACAGTTATTTAAAATACGCAAAAAAGGTAAGAGTAATCAAAATGGTAAAGAATGACCAAAGCGAGACAAAATCAGATAATTTAGTAGATGGTATCGCTAATATTGACGATGAAATAAAAAAACAAATATATGAACTTTCTAAGAGTCTGACCTCTGGTATCAGAAAGTGGGAAAAAGTAATGTATCCGATGATGGTCGGTTTTATTATTCTCGCAATTTATGGGTTTTATCTTATTTATAATGTCACTAATGATATGTCAAAAATGTCTAAAAGTGTTTCGGAGATGAATTTTACGGTCAGCCAAATGTCAGCGTCTATTTTTCAAATGGTAACGATCACAGGCGTGCAAATGGATAGAATTGATACTCGTATGGGTGAAATTAATCAGACGATGAACAGTTTGAACGATGGGGTTTCTTCAATGAGCAAAAACATATCCTCCCTTACCACGGATATATCGTCAATGAATGGGGCTTTGATTCGATTGAACACAACGCTAGATGGAATGTATGAGTCAGTGTATTACATGGGTCAAACGACAGGGCAGATGAATTCTAATTTTTCTGAGTTAAATCAAAATATATCAAAGCCGCTGGATTCAATGAATAATGTCATGCCTTGGTCAATGTTTGGCTCAAAAAAATATAGTGATCATAAAAACAGGTATCAAGCACCTCCTAGAGCGATGTCTTATACGCCTTATAATTCAAAACCAGTAAAAAAGGAAGCTTCTAAATGAAACCTAATGAACGCTATTTGAAAATTGAGCAGCATCTTGCTGAAGAAAATCCTATTTTATTGGACACCATTCATACCTACAAAGAGTTGGATAAAATTGGTTATAAAACAGGTTTATTGGCAAAAGACCAGACTTATGCGGAGAAGATTTCGTGGTGGCCGTTAATTTCGGTATTGGGTACTTTTTCGGCAGGTAAATCTTCTTTTATTAATCAGTATTTGGGGCAGAATATACAGACTTCTGGAAACCAAGCGATTGATGATAAGTTTACCGTTATTTGTTATGGTAATAGTAATGATGTCCACACTTTGCCTGGCTTGGCTCTAAATGCAGACCCTAGATTTCCTTTCTTTGAAATTTCTAAAGAAATTAATAAAGTCGAGCATGGTGAAGGAGGAAGGATTGATGGTTATTTGCAGCTTAAAACAGTGCAAAAAGACGTTCTTAGAGGTAAGATTCTAATAGACTCACCTGGCTTTGATGCGGATTCTCAACGTGATTCTACCCTTAGAATAACGAATCATATTGTAGATATATCAGATTTAGTTTTGGTGTTCTTTGATGCTCGTCATCCGGAACCAGGCGCGATGCGCGATACCTTAGAGCATTTAGTAAAAACCAATATTGGGCGTAATGATTCGGACAAAATACTTTATATCTTGAATCAGATTGATACGGCTGCGAAAGAGGATAACCCTGAAGAAATTATTGGTGCTTGGCAACGTGCATTGTCTCAAGAGGGGCTTGTTGGCGGTAGTTTTTTTACCATTTATCATGAGGAACTCGCTAATGCAATAGATGATCCAGCTTTGTTAGCACGTTTTAAACGAAAAAAAGACATTGATTTAGCCGCAATTACTTCTAGGATGCAAAAAATTAGTACCGAAAGAGCCTATAGAATTGCGCACTCAGCCCAGGCAATTGCTAATGATATTGAAAATGAGCAAATTCCTAAGTTAAAAAAATATATTCGTGCTTGGCGACGTAAAGTTGTTTTTGCAGATATTGTTGTTTTAGGAAGTATTTTTGGAATGGTGGGTTGGAGTGCAATCACCTATACAAGCCTGGCAGAAACGGCTCAAACTTGGTTGTTAAGTTCCGTTGTTAACGGTTTAATTACAGGTGTAGTTAGCTTGTTTGTTATTATTGTAATTCATTGTACGTTGCGAAATAAATTGGTGAAGTATGACGCTAAAAGATTAGCAAAAAGTGATCCTGCAGTTGCAAATGCCTTATTATATAATAATCGTTTTTGGCGCGGTATGTTTAGCAAGTTTTCTAGGGGCTGTGGTAAACGGACAGTTAAGCATTTAGATGCAGTTAGGCTTTCAAGTAAGCAGGCAATTCAAAAGTTAACAGATCAATTTGCGGATCCATCAGGGCAAAATAACGTAGAAGAAGTTGATGCTGTTCGTAATTTAGATGCTGAAGTTATTAATGATAAAGACGTAAAGCAAGAAAAAGCATAGATTTCTACTTAGAAATTATGATTAAAAAGGAGGCTCTGCTTCCTTTTTTTATTTTGGTTTATTGAATTTGGACTGCAATTTGAGCTAATTCTTGTTGAAGAATTTGTGGGCTACTATTTTCAATGCTTCTAAATGGTTTATTAAACTTTGTACAGCTTGATTGAGCTGCGTGACACAAGTCTTGGTTTTGGCAATCTATAGGGCAAATCACTTCGTCAGCTAGCTCTATGGCTTCACAGGCAGCTTCAATGCTATTGTTCTTAGGTAGAATGAGCTCAGCTTGATAACTTTGTGTAATGGCATGGTAGGCATCTATTGAGTGAGTGTGCCCGCCAATATATACAATCTTTTTTCCTTTTAAGTTTCTGCTAGAAGTTTTTTCTTTTACGGCATGCAAAAAATCTTCTTCAAGAGAAGAATATTGAAATTGCAAAGAGTTAAGTTCATTACGCATTTCTTGTAGTCGTTTTTTTAGCTGATCATTTTCTTGTGTAAGTAAGGATTGGGTAATACTAGAACTGTTCATGATTTATATCCACTGAATATTATAATAATTGGCTGGTATTATAGAGTGTCTGTGAATTACTAATCTGAATAAAGTATTAAGAGAGTGTTAACGCGAAGATAAAGTTTTCGATGCGACATAAAAAAAACAACGGTATACGTTGCTTTTTTTATACCAGCTGTCCGCTAAAAAATATAGCGATAAAGTGGTAGTTGTTAGCGCGGCTAGATTATTTGATATTAGCTGCGTAACCTTTTAGGCGACCGTGGTTCATTGCAAAAGTACCATCTATGCTATCAGCTTTAGCTTTAGCATCAGCAGCATTTCCGCCTTCACCAACTTGGATAACGCCATACATCCCCATTGACTTATGAGGTGTGCAGTAATAGATGCTAACACCTACGTCATTAAAGGTAACTTTACCACCAGTAAAGCCAACTTGCCAAGCATCACCTGGAGCAACTTCAGACACAGCATTGTGACCAGCGTCAGTTGCTTCAAATGTTACTGTATCGCCTTTTGCAATTTTAAGGAAGCCTGGTTCATAAACCATGATGCCTTCAGCATTAGAGTTTAGCATTTTTACTACGTGGTCAGCAGCGGTTGCAGTGTTAGCAGCTACTAAAAGAGCTACTACAGAAAAAAGTTGTACTAATTTATTTGCTTTCATTTCTATTATTCCTAATTTAAAAAAATTCAGGCACACTTCTAAAATTGTGCCTTAAACTATTGGCTCTTATATAGCGTAAATAATATAGCCATTTACGCTAGCAGAACTTTCATATTATCAAGAACGATAATAATTATCAATATTTTTATTTAAAAATTGAAAATTATTCTCCCCAAGACTTATAATGCATTCTATATGGATATCTATTTGAAAACAACTAAAGTATTGTATAAGGAGTTATTAATGTTTTTTATAGCTAGTAAGAAGGTGGCACAGGTTGTCTTGTTGTCAGTTGTGTTTTTTGGACCGGCAACAGCAGCTAAGCTAACCAAAATGCAAAAGGTAGCACATGCGTCACCTATGCCGAATTTAATGATGGTAGTGGGTATGAATGCTCAGATACTTGGACTAAGTAAAGAGCAAAAAGCTGTCTTTAAAAAATGGAAGAAAAATAATCAACAAAGAACGCAGATACTTGTTAAAAATATAATTGAACTTGAAGTAGAAATAAATGAATCTGTGCTTGACGGTATTGTTCAGGCAGACATGGATGAATTAAAAAATGACTTACTTGCTTTACGTGGTGAGTTAATGGATGTTAAATATCGCTGTGTTTCTAATATTAGAAGCTCGTTAGATAGCAAACAATGGGTTAAGTTGATGGAATTACAGGCTAGGGCGTCGAGAGTGGCTAGTTCAGGAAACAGAGCAGGTAATGAAATTCAAGCTTTTTTAAGGGTTTCACCGATGCCAAAGTTGATGGCAATTGTTTTAATGCATAAGAAAGAGTTAATGTTAACGGGTAAACAGAATGATTACTTGGAAGGGTGGCGTCTCGAACATATGAATCATTGGGCACTTTTATTTGAACAGGTTCTTAATACTGAGAAAAAAATTACCCAAAGATCATTGGAAATGGAATCAAGTGTTTCGTTAATGAAAGATTTTGAAGAGATGACTAAAAGCCGTCGAAGAATGGCTGAAATGTCTTTAAATTGCCGTGACAATATGAAAAAAGTTTTGTCTGACGAGCAGTGGAAAGAAGTTATTCGTCTATTAAAATCTTACCTTTAAAAATTAATTCTTTTTAAGCGTGCCCAGTTATTTGTATTATGGTTGATTGTTTCGACGAGTCAAGCTGAAGTTATCTCTATTGGCGTTTTAAGTCAACCTCATATAGATAATCCTCGGCTCTGGCAGGATACTGTTGATTATTTAAATTTACAAATTCCTGAGCATGATTTCGTTATTCGCCCGTTAGGGCTGGAATGTTTAACTCACGCCATTAGCAAAAAGCAACTTGATTTTGCTATAACAACCCCTGCCCATATTCTAGCATTAGAAAAGACTGAAAAAATTATGGCGATTGCCGCTATTCAATCTTTTTACAGGGGTAAATTATATAGTCATTATGGTGCTTTGCTGATTGCTAAATCTTCTCGTGATGATTTGGAATTATTATCTGACCTTAAGGAAACGCTTAACAACTAAGATTATTTTATACTGGTAAAAAGTGCCGA
>CAYLXI010000089.1:0-1811 GCA_964387695.1 uncultured Piscirickettsiaceae bacterium
ATGCCTCATTTCAGCAAAAATAGCGACACTTTTTTCTCATCCTAATGTTAGTTATTAAGCGATGTATTTTAGCGTTTTTAATCTATAAATTGTTTCATGCGAAGGTCTGATTTTATTTTTTCTTACCTCTCCCCGCTTGTTTACGACCATTTTCGGTAAGAATTTTCTTGCGAATACGAATGCTTTTTGGTGTAACTTCAACCAATTCATCGTCATCAATGAATTCTAACGCTTGCTCTAAAGAAAAGCGAATGGGTGGGGTTAATACCTGAGCTTCATCCGTTCCTGAAGCCCTCATATTGGTTAATTGTTTTCCTTTTAATGGGTTAACAGTTAAATCATTGGCACGACTGTGCAAGCCAATAATCATACCTTCATAAACTTCTTCTCCATGGCCTAAATATAAGCGACCACGATTTTGTAAGTTAAACAAGGCAAAGGTTAATGCTTTGCCCTTATCAATAGAAATTAACACACCATTAGTGCGTTCTCCTAGAGTACCAATAAATTTGGGTCCATAGTGAGAGAAGCTAGAGAATATTAACCCTTCCCCTTGGGTTGCTGTCATAAACTCAGTACGAAAGCCAATTAAGCCTCTTGATGGGATAATAAAGTCAATTCTTACTCTGCCATGCCCGTCTGGAATCATGTCTTGCATTTCAGCTTTACGCATGCCTAGCTTTTCCATAATGCTGCCTTGCGAACTGTCTGGCACATCTACGGTTAAATTTTCATAAGGCTCTTGTGTTTCGCCATCTATTTCTCGAAAAATAACTTCTGGACGAGAAATTCCCATCTCAAAGCCTTCTCTACGCATGATTTCAATTAAAACTGAAAGGTGAAGCTCTCCTCGGCCTGAAACACGGAACTTATTCGCATCTTCAGTTTCTGAAACCTTTAAGGCGACATTCGTTAACAGCTCTTTATCTAACCTTTCTCTAATTTGACGAGAGGTCAGTAGCTTGCCTTCTTGTCCAACGAAAGGTGAGTCATTAACCTGAAAGGTCATGCTAACGGTCGGTTCGTCGATAGATAAAGGCTCAAGAGCTTCAGTATGATTAGGATCGCATAGGGTATCTGAAATATTTAAAGGGTCTAGCCCAGAAAATGCCACAATATCTCCTGCATGAGCTTCATCAATATTTATTTTTTCAAGCCCTAAATAGCCAAATAGTTCAGAGATTTTACCTTTACGAATTTTACCTTTTGTATCAATAATATTTATTTGCATGCCCACTTGTACTGCACCGCGTTTAATACGCCCTGTACCTATAACACCTTTATATGAGTCATAATCTAAAGAAATGCATTGTAGTTGAAAGGGTCCACCTAAGTCGACATCTGGTGAAGATACCTTATCAATGATCGTTTGAAAGATAGGTTCCATTGTCCCTTCTTTAATATCTTCTTCAAAGCCAGAGAATCCGTTTAATCCAGAAGCATAGATAACTTCGAACTCCATTTGTTCATCTGTTGCACCTAAACGGTCAAACAGGTCAAATGTTTGGTCAAGTACCCAGTCAGGACGAGCGCCAGGACGATCTATTTTATTGATAACAACAATGGGTTTTAAACCTTGAGCCAATGCTTTTTCGGTTACAAATCGAGTTTGAGGCATAGGACCTTCAACCGAGTCTACCAATAATAATACTGAGTCGACCATAGATAAAATTCGTTCAACTTCGCCACCAAAGTCGGCGTGTCCAGGAGTGTCTACAATGTTAATTCTATAGTCTTTCCAGTTAACGGCGGTGTTTTTAGAAAGAATAGTGATCCCGCGTTCTTTTTCTAAATCGTTAGAATCCATCATG
>CAYLXI010000089.1:1821-6808 GCA_964387695.1 uncultured Piscirickettsiaceae bacterium
TTCATCTACAAGTGTTGTTTTACCGTGGTCAACATGGGCAATAATGGCAATTTTACGAATATGATCGGTTTTCATTCGATGGGTCTCTAAAGATTTAAAAAATCGAATTATACCCGAATCTGTAAAGAGAGTCGTATTTAAATAAAATCTTACCAGTTTATAATAAAAATGAGTGTTTTCATGAAATTAGGTATGACAAATATTAAGAGACCTTTGCACGAGAAGATTTACTGATTAAAAGGGTTAAAAAAACCAGATAAATTTTACCCTATTTTGATCTAATTTCCCCTCTCCTTGTGAAAAATTATCATTCAATATTTACTAAAATACCCATTTTCTAAGTGAGGATTAGAGTTAAGGTTTTTTGTAGACTTTACTTTTTTGCTGAGCTTGATCTAGAGTAATATAGCTTTTCAAAATACCATAAGCCATTGTTCCAATAAGTAAGCCAATTAAGGCAAAAACTCCTGCTATTTTTCCTTCACCAATCATGGCGGGAATCGTGCCAGGGCAAGAAGCTGTCATTCCCCAGCCCACACCAAATAATAAAGCTCCTAGTATTAATCCTTTTTGATAGGGTTTACGCACAAAATCAACTTTATTTCCGGTTGCTATGGCTTTAACATTGTATTTTTTTAGCAAGGTTACCCCAATCATCGCCACAATAACCGCAACAGCAATGACAATTAGGAGCTGAAAATCTTCAAACAAAAACATTTTAGCATGGTAATCATAAGTAGTCGCTCCCGCACGACTCATTAGAAAACCAAAGCTAATCCCCATTATCAAGCCAAAAAATTTATTTCGGTGAGAATAGCTAAAGGAAACTAAGTAGTCTTTAATGCTTTTTAATTTTAAGAAAGGATGCATTATTTTCTCCTTAGGTTGCAAAAAGTAACTGAGTCGTAATAAAAGCGCTCATAAAGAAAACTCCTCCAGCTAATAAGCTCGGTGGATTTAGCATCGCACCGCCAACCAGGGCATGTCCTGTAGTACAAGCTCCTGCTAAGCGAGCACCAAATCCAAGTAAAGCTCCACCAAAAACCAACCATATTGCTTTACCAGCATAGGTTTGTGGCAAAATATCATCATACATTCCCATACTAAAACTTAAGTGCCACCCCTCTGGAGATCCCATGGCACTAAGAAATCCACCAATTGGAATACCCAATAAAAACCATAACTTTGAATTGTTAATGTTTTTATATTCACCCGTACGAAAATATTCAACTTTTTTGTACAATAGACCACAAATGTTGCCATATCCCGTTGAACAACCAGCTGGCTTTCCCATTAACCAAAAGTGAGTTATGACAAAAAAACCAAGCAAAATTCCTGCAATCCAAGCACTCCAAACCATAATTTCCATATGTTTTTACTCTATAACTTAAGTTTTTAAAGAATTAATTTTCCTGCTTAAAAAAGGTAGAGTCAAAAAGATATTTTTTTAGTCTCTATAAGTTTTTTTATAATAAGTCAGTTTTTAAGAAATCTCTCCTAGCCTTCACATGCTTTGCAATTGCGTTTTTGGTTAAGTTTTTGAGCGGCATTCATGCTGTGTTGATAATAAAGTGCTTTGATGCCAAGTTTCCAGGCTGTAATATAAAATTTATTAATTTCTTTAGTTGGTGTATCAGGGTGAACCATGATGTTAAGAGACTGCCCTTGATCTATGTAGGTTTGGCGAGTAGCAGCTTGCTCAATAATGCTCATTTGTTCAATTTCAGGGAAAGTTTTAAAAACTTCTTTTTCTTCCTCTGTCAGTATGTCTAAGTGCTGAACTGAACCATCATAGTCACGAATGCTTCGCCAAATTTCTTTGGTGTTTTGACCTTTTTCTTCCAGTAGCTCTTCTAGGAAAGAGTTTTTAATGGTGGTTTTAATTTTAGCGATATCTTTAACATAACAATTTGACCAGATAGGTTCAATACCTTGCGAGACTTGTCCAAGAATAAAAGCCGAGGAAGTCGTCGGAGCAATCGCATTTAAAGTCGTGTTTCTTCTGCCGTAACCCTTTAAAATTTTAGGCTCTCCAAACTTTTCAGCAAGTTGTTCAGAGGCTAGATAAGATTTTTCTTTAATGAGTTTAAATATTTCTAAATTGAGCTTCGCCGACTTTCGCCCCTCCCAAGGTAACATTTTGGATTGTAGTAAAGAATGCCATCCTAAAACACCTAATCCTAAAGCTCGGTTTGCCTTGGTAAATTGGTAGGCTTTTTCCATGAAGAGAAAGGTTAGCTGCTCATCTCTTTCATTAGAATCACGATAAACCTCAAGTTTTTCTAAAAACTCTGTGGTAATAGCATCTAAAAAATAAACTAAAGTTTCTACGGCATCGGTATCTTTCCATTTGTCGTAATGCATAAGATTAATGGATGATAGCACGCAAACAAATGACCATTTGTCGTTGGTAGGCAGCATGATTTCTGTGCAAAGATTGCTGGCACGAATTTTAAGACCACGGTCTTTATATACATCCACTGTGTCATTGGCATTGTCGGTAAATAAAATATATGGATAGCCCATTTCCCCACGGCGTTGTAAAACTTTTGCCCAAAGAATGCGTTTTTGTTGGTCGCCATCAATCATTTGTTGCATCCACTCATCAGTCACTGTAATGCCGTGAGTGAGCTCTTGAATAGCATTGCCTTCCGTTCCAACATCAAGAAATTCATTTGCATCAGGGTGTTCTATCGGCAAATAGGGGGCAAAACGACCACGACGCACAGATCCTTGGCTTACCACATCTACCATAGTTTCAAATAGTTGCATAAAATGTGTCGCACCAGAAGATTGTCCATCATTTTTGATGGGTGCTCCTCGATGACGAAGATGACCAAAATATCCCGATGTCCCTCCTCCAAGTTTAGACATCATGCCAACTTCACTTTGAGCGAATAAAATATCTCCAATATCATCATCAATATTACTGCCGTAACAACTGATGGGCAAACCGCGTTTTTTACCAAAATTTGACCAGACAGGTGAGGCAAGGGAATAATAACCTTCTTCCATGTAGCCATAAAATTTATCACTAAAGCCGTCTATTCCTAAAATAGATTCGGCTCGGTCAGAAATTTCACGAATTCGCTCTTCAGCACTGATACCTTCTTCTAAATAACCACCAGAAAGAAATTTACGACTATTTTCAGTTAACCATTTCATTATTGCATCTCTTAATTTTTAAAAAAGGTCATCACTGCTGACACTTTTACTGCGTTTATTATAGTTGATAGAGCGTTTCACAAAGAAGTCTCCATGTTTTGTTCCGATGATTTCATCATCAAACCACTCTGTTTGCTCTAGTAGTGTTTCATTAACTTCAAAAACAGGTTTGATATCAATGCTAGAAAGTGAATCATTAAAACGATTTTTAATAAATTCTTTTACTTGAATTTTTGGGATAAAGTCTAACTCACCTTCTTCAAAAATCCAATCTATAAGTTGAGATTCTGCCGTAAAGGCTTGTTTGCACAGAGAGCGAATGTTTTGTTGTTGAACATCATCAAACCAGTCAGGGTTTTCTCGTTTAATAATGTGAATAAGATCTATGCCAAAATTGCCATGAATTTGCTCTTCTTTAGAGGTAGCCTCGACGACATTAGAAATGCCTTTAAGTAAGTTTCTGTGTTTATTAAAAGACATGATGACAAGAAATTGTGAAAACAAAGATACATGCTCAATAAATAAAGCAAAAAGTAAAATTGATTCCGCATATTCTTGATTTTCATCGCTGCTAGAATGTTTAAGAGCAGAATCAAGATAGTGAACTCTGTTCATGATAACAGGGTTGTTTTTAAGGTTGGCAAACTCTTCATTTAAACCTAAAATTTCTAACAAATGAGAGTAGGCATCATGGTGGCGTACTTCGGATTCAGCAAAGGTTGCTCCAATGGATCCAATTTCTGGCTTGGGCATTTTGTTATAAATATTGCCCCAAAAACTTTTTACGGCAACTTCAATTTGTGAAATAGCAAGCATGGTTCTTTTTATTGCCTCACATTCTGGTTTGCTCAACAAGGCTTTAAAGTCTTGAATATCACTGGTAAAGTTAAATTCGGTATGGATCCAATAAGAATGTCTAATCGCATCAACATATTCTAAAAGTTCAGGGTATTCGTAAGGCTTAAGGTTAATTCGTTTTTCAAAAATATTATGTTTGCGTTTTTCTGACTGTCGATCACGATAAAGGATATAGGCTTTTGCTGCAGAATGAAAGTTAGAAGACATAAGCTGTTCTTCAACAATATTTTGCACACCTTCTATAGATGGCGTGTATTTGGTATCGGTTTGTTTCATGTGAAACAATACGCCAACAACTTTTTGAGTAATTACCCCTGCTTCTTTACGAGAGCCATTTTCCGAGGCCTCCATGGCTTTATATATGGCATTGGTGATTTTCTCTTCTTTAAACGGCTTAAGCGTGCCGTCTCGTTTAACAACATGAGTAATATGCATGATTATGAACCTAATTTATTTTTAGTCAGATTGTACTGTTTGCAGGCACCCCTTGCCCGCCTATGCGGCTACAAAAAACACTCGCTTTACCTAGGGGCCTCTTAACAACTAAAATTGTTTTATGCTGGCTAAGCGAGCCGATATTTTCACTGCAATTCGTTGCAATAGCTAGCTATTACGCCTCATTTCAGCACAAATAGCGACTCGTTTTTCTCAGTCTAATTCTAACCTTAGTTATTAAGCAATTCCTTAATTTGGCAAAGCTAAGTTTTTTGTGAGCGCAAGGATATTTAGTGCCAGTTTCTTATGTCCAGTTTCTAAGCAGGGATTAAGAAATCTAAAGTTTTAAGTAAAGGATTATAACTCAAATTCTTGTAGGTTTATTAAATCTTGAATTCGTATAATTATCGCAATCAGTTTAAGTCAGATATAATTTGGTGTTGTAAAGTCTAGTGAAAGAGCAGCACATCTCGCTCAAAATAAAACCCTTGCTACAACGGGCTTTCAGAGGCTGTAAAAATAAATCGTT
>CAYLXI010000090.1:0-6740 GCA_964387695.1 uncultured Piscirickettsiaceae bacterium
GGATCTTCCTAGGGAGTCGCTTAATTCTAAACAGGTTTCTGAAGTTAATGTTGGTCGCATTGTTGATAAATCTTAGGTTTTTTTTCTTATAAAACAGCATCAAATAAAATATAAAGTAAAGTATTTATATTATTATAACATTGTTATTCAGTGCAGCGTTATTAAAATCTTTAGCTAAAGTAAAGTAAAGGTTATCATTATGTTAGAACCTAAAGTTGTTGTTGCACTTGATTTTGATAATACTCAAGAAACCTTAGCGTTTGTTAGTCATGTAACACCCAGCTTGTGTCGCTTAAAAGTGGGTAAAGAGTTGTTTACAATGGGTGGACCAGAGCTGGTAAAAATATTGATTAAGAAGGGTTTTGATGTTTTTTTAGATTTAAAATATCATGATATTCCTCACACTGTCGCAAAAGCTTGTCAAGCAGCCGCTAGCATGGGTGTTTGGATGGTTAATGTTCATGCATTAGGAGGAGTAAAAATGATGCGTGCGGCAAAAGAAGCCATACAAGCTTGTGAGCATCAACCTATTTTAATAGCGGTCACAATTTTAACCAGCATGGAGCCAGAAGATTTAAAGCTGATTGGGTTGGCAGGTTCTCCCAAGGACAGTGTATTTCGTTTGGCAAATCTTGCCAAAACAGCAGGTTTAGATGGAGTTGTGTGTTCGGCTCAAGAATCAATGATGCTACGAAATGAGATGGGCAAAGATTTTTGTTTGGTAACCCCTGGAATTCGTCCAAAAGGAACAGAAAACAATGATCAAAAACGTGTTATGACACCTGTTGAAGCGGTTGAGGCTGGTTCTGATTATTTGGTAATTGGTCGTCCAATTACCTTGTCGAAGAATCCTGTTGCAGCATTAAGATCCATCAACGAATCTCTGATAATAAAGAAATCTTAACTAAATATTATCTTAACTAAATGTTTTTTAGGGCTTTGAGTTACTTGATATAGTTTTAAAAAAAGGTATAATCCCCCTCTTTTCAGGGTAGTTCCTGAAATCCTTGCTTCACAGGTGTAGAGTATTTTTCTCACTTGGAGGCTTTTATAATCCATAAGGAGAGTATTAATGCGTCATTATGAAGTCGTGTTTTTAGTGCACCCTGATCAAAGTGAACAGGTGCCTGCGATGATTGAGCGTTACCGAACAGTGATAGAAGAGAAGGGTGGTTCAATTCACCGTCTAGAAGACTGGGGTCGTCGTCAATTAGCCTATTTAATCAATAAGGTACACAAAGCACATTATGTTCTTATGAACATTGAGTGTGGTCAAGAAGAGTTAAAAGAGCTAGAGAATTTGTTCTATTACAATGATGCAGTTCTGCGTAATATAATCATTAAGCGTAATGCAGTCATTACGGATCCTTCTGTTATCACAGCAGGTAAAAAAGATGATAAACGCCAAGGAGGAGGTCGACATGGCTAGAGGATTTGGTAGAAAAAAATTCTGTCGTTTTACGGTAGAGGGTATTAAAGAAATCGATTATAAAGATTTAGATATCTTAAAAAGCTACATTACTGAAACAGGTAAAATTGTGCCAAGCCGAATTACTGGAACAAAAGCAAAATACCAGCGTCAGCTTGCAACGGCAATTAAGCGAGCTCGTTACATTGCTTTATTGCCATATACAGATCAACACAAGTAAAGTTTGAGTTATAGGAAAGATAGGACTTTAATAAAATGATACCCGTTGCTAATTTTATAATGAAAGGCCCTTTTCAGGCTATCATGCTAGCAACTGTATTTTCGGCATTAACGGTTTGGTTAGCCCCTTTCGGTATTGTAGTGGGTGCAATTATTGCATTGATTACTTTAAAAATGGGTGCGACTGAAGGCTTTAAAGTCTTTGCCATAGCAGGTGTTACAAATTTAGTCTTAACGAGCTTACTTTTAGGTTCGTTTTTACCAGGTCTGATCTCTATTGCAGAATATATGCTCCCTATTTGGGTTGCATCTGTTGTGCTTAGAAACAGCGATTCATTAGCTTTGTCGTTAAAATCGATATTGTTAATGGCTGGGGCAGGGGTGGCAGCATTTCACTTATTTGTTGGAGACACCGTTGTTTGGTGGAAGCAACTTTATGAGAATAAGTTTCTTCCTTTGCTTCAAAATTCTGGACTTGACTTCTCAGCCTTTGCCTTAAACGACCTTTTAGCAATGATTACCATGCTATTGGCGATGTTAATGGTCATACTCTGGTTTAGCATTGTTTTACTAGGGCGTTATTGGCAAGGAGCTTTGTATAATGCAGGGCAATTTCAAGAAGACTTTTATCAGCTTAGGCTGTCTAAAGGTGTGGGGTATTTTGCGGTAGGAATCTCTTTGTTGGGGTTGATTTTGCCAAACACTCTCTTGTTGCAAGATCTGTCGGGTGTGTTAATGGCAGGTTTAATGTTTCAAGGTATTGCAATTGCTCATCATACAGTAAGCATTAAATCTTTAGGCAGAGGTTGGTTAATTGGGCTGTATTTTTTATTGTTTGTCTTTCCGCAAACAGTGTTGATTTTAGCTATAATCGGGTTGTTGGATATTTGGATGAATTTCCGATCTCGATGGAAACAAGATTTAAAATAGAGGTTTAAGCTATGAATGTTATTCTGCTTGAAAAAGTACAAAATTTAGGTAACTTAGGTGAACAAGTTTCAGTTAAGTCTGGTTATGCACGAAACTTTCTTATTCCAAATGGAAAAGCAAAGCCGGCAACCAAAGAAAACTTAGCTGAATTCGAAGCAATTCGTGTTGAGTTAGAAAAACAAGCGGCGGCGGCACTTGCTTCTGCAGAGGTTGTTTTTGAAAAAATGAATGGTCTAGTGGTTACGATTACATCTGTTGTGGGTGAAGAAGGTAAACTCTTTGGGTCGATAGGAACGCAAGATATTTCTGATGCTTTGGCGACGGCAGATTTTCACATTGAACGAAAGTCGGTTCGTATGCCTGAAGGTGTGTTGCGCCATGTAGGAACTTACGAAATTAACATTCAGTTACATGCGGATGTTGTTGCGCCTATAACGATTGAGATTAAAGCTGCAGAAGATTAATTTTTTATGTTCAATATTAAACGGGGCTTTGCCCCGTTTTTTTATGCCTATAGATTATGTCTAAACTTATAAATAGAATATAGCTATACCCGAATACATACTTAAAAACTGGATATATCGGGCAAGATCTGGTGCTATATGCCAGTTTTATAAGTAAGAATTTGGGGTATAATGCTTGGAACTTATTGATGATAAATGAGTCTTATATCATGCCCAAAGATGAACTTTTTAAAACCCCTCCCCATTCCCTAGAAGCTGAGCAATCGGTTATAGGCGGACTTATGCTCTCTACAGATACGGTAGAAGATGTTTCTTTGGTGCTTAATGAATTTGATTTTTATACTAAGCAACACCAGGTTATTTTTTCGACCATTATTTCTTTAAATCAAAAAAACAGGCCTTTAGATTTAGTTACGGTTATAGAAGCTTTGTCTCGTAATGGTTTACTTGAGACAGCAGGAGGTAAAGGATATCTTGTTGAAATAGTTCAAAATACGCCCAGTGCAGCCAATATTTTGTATTATTCGCAACTTGTTCGAGAAAAGTCTATCTTAAGAGCTTTAATTCAAACATCCAATGAAATTTCTGAAACCTGTTATCATCCTTTAGGAAAAGATATTACTGAAATATTAGATGTAGCAGAATCTAGAATTTTATCTATTGCAGAACATAGCTCTGGTAAACAGCGCGAATATAAAATGATGGAAGCACTGTTAGAGTCTGCACTGATTAAAATTGATGAATTGTTTAATTCTGATGGCAATATTACAGGGCTTGAAACACATTTAACAGAATTTGATGAGATTACTTCTGGCTTGCACAACGGAGATTTAATTATTGTTGCAGGCCGTCCTTCAATGGGTAAAACGGCATTCTCTATGAATTTAGCAGAAAATGTTGCGACAAAAAATGGTGCAACGGTTGCCGTTTTTAGTATGGAAATGCCTGGTGAGCAGCTGGCGATGAGAATGATCAGTTCTTTAGGACGAATTAATGCTAAACGCATGCGTACAGGAAAATTTAAGCAAGATGATTGGCCAAAATTAAATAAGGCTGTGAGCATTCTTTCTAGTGCAGATATTAGGATTGATGACTCGCCAGCTTTGCCTATTAATGAATTGAGAGCCCGTGCTCGTCGTATTGATAAAGATGTTCGTGAAAAACAGCTAAAAGAAGCAACCGAGGCGGGGATTGAAGACCCTATGTCTAAAGTGACTGGCTTGGGCTTGATTGTGATTGATTATTTGCAATTAATGAGAGGTTCAATTAATACGGATAATCGAGTTAATGAGATTTCAGAGATTTCTCGTGGATTAAAAGCTTTAGCAAAAGAGTTAAATATTCCTGTTATTGCTTTATCTCAGCTTAATCGTAGTTTAGAGCAACGCCCAAATAAACGACCCATTATGTCTGATTTGCGTGAGTCTGGAGCGATTGAGCAGGATGCAGATTTAATTGTTTTTATCTATCGTGATGAAGTTTATAATCCTGATAGTGATGATAAGGGGACAGCAGAAATTATTATTGGTAAACATCGTAATGGTTCTTTAGCAACGATACGATTAACTTTTATTGGTGAATATACTCGTTTCGATAATTTTGCGGGGTTTGAAGTGGCAGAACAAGGATATTAATCAGTATGAATTATCGTCCAGTTAAAGCCTATATCGACTTAGAAGCCTTGACATCGAACTTAGATCAAGTACGAGCCTTTGCACCCAAGGCAAAAATTCTATCTGTTATTAAAGCAAATGCTTATGGTCACGGCATGATTAGAGTGGTGGAGCAGCTTTCACATACAGATGCCTTTGGTGTTGCATCAATTGATGAAGCCATTAAATTACGCAATAAAGGATTTTTACACAGGATTTTATTACTTGAAGGTGTTTTTTCGGAATCAGAGCTTCCTTTAGTTATTCAGCATCGATTAGATTTTGTTATTCATTCAAATCACCAGTTAGACTGGTTAATTAATTTAAATACCCCCAGCGTCTTAAATGTTTGGATTAAATTAGATACAGGAATGCACCGTTTAGGATTTTTGCCTGAAGAATTTTTAAGTGTTCAGCAGAAATTAGCCAAGTTAAAATCTTCAGTAGTGGTGCATTATATGAGCCATTTTGCTTCTGCGGATGAAAGTATTGAATTTACTCAACAACAGTTTGAAGTTTTTAATGAGCTGACTAAAAAGGTGAAAGGTCAAAAAAGCTTGGCTAATTCTTCCGCAATACAAAATTTTCCTGCGTCTCATCTTGATTGGGTGCGACCAGGTATTATGCTCTATGGAGCGGGGGAGCATGTACAGAAAGATTTAAATAAGCTTAGTCCTGTCATGACTCTTGTTTCTGAAATTACAAGTCTTAAGTGGATTAAATCAGGCGAAACGGTTGGTTATGGGCAAAAATGGAAGGCTCGCAAACCTTCATTAATTGCTGTGGTTGCCATAGGTTATGGAGATGGTTACCCTAGGCATGCTCCAGCGGGAACGCCAGTGCTTATTAAAGGTCAAAAAGTTCCAATAGTAGGTCGTGTTTCTATGGACATGATTACGATAGACTTAACAGGTTTTAATGCTAATATTGAGATAGGTGAGCCTGTTATACTTTGGGGTAAAGGACTTTCTGTAGATTTAATTGCCAAGTATGCAGAAACTATCAGCTATGAATTACTTTGTGGTGTCACTCAAAGAGTTCCTATGATTGAAGTAAGAGGTATAAATGAAGATCCTCGTACGAAATGGATGCACAAATAAGAATGATTAGTTATTTTAAACCTACTATTAGGGTTCAAATGGATAAAAATTTTCACAGGGAAATCTGAGCATGCTATGTTTATTTAAAAATTCAAAATTATCTTTACCTTTTCATCTGTTTGCTTTTCTTGTTGGCTGGGGAGGCGTTATTTATTGGATTTATTTTAGTTTTATTCACAAGTCTTTTTTAGCTAATATGATTTCAGGGCAGGCTCTTTTTGTAGATTTACTCTTTGGTTTACCAATAGTTCTTATTTTTGCAATTGTAGTCTATGCTTTTTTATATTGGCTAATTAAATTTGTTGTCATTATATTTTTACCTCATACGATTATTCATATTCAAACAGAAAATGCGTTAGATGATACGCTTGATCCAGAATTAGGAGAAAGATATTGGGAAAACCCTCCAGAAACAAAAAAATCTTCAGCGGTAAATAAGCTTGATGAAGCTGATAAATAAACATAGTATTTAGTTGAAATATTCTCCTTATCTCTCTGAATTTAAAGAACTTGTTAAGCTTGGTTATCCAATTTTACTGGCTCAGTTTGCTCTGGTGGGCTTGGGAGTGGCTGACACCCTAATGTCAGGACGAGTCGGAACAGAGGATCTCGCTGCAATTGGCTTAGGGTCTAGTATTCTTTTACCTATATTTATGCTGTCTACAGGAATTCTTCTTGCGATAACCCCTTTGGTTTCTAAAGCACTAGGGCAAAAAAAACATGGTCAAATCACGCATTTATTACATCAAGGGCTTTGGTTGTCCTTGCCTTTGGGACTGCTTTCTTTATTGTTATTAATTAATATGGACAGTTTCTTAAACTGGTTAACCCTTGAAGACAGAGTAAGGCAATTAACCGCTGATTACTTGTTTTATATAGCTTTTGGACTGCCTGCCATTGCTTTTTATCAAGCTTTAAGGTTTTTTTGGGAAGGATTGTCATTAAC
>CAYLXI010000091.1:0-6447 GCA_964387695.1 uncultured Piscirickettsiaceae bacterium
TAGAAGCTTTGCCATATTACCTGAATCTATTTCTATTAGAATAGTTTCATCTCCTATAGACATAGACTCATCTACTGAAATAGATGCTTTTTGATAACCGTCTAACTTTAGCTTAAAGTTTTCTTTGCCGCGTAAACAGTCGTTACCAAATTTGCTAGTTATTAACTCTTTAAAAAGCTTCTCATTGTCGCCAGCTGGCATATAAGTATTCCTTTGTGAGCCTAACATTTAGTATAAGGCATTATAACCCAACTATTAACTAACTTCCAGCGGGTTTCATAGCCTATTGACCCCTTTTTTGTTTTTTATGTCCTTTTGCTTTCATATTGCATGTTATCATTAATAGTCTGTCATTATGGGGTAGTTTGTTATGTCAAATATTGAGCGTCCTAAAGTGGGTTTGTTGGATGAGATGCGTAGTTTGTTGCGTAGGCTGGGTTATGCTTTTCGTACGGAGGAGACTTATTGTGATTGGGTGAAGCGATTTATTAAGTTTTCTGCAATGAAGTCTCGTGATGAGTTGTTTGTTGAAGCTGAATTTAAGGTGGAGCAGTTTTTAACAGATTTAGCGGTGGTTAGAAATGTTGCTCCTTCTACGCAAAATCAGGCTTTGAATGCGTTGGTTTTTTTGTATTCTAAGGTTTTACAGCGACCTTTGGAGGATGTTAATGCTAGTCGAGCTCGTAAGCAGCCTCGTATTCCGGTGGTGCTTACTAAAGATGAGGTTGGGCAGGTTTTGACTTTGCTTGATGGTACGAGTGGCTTAATTGTGAAGATGTTGTATGCGAGTGGTTTGCGTATTTCGGAGGCGGTTCGTTTGCGGGTTCAGGATGTTGATTTTGGTTTTAAGCAAATTACGGTGCGTGATGGTAAGGGGAAAAAGGATAGGGTTACGCCGTTGGCAACTAGCCTTATTGAACCTTTGCAGTTGCATTTAAAGAAGACGGCTTTAATACATGAACAAGATTTGGCTAAGGGTTTTGGTGCGGTTTATTTGCCTTTTGCTTTGGGTAAAAAGTATCCTAATGCGGGTAGGGAATTTGGTTGGCAGTATGTTTTTGCTAGTCGTAATTTGTCTATTGACCCTAGAAGTGGTGTGAAAAGACGGCATCATGTTGATCAATCGGTTGTGAATAAGGCAGTTAAACGCTCGGTTATGCGATGTGGCATTGTTAAAAAGGTATCGGCTCATACTTTTCGGCATTCTTTTGCTACCCATTTATTACAAACGGGTACGGATATTCGTACGATTCAGTCTTTACTTGGGCATGCCGATTTACAAACTACGATGATTTATACTCATGTTTTAAAACAGGGCGGCGAGGGCGTTATTAGTCCGTTAGATTTGTTGTAACCCCAAATCCCTACTTAGAAGCGGGCAAGAGCTGGTGCTATATCCCTGTTCTAAGTAGGATTTTGTGTGTGATCATATAAAATAAAAGGTTAATATTTTGAATGTTATTAGTGTTAATAGGGCTGCTAAAGTGCTTAACTCTGGTGGTGTCATTGCTTATCCCACGGAGGCTGTTTATGGATTGGGGTGCGATCCGTTTAATGAGGCTGCTTTTAGTCATCTTTTAGCTTTAAAGTGCCGTCCAATTGAAAAGGGGGTTATTTTAATTGCTTCAAGTATTGATCAAATTAAAGATTTAGTTAAAATTGAAAACCAGCTTTGGACAGAAACAGTTTTAAAGTCTTGGGGGTTATCTAGTTACTCAGATTTTAATATAGTTGATAGGCCTATGACATGGGTTTTGCCTATTTCAGATAAAGTCCCGACTTGGATAACAGGGGGAAGAGATACTTTAGCAGTAAGAATTACTCGCCATCCTGCTGTAGTAAATTTGTGTGAAGCTTTAAAAATGCCTTTAGTTTCAACCAGTGCTAACTTAACAGGAGATAGTCCTGTTAAGACTGCAAAGGAGTGTGGTGATATTTTCCCTAATACTCTAATTTTAGAGGGTGAGGTAAGTGGGTTAAATAGCCCTTCACAAATTTGGGATGCGGTGAGTTTGCAACGATTGCGTTAAACCTTAAATTATCTTAACTTCTGTTGGCAAGATATAGGCCTTTCACTCTCCCGGCGTAGTTTTTTAAATCTTGAATACGGTTTTCGTGTGAGGGGTGGGTGCTCATAAATTCTGGGGGAGAACCTTGTGATTTTTGTTTCATTTTCTTCCAAAAATCTACGGCAGCATAGGGATTAAATCCTGCTCTAGCAGCAAGCTCTACTCCCATTCTATCGGCTTCTATTTCATGTTCTCTACTATTAGGAAGGTTGAATGTAACATCCATAATCATAGATGTTAATTCTAATGTTGAAGCTTGTGCGCCTGTGGCAGTGCCTAATAAAGCCAACCCTAGCCCTTGCATTTGAGCGTGTGAAGCTCTTTCTCTCCCATGCTCTCTTAGGGCATGAGCAATTTCATGCCCCATAATGGCAGCTATTTCGGCGTCGGTTAGATCTAGTTTTTCAATAATACCAGTATAAAAAACTATTTTACCTCCTGGCATACACCAAGCATTAATTTGATCAGATTTAATAATATTTACTTCCCAGTTCCAATGAGGGGCGTCAGAGCGAAAAGCACTGGTTTTGGGAATGAGTCTATTGGCTATATTCCTAATGCGTTGAAGTTGTTTTGGGTCGGGGTTTAAGGCGTTATTTTTTTTAGCTTCAGCGAGAATTTTGCTATAAGCTTTAATTGACCCAGCTTCCATTTCTTGGGGGGAAACTAGCATTAATTGTTGACGGTCGATTCCTACCATGCCTTTTTGGGTCGTGGTGGTTACACATGCTGTTAAGGTAGCAAAAATTAATACTAGGAGAAATAGTTGAATTTTTCTCATCTTATAAAAACCTTTGGTTATTGACTAAACACTTTTTTTAAAAGTTCCGTTGATTGTTTCATTGGGTTTTGGCGAATTTTAGCTTCTTCTTGGGCGATATAGTGAAAAAGTCCATTTAGAGTTTTATCTAGCACATGGCTAAGTAAATCAGCTTTTACATCAGGAACAAAAGGAAGGTTTTTATAATTAGAAATGGCTTTATCATAACTAGCTAAAGCACCAACTTCTTGTAAGCTTCTTTCTACAATAGGCGTTAATTTGGCTTTTAAATCTGGAGATGTTGTTTCTTTTAAATATTGCGTTGCGGAATCTTTAGGGCCGTTATATATTCTTTTAACATCTTCAAATTTCATCCCTTTAATGGCTTCTAAAAATAGTGCCTTAGCTTCTGGGGTAGCTGCCTCTGCAGCACGATTAAGTTTAATTTCAAGGTCATCAATTAAACCAGACATGCCAAATCTTTTTAGTGTATATTGAAGTGTTTTAAGACTGTGAGGCAAAAGGATTCTAATATCAGGATTGGCATTAAAACCATCTTTTAAACTCAGTTGATTGACCACGGTTTTAGAGCTTATACTTAGGGCTTCTTTAAACGCTTCTTGAATTTCTTCAACAGAGGCATTAGACTTCAATGATTGAGCAGTTGCCGTTTCTGTTATTTCTTTGGGAAGTTCAATGGTTTCAGATAGCCCTTTAAAAAAATCACTGCTACTTCCCCAAAAACTGGCTTGGCTAGAAATAGAAAAGCCGCTAAGAGCTATAAAAATTAAGGTAAAGTAAATGCTATGTTTCATAAAAAGTCCTTTTTAACCCTAATCCCCATTTAAGAACTGGATATATGAAATTGGATATAAAATACTATCGCTTATTCGCTAGGTGTTTGCAAAAAACATTAGTTTTACCTTTATTAAGCTGGTATTTTTGTAAATGTATAGTGAGTAGGGTCGTGCTAAATGCTAATTTTCTAAATAGAGATTAATAAGTGAATAGTTTTTAGTAAGAAAATCAAGAATAACAATTTAATCTTGATCTTGCAAGTTTTGATATTTAGCCAAATACCTACTTAGAAAACTGGCGCATAGCACCAGCTCTTGCCAGAAGAGCTACACTCACAAAAAGTGCCTTATAAAGGAGGCACTTAAAGGAATAATCATGTCTAACCCCTTAATTAATATTAAAATTGTTAAAAATTATTTATTAGGTCTTCAGGATGATATTTGTCGTCAATTAGCAGAAGAAGACAATTCTAAAAACTTTATTACCGATAAGTGGGAGCGAAAAGAACCTGAAGGGAGTATGGGATTAACAGGAGGTGGAATTACTCGTGTTATGGAAGAGGGAGCTGTTATTGAAAAGGGGGGCGTAAATTTCTCACATGTACAGGGTAATAGCTTGCCAGCTTCAGCCACCGCACACCGTCCAGAGCTTGCTGGACGATCTTTTCAGGCTTTAGGCGTGTCTTTGGTGATTCATCCTCGTAACCCTTTCGTACCAACTACCCATGCCAATGTGCGGTTGTTTATTGCTGAAAAAGAAGGCGAAGAACCTGTCTGGTGGTTTGGTGGAGGGATTGATTTAACACCTTATTATCCTTTTGAGGAAGATGTAATACATTGGCACTTACAGTCAAAATTAGCTTGCTCTCCCTTTGGAGAAGACATTTATCCTAAGTATAAAAAATGGTGTGATGAGTATTTTTATTTAAAGCATCGTGATGAAACTCGGGGGGTTGGTGGTTTATTTTATGATGACCTTAATGAAGATTCTATGGGTTGGGATTTTGAAACTTGCTTTAATTTTATGCAATCGGTAGGTGATCATTTTATTAAGGCTTACCGCCCTATTATAGCATTACGCAAAGACCTTAAATATGGTGAGCGAGAGCGAGATTTTCAGTTATACCGTAGAGGCCGTTATGCAGAATTTAACTTAGTGTATGACCGAGGTACTATATTTGGATTACAAACTGGCGGGAGAATAGAGTCTATTTTAATGTCAATGCCGCCTTTAGCCAGTTGGAAATATGATTATAAGCCCGATAAAAATTCAGCAGAAGCTAAGCTTTATGATTATTTAACTCCTAGAGAGTGGGTTTAAAAAATGCCTGATGCGAGTGATAACAAGGTTAGGCTAGACAAGTGGTTATGGGCGGCTCGTTTTTTTAAAACCAGAGGAGGCGCACTAGATGCGTTAAAGTCTGGGAAAGTTGAGCTTAATGGTAAAAAACCCAAGCCCAGTAAAATTGTTTTAATTGGCGACTCTTTAAAAGTAACTCAAGCACATAGAAAAATAGAAATTACGGTTTTAAATATTTCAAATAAACGCAGTTCTGCAGAGGTTGCTGAAAAACTTTATCAACTAAATTCAGAGTTATTAAACCAAAAGTCTCCGCCTGCTCATATGGTTGTGGCAGGTTATCGAGAAAAAGGAGCGGGGCGACCCACTAAACGAGATAGACGAAAAATAGAGTCTATAGACTTTGATTTTTAAGAGAAAACTTAAGAGAAACTAGAAAATATTAGCAATAAAAAAGCCAGCATTTGCTGGCTTTTTTATTAAACATGGCTTTCTTTAGGTTTAAAAAAATTAAGCCAACTTAGCCATTGTTTTACGCTTTTTAGCAATAAGACCTTGAATGATGGGTGTCATAATAATATCCATAGCTTTAACCATTTGTGTTCCAGAACAAATCATGGTGGTTTCATTTTGTAACCAAGCCCCTTCAATTTGCCCCACAATTAAGCTTAAATCTTCAATATCTTTATGGCGAACATGAGTAATAATTAAAGAATCTTCGGCGGCAGGCCCCATTGGAGCAATTTCGGTTTGGGTAGAAAATGGATCAGAGGTGTCTACCAAAGGAATTCTTTGGAAGTTTACATGTGTACGGTGAAACTGAGGAACTATGGTTTCCATATAGTCATCCATTCGTTCCATAATAACATCACGAACTTGAGCAACAGAATATGGTCTCTCTGAGGTATCACGATAAATTTTTTGCATCCATTCAATATTAATAACAGGTGCAACCCCTACTCCTAAGTCAACATGTTGTGCAACATCATGCATACCTTCTTTAGGTCCATGATCCATGCGCTTTACTGCGCCATGAAGACCTTCGTAGAACAAAACATCTGTTCCTTCTTCGATATCTTCCCAGGGGGTAAATTCACCTGGAACATAATTACTTCCTAGGCGGGCATTATGTTCATGTGCTTCTTCTTCAGAATGAATGTAATAACGCTTTTTACCCATTCCTGTTTCTTTGTAGGATTTAAACAGCTCTTCTAGCTTATTAAACTCATTAGCAGCTTCAGCAAAGTGAGTTAATACAGGACCACAACTTTTTTTAGATTCTGCAACTTTAGCTCGCATTTCTATACGAGAATATTTATGAAAGCTATCGCCCTCAATAATAGCTACTTTAAGGTTTTCACGCTTAAAAATCTCTTCTACAGCGCGTTTTACAAATGATGTTCCAGCTCCAGAAGAACCTGTTACGGCTACGATAGGGTGTTTTACTGACATAGGCAGTCTCCTAATTTAATTACCAGGCCTGGTAATTTTGTTTAAATTTAAAGATTTTTATTTAAGGAA
>CAYLXI010000092.1:0-6298 GCA_964387695.1 uncultured Piscirickettsiaceae bacterium
AATCTAGATTTTGATGCCTCTGCTCAGGGAGGCTTGTTTTAAATCGGACAGTAGTAGTTTTTACTATAATTACTGGCTTTTTTGAACCTGGCATGAGTTTATGTTGGATTTGATTAGAGTTGTGGTTTAAGCGAGAATTGCTGAGAGTTCCATTAATGGCTTGAAGAAAAAGGTCTTAGGCGTTAGTATTACTCTCTTAATATATGTTTTAGGAGTGGGGCTGTGTTTAGAGGCTGTATGGTTGCATTGGTAACGCCAATGCTAGAAGGTGAAGTGGTTGATTTTAAAGCGTTAGCTCAATTAGTTGAGTTTCATATTCAATCTAATACGAAAGCCATTGTTGCAATGGGTACGACTGGTGAGTCAGCTACCTTGAACATGAAAGAGCATTGTGAGGTGGTTAAGTTTGTAGTCGATACGGTAGCGGGAAGATTACCTGTTATTGCAGGAACAGGTGCTAACTCAACACAAGAAGCGATTGAGTTAACCCAGTATGCTAAAGAAGCTGGAGCAGACGCTTGTTTGTTAGTGACACCTTATTATAACAAGCCAACTCAAGAGGGTCTTTATCTTCATTATAAGAAAATAGCAGAAGAAGTTGATATTCCACAAGTTCTTTATAATGTTCCAGGAAGAACAGCATGTGATTTGCTTCCAGAGACAATTGCTCGTTTAGCTAAAATAAAAAATATTGTTGGCGTGAAAGAAGCTACTGGAGAGATAGGCAGAGTTCAAACTATCATAAAATTGGTTAAGGACGAAGATTTTGATCTCTATACCGGAGATGATGCAACTGCGATTGAGTTTATATTGTTAGGAGGGCATGGAGGTATTTCTGTTACCGCTAATGTTGCCCCACAAGCGTTAAGCGAAGCCTACGATTTAGCCCTAGAAGGTAAAGCAGAAGCCGCGAGGTTGAAAGATAAGCCTTTGAAATCTCTGCATGAAGTTTTATTTAGTGAATCTAATCCTATTCCTGTTAAATGGGCGTTATATGAAATGGGGTTAATTGGCTCTAGCTTGCGTTTACCCTTAACAATATTGTCAGAATCTTATCAGCCACAAGTCAAATCTGCTTTAATTGAAGCTGGAGTAATAAATGCCTAATTTTTCTAAAACAATGCCTTTAGTGGTCAAACCTATATTGTTAATTACACTGCTGGGCTTATCTGGTTGTGCTTCATTAAATTCTTCTGAAAAAGATTTTCGTGATACAGAAGCTACTATGGCTAAAGATTTAGCAATGCCGCCTAGACTAATTTCTCCTGCACAAGTTAATCATGATTTTTATACAGCGATTGCTAGCACTGAAGGGCAGGTAAAAACTACACAAATCCCATCTTATCAAGCACAAGGGTTGCAAGTAAAGTCTAATTTAAGTGAACGATGGCTTGAAATTGAAAGTGTTAATAGTCAAGAAGTTTGGCTTGGTGTACAAAATTTTCTTGCCTCTTTAGGTATGCCAGTAAAAGAAGCTCGTAAAGATATTGGTATTATTAAAACAGAATTTACTCCCAGAAAAGAATTAGTTCCTTTAGGAAATATTGGTGCGCTAACAAAATTATTTAATGTTTGGCGAGACGAGCATGCTGTCGGTGCTTATGATCGTTTAATTGCAAGGGTTGAAACTGATCTTGATGATAATAAAGTAAGAGTTTACTTTCATCATTATGTTATTTTTGCAGACACAGATAAAGATGGTAATAGGATTTTAGGTAACGCAAGAATAAGGCCTTATGACCCAATGTTTGAAGCTAAAACACTATATCAAGCGATGATTTTCTTTGGTGCAACCCAAGCCAATGCATTACAGCAAATTGAAATGGCCGAGTATCGAATGGAAATGGTCGAGGGTACCGCTTTTGCTGGTATTAAAATGAGAGCAGGATTAAATGAATCATGGAGCTATTTACAGTCTATGTTACATCGTGCTGATTGGCGTTTAGATAAAGTTGATATTCAAAATTACCAGGCGTGGGTAAAAGTCCCTGATGATGCAAGAACAGAAATTGGGCTATTATCTAAGTTAGCTTTCTGGCGAGTAGAAGACGAGAGAAATATCCCAGAAATAGTGAGGTTTACCGTAAAAGTTGCTAAGGATGATTCTGGTAACCCCCTTGTGCCTACGGTAACGATTTTAACCGTAAGTTCGCTGGATGGTGAAGCACCACTAGATGAAAAAAATCGTGAGTATATTTTTAATCAGCTAGGCTTTACAGCTCAATAGGAAGTTTTATGCAAGTTATTTGGGGTAATGCCGCTCTTTCAGATTATCGGTTAAAACAGTTATTAGATAAATTATCTGCTTGTGGAAAGATTAAATCTCTTAAAGCCCAGTATATTTATTTTGTTGATTTAGAAAAAGAACTAACGTTAAAAGAAAATGCTAAGTTACAACAACTTTTAAACGGACATGGTAACCATATTATTACTGGCTTAACCAAGCATAGCTGTATTGTTTCGCCTAGAATTGGGACTATTTCTCCTTGGTCATCTAAAGCAACAGACATTGTTCATACCTGTGGCATAAATTCAATTATCCGCATTGAAAGAGGAATTGTTTATAGTTTTAAAGAAATTGATTCTAGCGACCAATCATCAATGGAATCCCTGGTTCATGACAGAATGATGCAGCAAGTATTTCATTCTTTAGAAGCGTTGCAAAACTTATTCTCTCATCAAAATCCTAAGCCATATAGCACGGTTGATATACTGAATGAAGGTCGTAGTGCTTTAGTAAAAGCAAATGTTGACATGGGATTGGCTCTAAATAAAGATGAAATTGATTATTTAGTGGATGCTTTTAAAAAGTTAAAGCGTAACCCTGTTGACGCAGAACTAATGATGTTTGCCCAAGCCAATTCTGAACATTGTCGCCATAAAATATTTAATGCAAATTGGACTATTGATGAAGCTGACAAGCCAAACACCCTGTTTGGCATGATTCGTAATACTCATCAAAAAAACCCTCAAGGTGTTTTATCCGCCTATAGTGATAATGCCGCGGTTGTAGAAGGTTTAGCCGCTACGCGTTTTTTTCCAAATCCTCAGACTAAGCAATATAGTTACCATGAAGAAAAGGTACATTTTCAAATAAAAGTAGAAACCCATAACCATCCTACAGCCATTTCTCCAGGTCCTGGAGCTGCGACAGGATCAGGGGGTGAAATTCGTGATGAAGGGGCGACGGGTCGAGGTTCTAAACCTAAATCTGGTCTAACAGGTTTTAGCGTTTCTAATTTAAATATTCCTGGTTTTAAACAGCCTTGGGAGCGAGACTACGGCAAGCCTTCTCGTATTGCTTCACCATTGGATATCATGTTAGAAGGGCCTTTAGGTGCGGCAGGTTTTAATAATGAATTTGGTCGTCCTGCCATTAATGGTTATTTTCGTAGCTATGAAAACCCACTGCTTACCGAAAAGGGTGAAGAGGTTCGTGGTTATCATAAACCAATTATGCTAGCTGGTGGTTTAGGGAGTATTCGAGAAGAACATGTGCTTAAAAATGAAATACCTGTTGGAGCAAAGCTCGTTATTTTAGGCGGTCCAGCAATGCTCATTGGTTTAGGAGGCAGTGCCGCTTCTTCAATAGAAACAGGCTCTGGCGAAGAGGCATTAGATTTTGCTTCAGTGCAAAGAGAAAACCCTGAAATGGAACGGCGTGCACAAGAAGTTATTGATCGTTGCACCTATTTAGGAATAGACTCACCTATTGCCTCTATTCACGATGTTGGGGCAGGGGGGATTTCTAATGCTTTTCCTGAGTTAGTAAATGATGCGGGAAGAGGAGGCAGTATTGAATTGCGTGCGGTGCTCAATGATGAGCCAGGCATGTCTCCAATGGAGATTTGGAGTAATGAATCTCAAGAACGCTATGTTATTGCAATTTATGCAGATAAAATTGCGGAATTTGAAATGATTTGTCAACGCGAAAGATGTCTTTACGCCATTGTTGGAGAAGCCACCAAAGAGCAAAATCTTATTGTGCATGATAGCGTGTTTGATAACAATCCCGTTAATATGCCCTTAGATATTTTACTGGGTAATCCTCCTAAAATGCATAGAACTGCAAAAACAAGGATTATCCCTCAGCCTGGATTTGAAACATCAATACTAGATTTTAATGAGCTAACAGAGAGGTTGTTAAATCTTCCTACCATTGCCAGTAAGAAGTTCTTGATAACCATTGGTGATCGCTCTATTACTGGCATGGTAACAAGAGATCAAATGGTTGGTCCTTGGCAAGTTCCAGTCGCCAATGCGGGGGTAACCTGTGCAGACTATAAAGGATATACCGGAGAGGCAATGGCAAGTGGCGAACGCCCGCCCGTTGCCTTAATAAACCCCAAAGCCTCGGCAAGACTTTCTATTGCAGAGGCTATTACTAATATTGCCTGTGCCAAAATTGAAAAAATGGGAGATATTAAAATATCCGCAAACTGGATGTCAGCAGCAGGGCATCCTGGTGAAGATTCAGCCTTGTATGATGCCGTTGAAACCGTTGGATTAGAGCTTTGTCCCGCACTAGGAATAGCCGTGCCTGTAGGTAAAGATTCTATGTCAATGAAGACGGTTTGGGAAGACGATGGAATATCCAAATCTGTAACCTCTCCTCTATCCCTAAATATAACGACTTTTGCACCTGTAACAGATGTCCGCAAAACCATAACCCCGCAGTTAAGAACTGATTTGGGGGCTACGGAGATTTTAACAATTGATTTAAGCCGAGGAAAAAACCGTATTGGAGGCAGTTGTTTAGCTCAAGTTTATAATCAAATAGGCGATGTATCTGCCGATTTAGATTCCGCAGAAGATTTGTTAAATTTATTTAATGCCACGCAAGATTTACTCTCAAAAGACTTGATGCTGGCTTATCATGACAGATCAGACGGTGGTTTTTTAGTTACTTTATTAGAAATGGCATTTGCAGGACATTGCGGTCTTAATTTAGATACTTCAAACTTAGGTTCAGAACCTATTGCCGCTTTATGTTCTGAAGAAGTGGGAATTGCCATTCAAATTAAAGCTACAGATAAACCCGCGGTTGAAGAGATTTTAGAATCTTATAATTTACTAGACACGCTTTCTTGGGTAGGATCTGTTTCTTTAGACGATCAAATTTCAATTTCTTCTCACAATAAATTATTACTAGATAAGCCTAGAAAAAAATTAGAATCTTGGTGGTCAGAAACTTCTTATCATATGCAATCCTTACGAGATAATGATAAATGTGCCACGCAAGAATTTTCAGCCATTCAAAATGATGCCAATACGGAAATTAATCCAGTGGTCACTTTTGACATGAATGAAGATATTACCGCAAAGTTTGACAAAAATAACCGCCCTAAAGTTGCAATTTTACGGGAGCAAGGGGTTAATGGTCAACAGGAAATGGCAGCCGCTTTTGATAAAGCAGGGTTTGATGCCATAGATGTTCATATGACAGATATTTTATCTGGTCGAATTAAACTTTCTATCTTTAAAGGTTTAATCGCCTGTGGTGGTTTTTCTTACGGTGATGTTTTAGGTGCAGGACGGGGTTGGGCAAATTCTATTTTGTTTAATGCAACGGCTCGAATTGAATTTTCTACTTTTTTTGAACGCAAAGACACTTTTACTCTAGGTGTTTGTAATGGCTGTCAAATGCTTTCTAATTTAAAAGAAATCATTCCTGGTGCAGAAAACTGGCCTGCTTTTGTGAAAAATGAGTCTGAGCAATTTGAAGCCAGATTTTCTCAAGTTAAAATTCAAGAATCGCCCTCTATTTTATTAAAAGATATGGCAGGCACTAGAATTCCAGTTGCTGTTTCTCATGGGGAAGGGCGGATGGATTTTGGTGGAAAATCAATAAAATCTATTAAAGGCTTAGTAAGCTTGTGTTATGTTGATGCAACAGGAAAACCTACCGAAGGTTATCCTTTTAACCCCAATGGAACAGCAGGCGGAATGACGGGATTAACCACTCCAGATGGTAGAGTTACGATTATGATGCCTCATCCAGAAAGAGTTTTTAGGAGCGTACAAAATTCTTGGTATCCAGATAGTTGGGGAGAAGATGGTCCTTGGATGCGGTTATTTAGAAATGCTAGAAAGTGGGTAGGTTAATTTTAACCTCCTTAGAAAATAAATATTAACGAATACCTCGTTTGATCTATAGATTAAGCGGGGTTTTTTTTTGATGTTATAGATGAGTTATATGAAAACTTGGCATTCAATTTTTAAGAAAATAATTAGAGCCTCCTCAAAAAATAAAAACCAAGTAAAAACAAGTAGATAAGCCGCTTAATGGTATAATAGA
>CAYLXI010000093.1:0-6223 GCA_964387695.1 uncultured Piscirickettsiaceae bacterium
TTTTAAAGCCCCAAGATTAATGCACTATTGAACAAACTAACTCTCTATTTTGGTTTATTTTGTTCACTAACATGGTAATTTTGGCACTTTAAACAGTCGTGTATGTTTGTACACTTTTTTTAAAGCCCCAAGATTAATGCACTATTGAACAAACTAACTCTCTATTTTGGTTGTGTTTTCTGCTCTGCATTTCTGATTAAGTGCAGAGTTGAAAAAATAATTATTTAAAGCCCAAATCCCTAAGTAGGAATTTGGGTAAAACAACAAGAGGCTTAAACATGTCTGTAATTAAAATGTCTGATTTAGATTTATCTGGCAAGCGCGTATTAATTCGTCAAGATCTTAATGTTCCTATTAAAGACGGCAAAGTGACTTCTGATGCTCGTATTCGTGCTTCAATGGGAACCATTAAAATGGCATCTGAAGCAGGTGCTAAGGTTATGTTAATGTCCCATCTTGGTCGCCCAGAAGAAGGCGAATATGCCGAAGAATTTTCTTTAGCTCCAGTTGCAGCAAGTATTTCTGAAAAGTTAGGTAAAGAAGTTGCTCTGGTTAAAGATTATCTTGGCACAGAGATTAAAGTTGCAGATGGTGAAGTAGTTTTATTAGAAAATGTTCGTTTTAATGTTGGTGAAAAGAAAAATACCGAAGAACTATCTAAGCAGTATGCAGCACTTTGTGATGTCTATGTCATGGACGCTTTTGGAACTGCTCACAGAGCACAAGCCTCTACGCATGGGGCAGGAGCTTTTGCCGATACCGCTTGTGCAGGCCCTCTGTTGGCAACAGAGTTAGACGCATTGGGTAAGGCTTTAAATAATCCTGCTCGTCCAATGGTTGCTATTGTTGGAGGTTCTAAGGTTTCAACTAAATTAACAGTACTAGAATCTTTATCTGAAAAAGTTGATCAGTTGGTTGTTGGGGGCGGAATTGCCAATACTTTTATTGAAGCAGCAGGGCATAATGTTGGTAAATCTCTTTCAGAATCAGATTTAGTTGCCACTTGTAATAAGTTAAATAAAATCATGAGTGGGCGAGGAGCCGCAATTCCTTTAGCTACAGATGTCGCGTGTGGTAAAGAGTTTTCAGAAACAGCGGTTGCCACCACAATGGATGTATCAGAAGTTTCCGATGATGATATGATTTTTGATATTGGCCCTAATTCAGCTGCCGAATTAGCTGAAATTATTAAAAATGCAGGCACGGTTGTTTGGAATGGTCCGGTTGGAGTATTTGAGTTTGATCAATTTGGCGAAGGGACCAAAGCAATTGCTATGGCGATTGCGGAATCTTCAGCCTTCTCTATTGCTGGCGGTGGAGATACCTTAGCTGCGATTGATAAATATGATATTACCGATAAGGTCTCTTATATTTCTACGGGAGGAGGTGCTTTCTTAGAGTTCTTAGAAGGCAAAGAGTTGCCAGCAGTTACCATGCTAGAAGCCGCCGCCGATAAAGGATGTTGCGGAAGTTGAAGTGATTAATAACTATTGTAATCTATAGTTTGTATTTAAAATTCATTAATTTGTCATTAAAATAAGCTGTTTTTTATGGATAATTACCCGTGTTCCTATTTTTAAATTAGGGGCTTTAAGGGTTTAAAATAAAAATAAGAGGGTGTCTCGGTAAGTAAACTACAGGTAGTTTTCTTTGCGAGTCATCTTATTTTCTGCTCTTAAAAAACGAACATAAAATTGTAAAGTGAATTTTACAGTTAATTAAATAAGGTTGGAATGAATGTCATCAAGCATGAGAAGAGCTAAAATTGTTGCCACACTAGGGCCAGCAACAGATCGAGAAGGTGAGTTAGAGAAAATGATTCTTGCTGGTTTAGATGTGGTGCGCATTAATATGTCGCATGGAGACCCAGAAGAACACATGGAAAGAGCGATGCTCGTTCGAAAGTTAGCAAAAAAACACGATCGACAAGTGGGTGTTTTGGTAGATCTACAAGGGCCTAAAATCCGTATTGAAAGGTTTAAAGGTGATGGAATTTTCTTAACAGCGGGTGATAAATTTTCACTCGATAACAATGTAGAAAAGCTAGACGGTAACCAACATGAAGTTGGCTTAACTTACAAGAGCTTGCCTTTTGATGTGAAATCAGGAGATCGTTTATTGTTAGATGATGGCCGTTTAGTTATGGATGTTGACAATGTTGAAGGCGAAAGAGTTAATTGTACGGTAATTGTTGGTGGAAAACTAACCAACAACAAAGGCATTAACCTAATGGGCGGAGGGCTTTCTGCCGCGGCATTAACAGAAAAAGACAAAGAAGATATTCTGACGGCAGCAAAAATAAAATGTGATTATTTAGCACTTTCTTTTCCAAGATCTTCTGAAGATGTTGAATTATGCCGTTCATTAGCAGAAAAAGCAGGACTGTTTTGTTCAATAGTATCAAAAATTGAACGGGCAGAAGCGGTTAGTGATGACTTTACTCTAGACGGTATTATTTTAGCTTCTGATGTTATTATGATTGCTCGTGGTGATTTAGGCGTTGAAGTCGGTGATGCACAGCTTCCTGCATTGCAAAAGAAAATGATTAAACGGGCTAGAGAATTAAATAGAGTAACCATTACTGCCACACAGATGATGGAAACCATGATAGAAAATTCTATCCCAACACGAGCAGAAGTCTTTGATGTCGCCAATGCGGTGATGGATGGTAGTGATGCAGTAATGCTTTCAGGCGAAACAGCAATAGGGCATTCGCCAAGTCTTGTGATTAAAGTAATGGGTGATATCTGTCATGAAGCAGAAAAAACCCGTACAACTCGTGAATCTACCCATCGTATTGACGAGTCATTTACCTCTGTAGATGAAACCATTGCCATGGCATCTATGTATGCCGCAAATCATTTTAAAGTTAAGTGTATTGCGGCTTTAACCGAATCGGGCAACACTCCGTTGCTTATGTCTCGTATCAGTTCAGGGATTCCAATTATTGCTTTAACGCCTCATTTGGATACTCGACGCAAAGTGACGATGTATCGTGGTGTCTATCCAAATTCAGTTGACTATGCAGGCCTAAATGATGATGAAGTAAAAGTGAAAATCATTTCTAACTTAAAAAAACAGGGCATGGTCAAAACAGGAGATATGGTTTTGTTAACCCGTGGTCAATCTCGCGGAACGATGGGTGGAACTAACCAGATGGAAATCATTAAGGTTTCGTAATTTAAATAAAATATTTTAATAACTAACTAAGGAGTCACGCACAATGGCGATGATTACACTTCGTGAATTAATGGACTACGCAGCAGAACATAGTTTTGGAATGCCTGCGTTTAATGTAAATAATATGGAACAGGTTAAGGCCATCATGCGTGCAGCATCAGAAGTTGATTCTCCTGTTATTTTGCAAGGATCAGCAGGAGCCCGTAAATATGCAGGTGAGCCAATGTTGCGCCACCTAATTCAAGGTGCAGTAGAAATGTATCCTAATGTTCCAGTGGTCATGCATCAAGATCACGGTTCAGATGTAGGCGTTTGCTTAAGAGCTATTCAGTCTGGTTTTACCTCAGTTATGATGGACGGTTCTTTAGAAGCAGACATGAAAACGCCAGCATCTTATGAATATAATGCAGGCATTACCGCCGAAGTTGTCGCTATTGCACATGCTGGTGGTGTTTCTGTTGAAGGTGAGTTAGGTTGTTTAGGTTCGCTAGAAACTGGTATGATGGGCGAGGAAGATGGGCATGGTTCTGATGAAAAGCTAGATATGGATAGCTTGTTAACCGATCCAGAAGAAGCCGCACAATTTGTAAAAGATACCAATGTTGATGCACTTGCTGTAGCGGTTGGAACTTCTCACGGTGCTTATAAATTTACGTCTAAGCCGAGTGATGATGTGCTTAAAATTGATCAAATTCGTAAAATTCACGAACGCATTCCAGATACTCATATTGTTATGCATGGCTCTTCATCCGTTCCTGAAGAATGGCTACAAACCATCAATAACTATGGTGGAGACATGGGGCAAACTTATGGTGTGCCAGTTGAAGCAATTGTTGAAGGTATTAAATATGGTGTTCGTAAAGTCAACATAGATACTGATTTACGCATGGCATCAACGGGTGCAATTCGTAAGCATCTAACAGAAAATACTTCAAACTTTGATCCTCGTAAGTTTTATAATGCTGCAGAAAATGCGATGATGGATATTTGTAAATCTCGTTTTGAAGCCTTTGGTTGTGCAGGACATGCTTCTAAAATAAAATCACTTGGTTTAGAAGTTATGCAAGCCCGTTATGCTTCAGGTTCATTGGATCAAAGAGTTCGTTAAGTGCTTACTTAAGAAATCGTTTTCCAAGACACAAAAAAGCCCGTTTAAAACGGGCTTTTTTGTGTCTACAATAAATTGGACTCTGTTATGATTCAGGTAACCATTTGTTAAATAGGTTGTAATACATAATACGATAAATATCAGTATTATCAACAACACCTAAGCTTGAAACCTTGTTAGCATTATGACCTTTAGCTCTGGCAATAATACCTCCAGTTAGATCGCGACGAGTTGCCCAAGTTACAACAAATTGATGTGTTTGACCAGATTTATCAGGAGCGGATTCAAAGGGAGCTGTGTTAGCACCATCAATACCATCAACAGGAGCTTTAACATGCTGATCATTAACATCACTGTTAATGTCAGCTTGAGTAACCTTGCCATCTACAATATAACGCTCCATTCTTTTTGGTTCATTTCCAAGAAGATGTTTACCCCCCGCACTACTATCTGCCGCTGTAATGAGCAGAGTATTTGGGTTTTTGTTAACAAAATCTATAAATACTCCAAAGGTTGCGTCTGAACGCTTGCCTGCTTCAAAAGAACCTCTCGCGTTAGCGTTGTTACCAAAGTTATCCGTTCCTTCCTCTTCTGCAACAATAAACATTCCTTTAGTTTTTGTTTTAGGATTACGGGCCAGAATTTCTAAAGTAACTTTAGACATTTCTGTAATGGTAGGAGAGCCTGCAACATAAAGAGGCAGGTTGTTATTGCGTAAATATTCTTCTGTTTTATCGTTAAAAGTATGTTTTTTAGCAAAGACGCCTAAAAGTTTAGTCGCTGTATCACGAACTTCCATTAATTGTTTTCTATTATAAACAACGGTATATCCTAGCCCTTTGGCTTTAGTGATAAGGTTGATGCCATCGGTGCGTTTGCCTTCACCATGATATCCCTTAACACCTTTAGGCAATAACCATTGTTCACCACCACTAAGAATAACATCAACACCTGATGTAATAACTTGTTTGGCAATGTCTTCTCTCATGCTGCGTTCTTTAACTGAAGAAACAAAAACCGCAGTACCAGGTTCAACAATAGAGCCAGATTGAACCAAAGCTGTCGCATAACCTGCTTGCATAGCTTCTTCCATGATGGTCATTTTTTTGCCCGAAAGAGCGGTTATTTCGCTATGTCTGTCTAATCCAAAGCTATCTCGTACTACCTTTACTCCATAGGCGTGTACTGTGGCTCCACCATGTGAGCTGGAAGTTAAGGCATCTTTCATATGCCCTGTATAGGGAGCCATGTAAGGTAGCTTGTCCCAGTTTAAAAGACCATCAGGTCCTTTTGTGTAGGTGCGTAAAGAGTTCCAATGACTAAAGCCATAGCCATCTGGATGGAAGAAGATCACATTGTTTGTTTTGTGAATATCTTCATTTTTTTGTTGATAGCTCCCTGCCACGGATGCCATAGACAGGCTTGTTAATAGAGCTATAGATGCAAATTTTATCATAACAAAATTCCTTTTAATTGTGGATTAAGTGAGTCCACAGATTTTAGATAACGATTATAAAATATCAAAAGCATGAGTATTTTAAAAATTTATCGATTTAAAAGGTTTACATTTTGTTTACATTTTGTTTACAAGTGGATTAAACCCTTACGCCTCTGAAAGCTCGTTGTAGCAAGGGTTTTATTTTGAGAGAGATGTTCTGTACATGGCCCTTTAACCATTGGATTGTAAATATCTAATCTAGAAAAAACTTTACCCGATATTGTTCTAAAACGACTTAAAGCGTTCAATCACTTTATTTTGAAATTGATTTAAATAAGTTAGGTTTTGGTCTTCTTTTCTAACCGCAGAATACAGGGTACTCCATAAGCCATTTTTGCCTATTCTACTGGTTGGTAGTTCGGAATAATCGGGTAAAGTTTGTAAAAGCCACTTAGGTAAAACGCAAATTCCTTTTTGTCCTTCTACTAATTGGAGCA
>CAYLXI010000094.1:0-6144 GCA_964387695.1 uncultured Piscirickettsiaceae bacterium
TAGCGACTCGTTTTTCTCAGCCTAATTCTAACCTTAGTTATTAAGCTCTTCCTTATGTAGGGTATTCATATTTTTTAATTAAATCTTTTTGAGAACTAAAATCTTTTTGGTGCTTTGCAGTGGTTTTTGGAAGATAAGAACCATCAGGTTGAAGTAGCCATGCTCCTGTCGTGTCTTCAAGATATATTGCCAGTCCCTCTGTATAAATTTGTTGAAAGCAGTGAGGATCTAAAATTGGGAAACAGGTTTCAACGCGGGAAAGAAGATTTCTGCTCATCCAATCGGCACTTGAGCAGAATATTTCTGGATTACCAAGGTTGTTTTCAAAATAATATACTCGATGATGCTCTAAGAAACGACCGATAACACTGGTTACGGTAATATTTTCAGACAGATTTTTAATGCCAGGTCTTAAGCTGCATATGCCGCGAACAATTAAATCAATTTTAACGCCAGCTTGAGAGGCTTCGTAAAGGGCATCAATGATGGTTTTTTCTTGTAATCCATTCATTTTAGCAATGATTCTTGCGGGTTTGCCTGCTAAGGCATTTTTAGCTTCTCGTTGAATTTTTTCAATCATTCCTGAAAGTAAAGTAAAAGGGGATTGTAAGAGCAGTTCTAAACTATTAGTATCTCCTAGGCTAGTGAGTTGTTGAAATATTTTAGCTACATCACTGCCTATGGTAGGATGAGTGGTAAACAGACCAAAATCTGTATAAAATCGTGTGGTAATATGGTGGTAATTACCAGTTCCTAGATGAACATAATGGCGTAGTTGGTTATCTTCTCGACGCACAACTAAAATCATTTTTGCGTGAGTTTTATATCCCACCACGCCATAAACGACATGAACACCAGAATCTTGTAGGCGGTTAGCTTGAATAATATTATTATCTTCATCAAATCTTGCCCGTAGTTCTACTACGGCGGTGACTTCTTTGCCATTTTTAGCTGCTTTTTCAAGGGCATTAATTATTTCTGAGTTTTCACCAGTACGATAAAGCGTCATTCTAATGGCTAGCACATTAGGGTCTGTTGCAGCAATTTGTAAAAACTCGATAACTGGTGCAAAGGAGTCGTAAGGGTGATGTAAAATTATGTCTTTGTGTTTAATGCGTTTGAGTAGAGAGTCGGGTGTTTTATTCTTTTTAAAAAATCGTAAAGGGCCTGTTTTTTTTTGTTTAATAAAGAGGTTTTTTTGTTTATAGGGGGGAAATAATAAGTCTGGGCGATTAACTAAATCAGGTACGGCATTTAGGCGATGTAAGTTAACAGGGCCTCCAACTTGGTAGAGTTGTTGTTCATCTATATCGAATTGATCTAATAAATATTGATACATGTTTTTAGGGCATTGGCTAGATACTTCTAGGCGAGTAGCTCCGCCATAATGACGGCTAGGGAGCTCTCCTTGCAAAGCACTCATAATATCATCTACTTCTTCTTCATCAATAAACATGTTGGTATTACGAGTGAGCCTGAACTGGTGACAGCCTGTTACGGTCATGCCTGAAAAAAGATATGAAACATAAGCGTGTAGAATAGAGGATAAAAAAACGAAATCATTATCACCGTCTGTTGCATCGCTTGGGAGTTTTATGAGCCTTGGAAGTGAGCGAGGAACTTGAACTATGGCTAAGCCATTGGAGCGACCAAAAGCATCTTTACCTTCTAGAGAGACAATAAAATTTAAACTTTTATTGAGTACACGAGGAAATGGGTGAGATGGGTCTAACCCCATTGGACTAAGAACAGGTTGTAAAGACTGGGTGAAATATTGGTGTAACCATTGTTTTTGTTTTTCTGTCCAATGGATACGGCGCAAAAATCGAATTTCTTGCTTTTCTAAAGCAGGGATTAATATATGATTTAGTGTGAAATATTGATCCTCAACAATTTCTTTAGCAAGTTTTGATAAAAAATGGATCGCTTCGCTAGGGTGTAAATTGTCAGGTTTTGTTCTGGCGAGAGGATCTTTAGCCAGTTCATACATGCTTGCCATGCGAACTTCAAAAAACTCATCCATGTTGGAACTGGAAATACATAAAAATTTTAAGCGCTCTAGTAGAGGAAGGGTTTCATTTTTTGCTTGAGAAAGCACTCGACGATTAAATTCAAGTAAGCTTTTTTCTTGATTGATATAAAGAGTGTCTTTTGTAAAAGAACCAATTGTCATGAGGGAAGGCCTATTGAAAATGTTATTTGTTTTATTTTACTTATTTTCGAGTGAAAAGGATGAGTTTTATGTGAAATAATCCATTTTTGGAAACTATGGCTTAGGTTTGTTTGATGAATGACAGTGGCAACCACATTTAGGCACTGGGTCTACTCCACCAGAATTAGCGGGGTGGCAACACAGGATGCGTTTGATGGCTAGCCAAGATCCACAAAGAACCCCGTGATTTTGTAGAGCTTCTAGAGCATAGTGTGAACAGGTTGGATAAAAGCGACAACGAGGACCAATTAAAGGGCTGATAAACCACTGATAAAATTTAATTAAGACAATAAAAATCCACTTAATTGGGTTTAGATAAATAAGTTTGTTAATCATCAATTTTATTTATATATGTTTAGGGGATTGCTGGTTCAGTTTCTCTCTCTAGAACCCAGATCTCTAAATCCTTAACTGGCAGTGGTTTACTAAAGTAGTAACCTTGGATTAAATCACAATTTAAGCTCTGAAGAAAATGAAGTTGTTCGGCAGTTTCCACACCTTCGGCAACGACGAGCATATTTAAGTTATGAGCCATTTGAATAATGGCAGTGCAAATAGAAGCATCATCTTCATCAAAGGGAAGTCCGTCAATAAAAGATTTGTCCACTTTAAGAATATTAATAGGGAAGCGTTTTAAGTAGCTTAAAGATGAATATCCTGTTCCAAAGTCATCAATGGCGAGAGAAAGTCCCTTTGTTCGAAAGTCTTTAAAAATTTCGATATTTGTATCGGCATTAGACATAATAGAGCGTTCTGTTAATTCAATCTCTAGTAGTTTTGAATCTATTTTAGCATCAGCCAGCCATTGACTAATTTTTGAACTAAATTCTTCTTGTTCTATTTGTTGAGCGCTGACATTGATAGCAATTCGAATGTTTTTATGGGGTGTTTCTTGCCAGGTTTTAAGCTGAGCAATGGCTTGTTGAGCAACCCAGTCTCCAATTTTAATAATTTGTCCACAGTCTTCAGCAATGTGGATGAACTGATCAGGGGGAACAAATCCTAGAGTTGGATTATTCCATCGTAATAAAGCTTCTACTCCAGAAACTTGATTGGTTTTTGTATTAATTTGTGGTTGATAGAGAAGATTAAATTCGTTATTAGTAATGGCAGTTCTTAAGTGTTTTTCAATGGTTAATATTTGAGAAAGTTGTTCTTCCATGTTTAAGTTATAGGTCGCATAGGTGTTTTTTCCTTTTGCCTTGGCTTTATACATGGCAGTGTCGGCAAAGCGTAGTAGGCTGTCTAGATCTAAGGCATGTTTAGGAGTTAGGGCAATGCCAATGCTGGCAGAGATTTGAATGTCGTTTTCACCAATATGAATAATTTTTTCAATTTGTTTTAAAATTCTTAAGGTAGTTTTAACGGTATCTTCAAAAGAAATGTCGTGTAGATAAAAAATAAATTCATCTCCTCCAAAGCGACATAGGTGTGTATTACGCTCTTTTGATCGGGTAGAGTTAGTTAATCTTTGAGCAATTAATTTCAGTAATTGATCGCCTACCGTGTGCCCTAAAGAGTCATTGACTCGCTTAAATCCGTCTAAATCAATAAAGAGAAGGGCAGAATTTGTTGTCGGATTTTTAGATAATATTTCTTCAACATTGAGCGAAAAATAAGTACGGTTTTCTAAACCTGTTAGAGTGTCATAATAAGCGAGTTGGCGAATTTCATTTTCATGGAGCTTCTGTTTGGAGATATCTTCTATATAAAAAGCAATTTCATCTCCTTTTGAGAGTTTAAGTTTGGAGGTAGAGACTTTGCATTCAATTAAAGTTTTGCTGCGGGTTAAAAACTGAGTTACCCAGCTGTTCGTAAAGTCTAGTTTTTGAAAGTCAGCAAGAGAGAGGTTGGTCTTGTTGTTAACGGTACTAAAGATAAGTTTTTGAATATATTGTTCTTTGACATCGTTATATTGATAGCCAAACAATATAACCGCACGAGGGTTCCAGTGGGTTATTTTTCCTTGTTCTGTGGTAATAATAATGGCTTCATGAGAATTTCGTAACAATTCTTGTTGACGGCTCTGTTCTAGTTTTAGCTCTACAAGGTATTTTTTTAAAATTAAAAAGCTTAAAAAGAGCAAAAAGAGCATTATAGAAAGAAGAATACTCCAAGAAATAATGTGGATTAGGTTAATATCCGTCCATAGAAAAGAAAAATAAAGGCTTATGGTAATGGGTACGCCGTTAATGCCAGTCGTAAGTTCTTGTTTTATACCAAAAATAGATTCTACTGTTTTATGTGTAAGTAATGGTATGTGTTTATGGTCTTCTGTTTGCAAACTTAAATTTGTAGGAGGAGTAGAGAATATTTTATGGGCTAAAAAATTTGTAATCTCCATGATATCTATGATATGGAAAAAATAATAGGATGATAGTGGTTGTTCCTGATAAGGAGTTTTTTTGGCAAAAAATAAGAGTAAATAAGGGGCGTTTTCGTCTAGAAAAAAGATAGGCTGAGGCAAGAGAGTCTCTAGCATCTGTTTTTGACGAGCATCAAAAAGTTTTAGGGTGGAAAGATCTTGCCCTAGAAAAGTTTGTATTTGCGGGGTAAAAGGAGCAGCTTTGAGAATAATTGTGCTGGTTTCTCCTAAAGGTTGCTGGCTGCTTACAAATGGTTTTACTTTAAAGGACTCATAACCTTTGGCAAGCATAGTATGTTCTAATTTAAAAATTTCTGAATGCGGTAGTTGGTAGGCCTTGCCAACGGCAACAAGACCAAGAGAATACTTATTAGAGGCAACGGCATTTAGTGTGGTATTGGCAGTATGGTCTTCGACATTACCTAAAAGATAGGAGAGAGCTTCTAGGGTGCTGTTTTTCATAGATAGCTCTTCTAGGAGAGCCAATTGAAATGTTTTAGATTCTTCGGCAATGATTGCAGTTTTATGACTATGGTAAAGTATAATTTGACTGACAAAGCTTAAAATAAAAATAAGCAAGGCGGCAATGATTAATTTAATTTTTTGTGTCATTAAAAATTGTAAAGGAGTTTTCATGGCTTTTGTAAACTTAATTTTTGGACAGGTTTAAACTTTTCAGTTAAGGATAAATAAGGATGTTTTTTAATAAGCTCAGGGTGGTACCAGTATTGAAAGATTCGGTTGGGTACAATGGGTATTTTATTAGGAGCCGTGCCGTTTAATATTTCGATGGCGACACTTCCTGCCCAAGCCCCTTGTTCTGTAGCAGATCTTGTAATGCCTAATGTAGAAAAAGGAAGTAGTGAGTGATTTAAGCTAACGACTAGCTTTTTGGTGTGTTGCTTAACAAAAGCTAAGTTTTTGGCTTTATCCCAGCTGGGAAAAGCATTTATGCGACCTAATAAAATAAAATCTACGCTAGGATTGTTATTTAACTCTAAAAAACGAGCCCGCCATTCTTCTTCGGTAAAAGTTCTATGGGAGGAGCTTTGAATGCGATGTTTTTTAACCGTTTTATGGAAGGATAAAAGGGCTTTTTCCTCAGAAGTGCCGTAACTGGACAGATAGGCGATGTGAGAATGGCCTGGCTTTAAGGTAAAAAGAATATTGAATATATTTGTAAAATTTATCCGTTCTAGCATGCCCGTAATGTTGCTTTGGTGAGTCAGGTTAAAGGGTTTAGATGTTTCATTAACACCGGCAATAACGGCAGGTGTTGCGATGTTTTTAAAATAAGGTACAAGGACATATTTAACTGCGTTGTCATCAGAGAAGATCATTATATCAGGTTGAGTTTTTTCAATGAACTTTTTGGCTTTTACCCCAATGTTTTTTAGTGTGTTTTCATCGCTAATTTGTTTGGTATCCATGTAAAAAACCTCAAGATGGCACCTGTTTTTTAAAGCAGAGGTAAGACTCTTTAAAAACCTGTCTTGCGAGGGATTATCAGGGTTATAAGAAGAAATATAAGTGCAGGTAGGTAAAGTTTGTTCTGCATAAGATTTAG
>CAYLXI010000095.1:0-6054 GCA_964387695.1 uncultured Piscirickettsiaceae bacterium
AGTGCTGCCCCGACAACAATTGGTGCAGGTTTTTTACAAAATTCTTCCCACTGTTCATAGGCTTCGGCAGAATGTGGTGTCGTACAAACAGAAACCGTATTCCCACCATGTGATTTTGGCCCAAATCCTTCAATTTCTTCAAAAGCAAGTGCTGGACCTGTTGCAAGAATAAGGTAGTCATAGCTCATTTCTGAACCATCATCAAGTGTTAGTTTATTTTCCGATGCTTCTAGCTTAGTAACGGTTTGGTTAAAGAACTCTATACCTTTTCTTACTAAGTAGGGTTCTAGTTTAAAAGAAATGTCTTCTGGCTTACGCCAACCAACAGCAATCCAAGGGTTTGATGGAATGAAGTTAAATTCATCCGTTGCATTTACTACTTTTATAGTGTGTTCTTTACCTAGTTCCTTACGAATATCGTAAGCCATTGGTAAACCGCCCGTACTTGCCCCTACTACTACAATTGTTGCCATTTTTTCACCTTTTAATTATTCTATTAATGAGAATTATATAAATTTATATCAGATAATAATGAACTATTCGTTTGCAAAAAAAAAATAGAAATTATTTATATCTTTACATAAAAGATACTTATCCTCATCATTTAATTTTGTTATTCGTAACCACAGGAAGAATCCATAACAAAATAAAAGAAACAAAAATTAGAGCAAAGACCGTCACTAAGCTTGTTTCTACCACCATCTGATTATTCGAAAATAATAATACCGCTAAACCTGCTACCAGTAGTTGACTGGTTAACCAAATTGAACGCCCAACGCTATTGATTGAAAATTTTATTTTTTCTGAACTAAGCGTTACAAACGATTGTTCTGCACGAACATAGCGTGCGAAAAAATGTACGACATCATCCAAGACAATTCCAATTGGAACCAATAATACTAAAGCGGTTATCTCCGTAACAAAACTAAACAGATTCAATGAAACCACCGCAAATAAAACCGCAACCAGTGCAATAAACACCGCAATAATTGCAGGCACAACCTTCTTCCAAACAACTAACAATAGAAGGAAGCTAACCAACAGCATACCAACCAAGGTGTTGGTTGAGTTCAAAACAGCCACAACCTGCCATAGCATAAAGACAACCATTAAAAAGGTCAAAATTTGGCTAAAAAGTACCCAGGGGGGGTGCTTTTTAATGAATTTAAGCACGAAATCTAGCCCATGACGGTCGTTATAGTGCCCTACTCTAAACTCTAGCAGCCAGTTTAATAAAATCGTAGGCACTAAAACCAACAGGGAAATATAACTTAGCCCTACACCAATTATAATTTGGTAAGCCATTTCTGTAAAAGTCGCGTTAAACAGGGCAACCATCACAAAGCCTAAAATCGTCGTTAAAGAAGAAAGTAAAATGGGCTGATGCGTAATTGCCAAGGCTTCGATTATCGCATCATATTGATGAATTCCTCTTGCCATTTCTCGCAATAATGCGGTTAAAAAATGAATTAAATGACTCATCATAATTGTGACAATGACCACCCTAGCAAACACGTTAAATTCATTCTCGGCAAGCCCTAGCAACAAAAATAAACTGCTAGTAATCACATGTAAAAACAACATCACCATAAATAATAAAAGGGCTGTTTTTAGACTATCCAATAATTTTATTGCCAAAACGGACATGACCAATATACTTAATAAAACCAAGCGTGTTTCTTCGCCAAAAACGAATTCAACGTTCAGTGGTTGCGATACAACCAACCAAGTCAACACTCCCAAAAAAACAACGGCAATCGATGCCATTAAAATAGCATAAGCCGTTTTACGCTGTCCTAACCAAAGAATCCAGCTGGTAATCCATTGTGATCTCATTGTGTTCTTATTCGTTTCCTGTAAAATACGTTTTTTTTATCGTTTATAGATTATACCCATGCCAACCATTTCTGTTTTTGACACTCATAAAATTACTTTAAAAGACCAACGTTCGCATTGGTATGTGAAGAGTTTAGCTGAAAAAGCGTTGGTATTGAGTGAAAAAGTAAAAAATTCTACTAGCCTAGTCGTTTATTTAGCAGACAATTCTGCACAAGCCAATCAACTTGAAGACTTTTTTGCGTTTTTTAATATTGATGACACGGGTAAACAAACGGTTGAAGTGCTTAATTTTCCTGACTGGGAAACCTTGCCTTATGATCAGTTTTCACCGCATCAAGATATTATTTCGCAACGTTTAAAGACTCTTTATCGTTTGCCAAGCATCAATAAAGGGCTGTTAATACTACCTATTAGCACTTTTTTACAAAAGGTTGTGCCACAAAGTTTCATTGAAAAATTTACTTTTTTATTGGCAACAAACCAAATTATTGATCTTGCTGATTTTACTGAAAAACTAGCAAAAGGAGGTTATCAGCGTTCAAGAATCGTCATGGAACCTGGTTATTTTGCCATTCGGGGTTCTATTATTGATGTTTTCCCTATGGGCAGTAAAACCCCGTTTCGCTTAGATTTGTTCGATGATGAAATTGAAACCATTAAAAGTTTTGACCCAGAGACACAACTAACGATAGCCAAAATTCAGCAAATTGAAATGCTGCCAGCCAAAGAATACGACTTAACCGAACAGGGTATTCATCTATTTAAACAAAACTTTAAAACTATATTTGGCGATGATGCCCGTAATAGTCAGCTGTTTAAATCGGTTAATGAACAACAAACGTTGGATGGTCTAGAATATTATCTGCCATTATTTCACGAAAAAATAGCCACGTTAAGTGACTTTTTACCCAATGACACCTTGTTTTTTGACGACGGAAACCTTAGCGAACAAATCAAACAAACGTGGATGAACTATCAAGAACGCTTTGATATTGCCCAGCATAATCCTGATTACCCAATTTTAAAACCAAGTGAATTAATCCTATCTGAAAGTGAAGCCTATTCACTTTTAAAACAACACCATAGAATAACCTTTGAAAGTAAAAAATGTAAACGTATTACCACAGAATTCAACACTAAATCTGTTCCTAATTTAGCGATTCAAAATAATAGTGAATATCCACTTGCCCGCTTGAATGCTTTTTTAGACCGTTATAAAGGACGTATTTTATTTAGTGCCGAATCTACTGGACGTCGTGAAAGCTTACTTGATATTTTAAGAAAAGAAAATATTGACCACACTAACATTGCTGTTTTAAATTCTTGGCAAAATTTTATTCAAGGCAAACAATTAAAACAAATTATCGTTTCCGACCTCGAAGACAGTCTACTAACCGATGATTTTTGTATTATTTCTGAAGCACAAATTTTTGGTACAACCGTTATCCAAAAACGCCGTCGCAATAAAAAACATAATGAATTCAACGCCAGTATTTCCAGTCTAGTTGAGCTTGAAATTGGTCACCCAATTGTTCACATTGATCACGGCGTTGGGCGTTATCAAGGCTTACAAACACTTATTATTCAAGGTGAAGCACAAGAACTGCTCACTATTGAATATGCTAAAGAAGCTAAATTATACGTTCCCGTCACCTCTTTACATCTTATCAGCCGCTACACAGGAGCCAACGCAGACACTGCACCGATGCACCGTTTAGGTTCGGATAAATGGGAAAAAGCTAAGAAAAAAGCCGCTGAAAAAGTCCGCGATGTTGCTGCTGAATTGCTTGATATCTATGCTCAACGTGAAGCAATGCCTGGTTATGCATTTAAAACTGACAGCCAAGATTATGATCGTTTTGTTGCCAGTTTCCCGTTTGAAGAAACGCCAGACCAAGAAACTGCCATCCAGTCCGTTATCGAAGACATGCAAAAAGAAAAACCAATGGACAGATTAATTTGTGGAGATGTTGGGTTTGGTAAAACAGAAGTGGCAATGCGTGCCGCGTTTATTGCCGCACATGCGGGCAAACAAGTCGCTATTTTGGTGCCCACCACCCTACTTTCACAGCAACATCTTGAAAATTTTCGTGATCGATTTGCAGACTGGCCATTCAAAGTTGCGGGGCTTTCACGTTTTCAAACCGCAAAAGAAACCAAACAAATTCTCGAAGATACTAAAAATGGCAACATTGATATTGTGATTGGCACCCATAAACTCATTCAAAAAGAAACCCTTTTTAAAAACCTCGGGTTAATCATCATTGATGAAGAACACCGCTTTGGCGTTCGACAAAAAGAACAATTGAAAAAAATGCGTTCCGAGGTTGATGTGATGACCATGACTGCCACCCCAATCCCTAGAACGCTAAACATGGCAATGAATGACCTGCGTGATTTATCGATTATTGCCACCCCACCCGCTAAACGTTTGGCGGTTGAAACCTTTGTGCAAGAGTGGAATGAAGATACCGTAAAAGAAGCCTGTTTACGTGAAATTCGTCGTGGCGGACAAATTTACATTCTATTTAACAATGTTGACCGCATTAATAAAATGGCAGAAGATATTCGCAACTTGATTCCAGAAGCCAAGGTCAACGTCGGTCACGGTCAAATGAACGAAAAGGAACTGGAACAAGTGATGCACGATTTTTACCATCGTCGCTTCAATATTCTTGTTTGCACTACCATTATCGAAACAGGGATTGACATTCCAACCGCCAACACCATTTTAATTCACCGTGCAGACAAATTTGGCTTAGCACAATTGCACCAACTACGTGGACGTGTAGGTCGCTCACACCATAAAGCCTACGCCTATATGTTCACAGCAGGCAAAGCGATGATGAGCAAAGATGCGGGCAAACGTTTAACAGCCATTACCAAACACAATACATTGGGTGCAGGATTTATGCTGGCAAGCCACGATTTAGAAATTCGTGGGGCAGGAGAACTATTAGGTGACGGGCAATCTGGACAAATTGCAGAAATTGGTTTTACCCTTTACTCCGAACTACTAGATCGAGCTGTAAAGTCACTTAAATCTGGTGAACAGTTAGACCTCAGTTTACAACAGCATGGTGTAGAAGTCGAACTAGGCATGCCATCGTTGATTCCCGACGATTATTTGCCAGACATTCATACTCGTTTAGTATTTTATAAACGCATAGCCAGTGCCAAGGATAAAGGTCAACTGCGTGAGTTAGAAGTAGAAATGATTGATCGTTTTGGACTCTTACCTTACCAGGTCAAAAACCTATTCTCCGCAACTGAAATCAAGCTATTTGCAGAACCGCTCAATCTGGCGAAAATTGATGCCTATGAGACTCAAATTAAAATCACTTTTGGTAAACATCCTAAAATTGATATCTTTAAACTGGTGCAACTCATTCAAAGATATCCTAAAAAGTATGATTTAAAAGGTCAAATTGAACTAAAATATTTCGACAACATGCCAGAAACCCAACAACGTACCAACGCGATAGAGCTAATTTTGGCATCCATCAAAGAGACAGAGAAAACCTAAAAATGTTCTTAAAAAAACTTGTAACCCTATTATTTTTAATAACTTTTGCTAACTTTATTCATGCCAAAGAGCTACCTATTTTTAAAGTAGAAGTCCTTGTCTTTGAAAGCTTAGCCTTAAAAGGCTGGACGGAAGAACGCTGGAAAGAATCATCAGAGATGATAAATACCAACCGAGCAGTCAGACGTAAACCTTTAAAATACAGCCAAAACATGCTTAATCAACAAGCTCAAAAAATGACGGGTAAAAAAGGCTACCATAAATTATTTCACCAAAGCTGGTTAGTCAAGGCAAAAACTAAACGCAATTCACGCCCAATATTAATTCGTGCTAGCAAAGGTTCTGATTTAGAAGGAAGTATTGTTTTTTATAAATCTCGCTATCCACATATCAAACTAAATTTAGAACTAAACCGTCGAATTCCTAACAGAATCAAAGAGGCTTTTGCGGCACAACAAAATATTGCTATTGAAGATTTACCTAACGATTGGCTGTTTACCATTTCTGAGTCAAGAAAAATCAAATCAAATCAACTACACTACATTGACCACCCTCTTTTTGGTGCATTAGTGCAAATACAGTGGCAACAGAAAAACTAAAGTATTCAACTATGTCTTTAAATATTGTAAATTTCATTAAGGAAACGCTTAATAACTAAGGTTAGAATTAGGCTGAGAAAAAAGTGTCGC
>CAYLXI010000096.1:0-1130 GCA_964387695.1 uncultured Piscirickettsiaceae bacterium
ATTATCAAGATAGAGAGATAGCGTCAATAGTCGATATATTTGAAGGGCAAGAGATTTATCAAAGTAATTTTAGTATTGTTAGGCAACAAAGAAAAAAACAAGGAGATATGGATTTTAATGAGTTGGGTATAGGAAATAGACTTGAACTTTTAAATGATGAGATACTTTCAAACATTCAAAACATTCAACTTCGTAATGGGCTGACACAATCTAAGAAACTTGATAGTATGAATTTTTCTATTGATATGGAAACAGGCTCTCCAAAACTCTAGCTTATCTAGCCTTTTTTGTTATAGATTTATGAACATCATCTACTTTTTTCTCCATTTTCTCTAAGCGTTTATCCATTTCAAGCATCATTTCTTCTATTTTAGCATCATGTTTTTGAGAGGCTTCTTCAATACGATTTTCTATTGTTTTTTCCATATCTAAAAAATGACACTCCATTTTTTTTTGCTCTGATTCAACCAGAAAAGCAGAAATATTGGCTATTATAATTGAGAAGAGTATCACACCAAAAACAAGTAAAAATGCACCGAATATTCTACCTTTTTCTGTCAAAGGTACTATATCTCCATACCCTACTGTCGTAATGGTTACCAATGAATACCAAAGTCCTGATGAAAAAGAGACTCCCTCTATTAAAGAAAAAATAGCTCCTGAAGCAACGATAAAAAATATTGCCACCATCAATATTAAGCCCAGTCCATGACTTTTTAAGACTAAAAATATATCTTTAAAAACAGTGATAAAAACTTTTATAAATAACAACAGCCTCAACACCCTAAAAATAGCTGCCCAATTTCCTCCCCAAGGTATCCAAGGAACTGTTAAAACAATAATTAACAAGTTCATCCAATTACCTTTAATATAACGCTTTTTATCATGAACCAAATATAAACTTACCATAAATTCTATGCTAAAAGCTAACCAAACAATGGCTGAAATACGAATATCATAAAAAGGTTTTCCATCAATAAAGACCATGACTAATTGAATTAAAACAATCAGTAGTACGATTAAAATTAAATAGGAAAATAAATGCCCAAAACGAACAGCTCTTTTATTTTCAGTTTGGTCAACACCTGATAAACCAATATATTTTTTTAAATCTTTATTCATTATTTAAA
>CAYLXI010000096.1:1140-5932 GCA_964387695.1 uncultured Piscirickettsiaceae bacterium
TAAACCCCCTATTTACAGGTTTTTTAGCTAAGCTTGGCAAAGCTTCTCTGCCATTTAATACTTGAGACATTAACCAATTTTTAACAGGATTTAATTTATTAGCCAAAGGCAATAAGGTTTTTCTAAATTTTATTTTTACAGGGTCGTGTTTAAATGCCCAATCAAAACCTTCCATTGAGCGTTGTACTATTGCATTATCCCCTCGCCTCCAGCGTTCGTAACGCCGTAAAACTGTACGACTTGCCCAATCTTTATGACCTTCAAAAGTCTCTAACCTAGCATTTATTAAAGTTTCTATTAAAGCTGCGGCATCAAGTAATCCTAAGTTTACCCCTTGTCCTGCTTGCGGATGAACCGTATGTGCGGCATCTCCTGCCAAAACAAAGTGCTGTTTAATGTAAGTTTTTGCATGACGACGAATAAGTGGGAAACCTCCTCTCTCACCTACTTCAACGACTTTACCAAGCTTTTCTCCTGAAGCTTGGCTCACTTCTTTGGCAAAATCTTTATCATTCAAACCTAAAGCCCATGCCATCTTTTCTGTGGGTAAGTACCAAGCTATTGAACTAATGTTATTTTCCATCGCTAAATAAGCAAAAGGCCCTTCAGAGGTATATCTTTGCCAACAGGTATCTTGATTAGACTGAGCCGTTTTGACACAACCCACAATGGCACATTGTTCATAGTCATGAGTAACAAGCTCTATTTCAGCAAGACTTCTCATTTTTGAATTTGCCCCATCGGCTGCCACAATTAGCTGACAGCTAACCTCGCCAACTCCTTCAATTAACGCTGTAGCTTGATGTTTTTGTAAAGATAATTGTGTAATATTTAAACCAAAAACGCTTTTAACATTAGGGCATTGGTTTATTTTTTCCCACAGAGATTCTTGAACAACTTGGTTTTCAACAACATAACCTAAATTAGGTTCGTACATTTCAGATGCTGAAAAATGAACTGCTCCATTAGAATAGTCGTCCCACACATGCATTGCATTAAAGGGATGAAAACGACGCTTTTCAACACCTTGCCAGGCACCTAAATTTTTTAAAATGTTTTCAGAAGCACGGGTTAAGGCACTTACTCGAGTTTGATAAGGAAAATTTTTATTCCAATTTAAGCTAGGCTCTTGATGCTCTAGCAACAACACTTTAAAATTTTGTTGTCCTAAACCCAAAGCAATCGTTGCACCGACCATGCCACCGCCAACGACAATAATATCCCAGTGAGTTTGAGTTAAGCTCATGAAGACACGCCCATTGACAATTTAGAAAAGCGTTTTCGTAAAGATGAACAACCATGCATTGCCATTAACCCCAACCCTCTCATGTGACCAATCACAGGAGACTTGGCTTGAAAAACTTCAATTAAACTATCTGTTAATCCCATTATTTTTTGATGAGGATCTCGGCGTTGTTTGGCATAGGATTGTAGAAATTCAATCTCGCCTAAATCAGTTATTTTTAGCTCTTCTGCTAAAGTTAAAAAAGCTTGAATGTCTGCAATACCTAAGTTTAATCCTTGAGCTGCCACTGGATGTTGTGTGTGTGAGGCATTGCCAATAAGCAAAGCTCGATCTTTTATCATTTGCGGGGCGTAGGTTTCTTTAAGTGGATAAAAAGTTCGTTCTGAAACCTCGGTAAAAGCTCCAAGTCTTTCTCCCATTTTACTTGAAAAAAGCTTTATAAAGCCTTCACTATCAAGAGATTTAATCTTATCGACCTTTGAAGAAGGGCAAATTAATACCGCCTTGCTCAATTTACCTCCCATTGGAAGCAGAGCAACGGGACCATCTTTAGTAAACCTTTCATAAGCCCAATTATTAGGCGATTGCTCGGTTGATATTTTGGCAATAACCCCAAAAGAGTTATAGTCTTTCTCTTCTATTGCTAAATCTAATAATTGGCGAACTTTTGAATCAGTTCCATCTGCTCCAACCACTAAACTTACTTTAAATTCTTGTATTTCTCCTGCTATTAAAACTGATACCTTAGCTTTATTTTTACGCATTTTTATCGATTCTAAACTAGCTGGAGCTAAAATTTTAATGCTAGAATCTTCTTTAACTTTTTGCCATAATACTCTCCCTAAATCACTGGCAGTAATGCTATATCCTAGAGCTTCTACCTCCATTTCTGTTGCGTGAAGGTGGGTTAAACCCAAAAAACCTTGCTGGGAAACATGAACAGACTTTATATCGGTAACAAAAGGCTTTAATTGCTCCCAAAGATTAAGGCCCTCCAAAATCAATTTTGAACCATAGGTCAGAGCAAGCACCCTTGCATCAAAGGAGTTGTCAGAAGTTTTATTGATGTTTTTTTCTGCCAAAATAACTTTTGCACCCATCTTAGACAAGCCAATTGCCAGCATTAATCCTACAGGCCCTCCTCCAGAAATAAACACTTTATTCTCTATTTTAAAATCTTCTTTAGCTTTTAATTGTGGTCTTATGACGGATTGTTCATCCATTTTTCAATCTCCTCTACCGTTCTGGGTAATCCTATGGTTAAAACTTCATGACCTGTTTTGGTTACTAATATATCATCTTCAATTCTAATGCCTATGCCACGCCATTTTTTATCTACACTTAAATCATTTGGTGCAATATAAATACCTGGCTCTATTGTTAGCACCATGCCTTCTTTTAACGCTCGCCATTGTGCCTTTATTTTATAATGACCGACATCGTGTACATCTCGCCCAAGCCAATGCCCAGTGCCATGCATAAAAAACTTTTTATAGGCTTCATCTTTCATTGAACTCTCAAAATCTCCAGATAAAATACCCAACTCTATGAGTCCTTTAGTAATAACTTGAGTGCTAGCAAGGTGCATGGCATTGTAACTAAGGTTTGGCTTAACTATGTTGCAAGCTGCAAGCTGTGCCTTGAGTACCAGTGAGTATAAGCTAGCTTGAGCTTCACTAAACTTGCCTGAGACGGGATAGGTGGTGGTAATATCTCCTGCATAGCCTTGGTACTCTGCACCTGCGTCCACTAGCAGCAGTTGCCCTGCTATTAGTTGAGATCTATTCTCTGTATAGTGCAAGATACAAGCGTTCTCTCCTGATGCTGCAATGGTTCTAAAGGCAACTCTGGATGAGCCATTGATTTTAAAACAATGTTCTAATTCTGCTTGAATTTGATACTCAAATTTACCAGGTGTGGTCATTTTCATTGCTGCCAAATGCCCTTTAACAGATATTTGTGCTGCTTGGCGCAAAATTTTAATTTCTTCTGGGGTTTTAATTAAACGCATTTCGTGCAAGATTTTATCTAAATCTTGCAGTGAGGTGGGTGCGGTAATTCCTTTGCGAACTTTAAGCTTTAAATCTTTAATCCAACCTGCCAACATGGTATTCCAGTTTTCTAGTTCTGAAAAACTAAAATATACATTGTCTATATTCTCTAAAAGATTAGGCACTTTTTTATCTAACTGATTGATTCCCCAAGCCTTGTCTAAATTTAGCTTTTTTGGGGCTTTTTTAACACCTAAACGCCTTCCCTGCCAAGTCTCTTGTTGTGCGTCTTTCTCGCGTAAAAACAGGAAGGTGTTTTCTGACTTTTTAGTTTTTTGCAAAATCAAAATACAATTTGGCTCTTCAAAACCTGTTAAATAATGAAAGTCGCTGTTTGCTCTAAATTCATGCTCTACATCTCTATTACGAATGGCTTCTTCTCCAGATGAGACCATTAATAAAGAATTAGCGGCTAGTTTCTTAAATAATTTTTTTCTTCTTAAGATGAAATTTTGAGACATTATTGTAAAGTATCCGTTGGACAGTCAGCGTTCATTAAAGGTGCAGCTTTAGTGGGGTTTAAAGACTCATTTGCCATGAGAACTCCCATACGAACAAATTCAACAATTTCCATAAAATCTGCTTCATCACTTTCTTCAGACTCTTTTAAATCGTCAATAACAATGCCAGATATATCTCCCATATCATTAAAAAACTCCGATATTTCTCTTTCTACTTCTTTATCTTGCTTGCCAACTAAGCCTATTCCATACAAAAAACCTTCTGCCCAATGTCCTAGCATTGCCGCTCTAAAGGAGAGTTTCTCATTATCATCAGGCAAACACATTTCAAATTCAAACCCAGATCCATTTAAGCCTTTATCTGTTTCTAAAAACATTTCATGCAAGGCTTTTAAAAAAGACTCCTTCATAGATTTAATTTGAGCTTCTTCAATGAGTTTTTTTATCCAAGTGGTTTCCTTAATGTTTTCTCCTGCACACATTAGCCCCGCTAGCATACCATGAATAAAAGAAGCAGATTCTAGCTCTGGAAACGGGGTAATAACTTCACTAATATGATCAAAATCCATCAGACAATTCCTTGTTTATTTGTTTAAACTCCATATTTTCTTAAAACCGTATAGCTTCTGTTTAGAAAATTATGCAAAGTTTTTTTAATTAAGCAATAATATCACAATTTAGAATACTACCAGTAAAGATGATTATGCTAAAACTAACCTTAATGAACCATAACTTTCAAATCCCCTGCGAAGAAGAAGATAAGGCGTTGTTAATTGAAGCCGCTACTCTGCTAGAAGAGAAGTTAGATCAAGTGCCTAGCTTAAAAGGAGAGAGCAAAATCCTTATGGTTTCCCTCAACCTCTGCTTTGAGTATTTACAAATGAAAAAAGATGCCTACCAATACAGTTTAAGATTAGATGAGCAGATTGAAGAGGTCATGTCACAAATCACATCAGATTCTCCTAATGAACCTCTTAAGGAAGAGCTTAATAACTAAGGTTAGAATTAAGCTGTGAAAAAACTCTTAAAACCAC
>CAYLXI010000097.1:0-5741 GCA_964387695.1 uncultured Piscirickettsiaceae bacterium
AATCATTAGAATAACACAACGACTGATAAAACAATATTTCTAACCACTAATAACCTTCTAAAAACCAACATTATCAACGACTAGAAACAGATTGCTCTTTCAGTTGCCCCTTAAACTTACCGTTTGATTAAAGATTAATGTATCCGCATTGTTGTCACGGCAAAAATAACCTTCTCTTTCAAATTGATAGGCTTTTTCTATTTTGGAATTAAGCATCTCTGGCTCAACAAAGCCATTTTTAATTATTAAAGAATTAGGGTTAATTAAAGCCTCAAAATCTTCTTCTTTTGCAGGGTTTTCTGCCTTAAATAAATTTTCATATAATCTAAATTCTGCTTTAGCAGCACTGCTAGCTTCTACAAAATGAATAACACCTTTTACCTTACGACCATCTGCTGGATTTTTTCCTAGTGTTTCTGAATCATAAGTAGCATAAATCGTGATAACATTTTCTTCTGCATCTGTTTCAAACCTTGTGGCATTAATAACATAGGCATTGCGTAGTCGCACTTCTTTATTAATGGCTAAGCGTTTCCATTTTTTATTAGGAGCTTGCTCAATAAAATCAGCACGGTCAATATAAAGCTCTTTGCCAAAATAGATGTTGCGTTTTCCCATCGTTTCGTTTTGGGGGTGAATAGGAGCTTGAATGGTTTCTTTAAAGTCGTTTTCGTAGTTTTCAATAATAACTTTAACTGGGTCAAGAACCCCCATAGTTCGTGAGGCTACAATATTTAAATCGTCTCTTACTGCTGCCTCTAAAATACTCATTTCTGTCATGCTATCTACTTTTGAAACCCCTATTTTGTCTGCAAAATCACGGATAGATTTAGGAGTATAACCTCGACGACGCATACCAGAGATAGTTGGCATTCTGGGGTCATTCCAACCTGTGACTAATTTTTCATTTACCAGTTGATGCAATTTTCTTTTAGACATTATCGTGTAAGCTAGGTTTAAGCGCGAAAACTCATATTGATGTGGTCTATCTGGCTTATTAAAATCCTGTAAATTTTCTAATACCCAATCGTATAAGCGCCGATTATCTTGAAACTCTAAGGTACATAGTGAATGAGTAATGCCCTCTATTGCATCTGAAACACAATGAGCAAAATCATACATTGGGTAAATGCACCAGTCATCACCTGTTTGGTGATGGTGTGCAAAACGCACTCTATAAAGAGTGGGGTCTCTCATGCACATAAAACTAGAGGTCATGTCAATTTTGGCACGCAATACACACTCACCTTCTTTCATATCGCCATTTTTCATCTTTACAAACAAATCTAAATTTTCTTGTATAGCCGTTTCACGATAAGGGCTGTTTTTTCCTGCTTCCGTTAAAGACCCTCTATATTTTCGAGTATCTTCGGGGCTTAAAAAGCATACATAAGCTAAGTTTTTATTAATTAGTTCAACAGCATAATCATAAAACCTCTGAAAATAACTTGAAGAATATTTTACTTCTCCCGACCATTTAAACCCTAACCAAGCAACATCTTTTTTAATCGCACTTACATATTCAATATCTTCTTTGACTGGGTTGGTATCATCAAAACGCAAGTGACAATAACCTTGGTAATCTTGTGCTAAACCAAAGTTTAAGCAAATAGATTTTGCATGCCCTATGTGTAAATAGCCATTAGGCTCTGGTGGAAATCTAGTGCAAATTTTATCGTGCTTTTTAGTGACCAAATCTTTATCTATAATATTACGGATAAAATTTGTGGTTTTAATTTCAGTTTCAGTTTCTGCGTGTGGCATTTCAGGTCTCAAATAAAAAATAATTCTAAGAATTATATCACTAATTGATACAATCCCTTTATGAATCATAATCTACCCCATACCTTGTTTATTGCCGACATTCATCTACAGCCTGATGATTCACACGCTATAAATCAATCTTTTCATAACTTTCTTACTTATCAAGCCCCAAAAGCAGATTCTTTATATATCTTAGGGGATTTATTTGAAATATGGATAGGTGATGATATTGGGATACCCATTTTTCAAAAAACCATTCATATTTTAAAAAAATTAACCATAAATGGGCTTAATATTTACTTGCTCTATGGCAATCGTGATTTCTTAATGCGTTGTGATTTTTATGAGGCGACGGGAATTAACCTCATTACAGAACCTAAAAAAATAAACGTTTATGGCTTAGATATATTAATTATGCACGGCGATTCTTTGTGTACTGATGATGTCGCTTATCAAAGAATGCGTAAAGTATTACGCCACCCTATCACTAACTGGCTATTTTTAAGACTACCGCAAAAAAAGCGTTTAAAAATCGGCGAAACCATGCGCAATAAATCTAAGAAATACAGTTCAAATAAATCTGAAAACATAATGGATGTTAATCAAACCGCCGTTAAAAAACTATTTAAAGATCATCCAAACTGCCAACATTTAATTCATGGTCATACTCACCGCCCCGCCCACCATATTTGGCAAAATAACAAACAAGAATACCACCGCTGGGTACTAGGAGACTGGCGACCTGAAGCCCTTATTCTTCAAGTTACAAACTTTGGCAAGAACAATATAAAGACAGAATTAATTGAGGTGGGTGATTTTGCTAAAGAAGATTTTGATTAAGAAATCGATTAATAATTAAGATATTCCTTACTAAACCTTGCCATGAAAAAAATCATAAATAGTTTCTGCCATAGCTCTACTAATACCTGATATTTTTTGTAATTCAGAAACAGCAGCATTTTTAACTTCTTTTAGCCCTCCAAAATGTGTAAGGAGTTTTTTTCGGGTTTTTGGACCAATTCCTGCAATATCTTCTAGTCTTGAATGAGTTTGTGCTTTTTGACGGCGCGAACGATGACTGGTAATAGCAAATCTATGGGCTTCATCTCTAATATGATTTAGCAGATGCAGTGCAATATCATCAGCTTCTAAATCAATCCCTTCGTCATTATAGGGGGTAAAAAGAATTTCTAAGCCTGATTTTCTTCCCTCCCCTTTTGCTACAGAGACTAAAGAGATACTTTCAAGCTCTAATTTTTTTAAAACTTCAATAGCTTTATTAAGCTGCCCTTTACCGCCATCAACAATAATAAGGTCTGGCAGCGGTTTATTTTCTTTTTTTAATCTTTCATAACGCCGTGTCATTGCTTGATACATGGCGGCATAATCATCACCTGGAGTAATGCCCTCTATATTAAACTTTCGATAGTGGTTAGTGTCAGGCACTCCCTCCATAAATACCACACAACTTGCTACCGCTTGATTACCCTGAGTATGGCTAATATCAAAACACTCCATATAATTGGGTAATTTATCCAACAACAATACTTCTTGCAAAGCATTCAACCTATCTTGCTGTGAAGCTTTTTGATTTAAGTGCTGCTTTAAAGCAGCCATTGCATTGGTATGGGCTAATGCCATTAGATTATTATGATTAGATAAACTGGGCTGCTGAATTTGAACCTTTTCTTTAGTCTTATCAGACAGCCATTTCTTTAACCAAACCTGTTCATTAAGCTCGCAAGGAACTAAAATAACAGATGAAATTGGGCTATCTTGATAATGATGCACAACAAAAGCGGTTAAAATTTCACTATCCATAGAATTATGCTCTATTTTAGGAAAGCTATTTTGGCTTCCCCACAAGCTTCCTCCTCGATACATCATTAAACTGATACAGGATTGATTAGCTTGATGCTCAATTGCAATGACATCTAAATCTTTTTGTGAGGACTGGTTAATAAGGTGTTGGCTTTGAATCTCTCTCAATGCAGATATTTTATCTCTATAACTTCCTGCCTTTTCAAACTCAAGCTTTTCGGCGGCTATCTGCATTTTTATCCCCAATTTTTCAACCACCTCAAAAGTTTTTCCTGCTAAAAAACTTAAAGTATTTTCAACATCCTCTTGATACTCTTCTTTTGTAACAATTCCTGCTACACAAGGGGCTGAACAGCGTTTAATTTGATATTGCAAACAAGGACGAGAACGATGATTAAAAACACTGTCTGCACATTGTCTAATAGAAAATATTTTTTGCAAAACATGCAAGGTTTGATGCACAGCAGAGGCATTGGGAAATGGCCCAAAGTATTTACCTATCTTTCTTTTTGCCCCTCTGTGGTAACTTAAAGCAGGAAATTCTTTAGTGGTCGAAACAAAAATATAAGGATACGACTTATCATCTCTAAACAATATATTATATTTGGGCTTTAACTTTTTAATTAAAGTGTTTTCTAAAATTAAAGCTTCATTTTCTGTATTTGTAACAATGATATCAATACCGACAATTTGTGACACCATTGACTGGGTTTTTATGTCATCATGATTTTTATTAAAATAATTAGCAACACGATTTTTTAAATTTTTAGCTTTACCAACATAAATAACATCATCCGCTGCATTTAGCATTTGATAAATACCCGGGCGTTGGGTTAAATTTTTTAAATAAGCATTGATATCAAAGTTATCAGTCATTGTTTTTCATGTAAAATAGTTTCTTTATATTATATAAGGTATTTGAGATGGATCAACAGAATCAAGAGAGCTTAGATAGATTATCGAGAGCCGCTGAAAAGTTTATAAAGCAAGAGCGCTGGAGTCGTCGCTGGATGAATCTTGTTAAAATGGCTGTTATTACCTACTTTATGGTTTTGATTTTTATCATCTTTAACCAATTTTCTCCAAAGATTATAGAGGTAGACACTAAAAAACATATGGCTGTTGTTAAGTTAAACGGTCCAATTATGCCTAACTCTAGATTAAGTGCTGAAACCTTTAATCCCTTGCTTGCTGCCGCCTTTAAAAACCCCTACTCTAAAGCCGTCGTTATTCAAGCCAATTCACCAGGAGGAAGTCCTGTTCAGGCTTCTTTAATTAATCAAGAGATTACGCGTTTAAAAGAAAAACACAACAAGCCCGTATTTGTAGTGGTTGAAGATGTCTGTGCATCAGGTTGTTATTATATTGCTGTGGCAGCCGATAGGATTTATGCCAATGAGGGTTCTATTATTGGCTCTATTGGGGTTCGTATGAGTTCTTTTGGCTTTACTGGTCTTATGGACAAAATAGGCATTGAAAATCGCTCTATGCATGCAGGAAACCACAAAACTTTTATTGACCCCTTTAGTGAAGAAGATAAAGCTGGGCGCAAATTCTTTCAAGAAAGAATTTTAGAACGCACTCATCAACAGTTTATTGCCGCAGTAAGAAATGGTCGTGGTGATAGAATTAAAGAAAACCAATATACTTTTAGCGGTTTAGTCTGGTTAGGTGATGAGGCCATTGAAAAAGGTTTAATTGATGGTCTTGCAGATATGGGAAGCATGCAACGCGACATTATCCAAGTTGGTAAAGCAAGAGTTTATGCGACAGAAAAAAGTTTTATGGAAGAAATTATTGGTAACTTAGGGGCAGAAGTTTCTTTGCAACTACAACAACAGCTTTCACCTTTTAAATAACCCCCAAATCTCTAATCCATTTCTTAAGATTTCTTGAAAAAACTTAAGAAATGGATTAGAGAACATATAAGATTTTCGATAAGCTTTCCTAAACTTTACACTCGTATTAAAGCTTGTCTTTGTGAATGTCTTTTTATTGAATGGGGGTATATAGAAATACTTAATGCTAGATACCAGATTTTTAATTAGCATTTACGGCATATCTATTGCTTAATATACTTAATTATATAAGTGCTTCCTAAATAAATCTTAAGGATAAATTAATGCTGCCAGAAGACTATAAAGAAATTATGGTAC
>CAYLXI010000098.1:0-5598 GCA_964387695.1 uncultured Piscirickettsiaceae bacterium
GAGGCTCTATTTATGGGTGCCCTTTCTCTCCGTTGTGCATCTGTAAGCATATCCAGCCCCTTGAAACCGTACTATTTGATTAAAAAGGGTATATATAAGATTTGAACAGGGGTATATATTTTAATATATACGCTTTTATATACCCTTTTAAAGTAGATTGCATTATGCAATATAGAGTGCATGAGAAAGTAGAACGGCGTTAAACCATTGATTTTAGGCATGAAAAAACCCTCAATGAGAGGGCTTGATATTGTTGTTTGGTGCCTCGTCCCAGACTCGAACTGGGGACCTACCGATTATGAGTCGGGTGCTCTAACCAACTGAGCTAACAAGGCAAATAGGTATATTTACTCTTTAATATTACATAAAGGGTAAAGAAACATTAATTTCATAATTAATCATCTTGGTAATTATGAGGTGCACATTATAATAATAATTTTGTGAGGCTGTAGAAGTATTTTACAAAAAAAACAATAAAGACTCACATAGATGGAAATTAAGATATAAACAAGGAAAACACAGTTAAAATTTAACCATGCTTATCAACAACTCATTTACACAAAATACGGGGCAGGCTCAGATATTTTTCAAAATTAATCTAAAAAGCTTTTAAGTTTTTCTGCTCGACTTGGATGCCTGAGTTTACGCAGAGCTTTGGCTTCAATTTGACGAATTCTTTCACGCGTTACATCAAACTGCTTTCCAACCTCTTCAAGTGTATGATCTGTATTCATTCCCAAACCAAAACGCATCCTTAGAACCTTTGCCTCGCGCGGTGTTAAAGTTCCTAGCATTTCACGAGTAGTTTCTCCCATCCCTTCTAAATCTGCAGAATCTTGCGGTGAAAGAATATTAGAGTCTTCAATAAAATCTCCTAAAGAAGAATCTTCATCATCTCCAACAGGGGTTTCCATTGAAATGGGTTCTTTAGCAATTTTCATTACTTTTCTAACCTTATCCTCTGGCATTTCCATTTCTTCTGCCAGCTCTTCAGGTGTAGGTTCTCGCCCCATTTTTTGCAGTAATTGGCGCTGAATACGATTTAACTTATTAATGGTTTCAATCATGTGAACAGGAATACGAATGGTACGAGCCTGATCAGCAATTGATCGAGTAATTGCCTGACGAATCCACCAAGTAGCATAGGTAGAAAACTTGTAACCACGGCGATATTCAAATTTATCTACCGCTTTCATTAGGCCTATATTACCCTCTTGAATCAAATCAAGAAACTGCAAACCACGATTGGTGTATTTTTTAGCTATTGAGATAACCAAGCGTAAATTAGCTTCAATCATTTCTCGTTTTGCGGCACGGGCTTTGGTTTCAGAACGGCTTAATACTTTATAAATTTCTTTATAGGACTTAATTGGCATTTTTTCTGAAATTTCAATCATTGCTAGGCGCTTTTGAGCTCGTTTGATATCACCACGAACCATTTCAAGAGAGGCTGCTTTTTTTGGATCTTTGTCTTTGAGAACATCAATCATCCCGTAATCCGTTTCAGAACCGACAAAGGCTTTTAAAAAAACTGACCTAGAAACGCCTATTTTACGCATAACAATATTAACAATAGTTCTTTCTTGTTCACGAATCTGACTAATTTTGAGCTTTACCAACTTTATTGATTTTATGACAAATATAGGCGACAGTTTAATTTTCTTTAAAAGATCTACCACCTCTAAGCGTTTTTTAATCGCTTTAGAATCTCCATACCCATACTTTGCTTCAGATTCTATTGCTGCTTCACTTGCTTTAGTAATAGCTTTAATAAACTCTGCCAACTCTTCTGGGTTAATACCGTCCTCTCTTTCAACACCCGAATCAATATCAGGAGAAAGCTCTTCAATTGGAATATCAATTAGATCTGCTGGACGAATAAATCCCTGTAAAAAATCTGCAACCTTCCCTGTTCCCTGCTCAATTTTGGCAAAGTTAGTAGCAAAGTTTGCCCCCGTTGATGGGTACTTAGCTAAAGCTTCAAGCATATCACGAATACCATATTCGATACGCTTTGCAATATCCACTTCGCCCGCTCGAGATAAAAGCTCAACAGAGCCCATTTCACGCATATACATACGAACAGGATCGGTTGTACGACCAAATTCCGCATCCACTTCTGCTAAGGCTAAAATAGCCACCTCAGCTGCCGCTTCGTCAAAAGAGGTTCCCTCTTTTGTCAATAACTCATCCATATCAGGAGCGGAGTCAAATAAACGAATGCCAAAATCTTTTAAAATAGTTAGCACTTGCCCAAGCTGATCTTCTTCAATATCATCAGGCAAAACATCGTTTACGTCGGAAAAGGTTAAATAACCCAGATCTTTCGCTCTTTCAATCAAATCAATTAACTGTTGTTTTCTTTCAACTCTTGTCATGCCTGCCTCAATTTCAGATACCAATATTCTGCAAAAAGCAGAACTCTTAATTATATTAAACTTCTTATCGTTTTAAAATAGTGCCTAACTAGACATTTTTCAAGGTCTCAAAAAAAATTAACATAAATTTACCAATTTGGTTTTTTTAAAACTCTCTAAAATGCTTTATTTTCCTTTTTTTTCTACTTGCTTTTTAAACCAGTCCGTCATCACCTTATCGTTCTGAATAACTTGTTTTTCTTCTCTAAAAGACTCTAGTGTCATTACAAGATGACTTGTCATCGTTGAATATTCAGCCACCAAAAACTTCTCTTCATCTTTTAAGGGAATCGCCTTTATTTTTTTTAAAATATCTTGCCTATTAGGGTCTAGAAAAAAATCTTGAAGCGCTATTTTTGAATAATCGTGTTTTTTTAGATACACGACCATTACTGCAAAAAACCGATACTCTGAAATCTCGGAGCTACTTAAATCATCCAATAAATCTTCAGAAAATACAGCTGCCCACTCTGGATGCTTAAATAAAACACCAGTAAGTTTTAATATTAAATGCGCCACTTTATAACGGGGTTTATCAGAGGATAGATGTTTTTCAAATCTTTTGGTTGAGCTGACTCTTAACCCCATAATTTGCCCGAGTCTCCAAACAGGTAAACCGACAAGTCTTGATAAATCTTCAGTTAACACATCTTGAAAACTCATGGGTGCAGACACTATATATGGCTGAACTCTAGCAACATATTGATGACGACCTTCAGAAGTTTCAAGCGGCACACTCAAGTCAGACTTCAGTTTCTTAAACAAAAAATCGGACATTAACATCGCCTCAGCAATGCGTTTTTGAAAGTTTTTAACACCTTCTTTTCGGATTGTAGAATCAGGATCTTCATCTTCATCCAAAAATAAAAACTTAATAACTCTCTCACCCGTATACCTAGGAAGAGCTAGCTCTAGTGCTTTCCAAGCCGCTTTTATACCTGCTTTATCTCCATCAAAACAAAAAATTATTTCACTAGATTCTCTAAAAAGCAATTCCAAATGCTCCATTGTGGTGGCTGTGCCAAGAGTAGCTACGGCATTGCAGATTCCAAACTGAGCGAGGACGACTACATCCATATAACCTTCAACCACTAAAACATGATTAAAGACTTGCCGAGATTGCCGCATCTCATACAAACCATACAAAACTTCACTTTTATGAAATATCGGGGTTTCAGGTGAATTAAGATATTTAGGCTGGTCATTATCGATTACTCGCCCACCAAATGCTATGACCCTTCCCCGTCCATCCCGAATAGGAAACATAATTCTATGACGAAAACGATCATAAATTTGACCACCCTCTTTTTTGACCAACATCCCCGATAAAATTAACTCCTGCCTAAGAGTTTCATCTGCCTGCAAACCAGGAGCTAAAGAGCTCCAGCCGGGCGGGGCTAGTCCTATAACAAAATTTTTCGCGGTTTCAGACGTTAAGCCTCGCCCCTTGATATACTGCTTTGCATCTTCTGAAGACTTATGAACTTTGAGCTGATTACGATAAAACTTGGCCACCAGATGCATTACATCGTATAAATCCCGCTGTTGTCTTTGTAATTTAACTGCTTCAGGAGAAATCTTTTCCCTAGGAACATCCATACCATTTTGTGCAGCTAACATTTCAATTGCCTCAACAAAACTTAAACCGTCATACTCCATCATAAACTTCAGTGCATCTCCACTAGCACCACAGCCAAAACAATGATAAAGCTGTTTTTGAGAGCTAACATTAAATGAAGGTGTCTTTTCCCCATGAAATGGACAACAAGCCTTATAAGAAGCGCCTGCTTTTTTAAGAGGCACTCGCAGACTGATCACCTGAACAATATCAGATCTAGCTAACAAGCTTTCAATAAAACTTCTTGGAATACTTCCTTGATGTCCTGTCAAAGTGACTCCCTATACCTAAAAAACCTTACTTAGATGGCAGATAACACTGTCTCTTGCCCTCCATTAATTTACAAAACACCCTCTCAACCAATGAGTGAAACATCTGTTTTTTATAAACGCCTCGCTAACAAGCTCTAGCACTCTATATCCAGTTTCTAAGTAGGGATTGGGCTATAAATTAAAATATTTTCTTGAGAAATCCCGTACAAGCGTTAAAACGCAAAAAACCCATCAGTAAACTGATGGGCTTTGAAAGCTAAGCAATGCATTAACGATATAAGTATGATTATAAAATCAAACCCCTGCTTATAAAACTGTCAGATAGCACCAGATATTGCCCCACACATCCAGCTTCTAAGACAGGGGTTTAGTCTATATAATAAAAAAACTTAGCCAAGTTTAGTTTTTATTAATTTACTAACCTCACTCATATCTGCACGACCCTGTATTTGAAGCTTTAATACCCCCATAACCTTGCCCATTTCTTGCATAGAAGTAGCTCCTGATTCAGATATAGCTTTAGCAACCATCTTATCAACCTCTTCTTGCGTTAAAGGCTGAGGCAAAAACTCTTGAATCACAGTCATCTCAAAGGCTTCTTTCTTTGCAAGCTCTGGACGATTCGCTTCTAAAAACTGCTTTTCAGACTCTCGACGCTGCTTTAACATTTTACCCAGAATGGGCAGAATTTCCGCATCATTCTCAAGCGTTATTTGACTATCAATTTCAATTTGCCTTATCGCAGATTGCATCGTACGAATAACCATCAAACGATCTTTTTCTTTAGCTCTCATTGCATCTTTCATTGCTTGAGATAGGTTTGCCCTTAATTCACTAGACATATCAGTCCTTAGTACATGCGTACTGTGCGACGAGTCTCTCGTGACAAACGCTTAGCTAAACGCTTAACTGCAGCGGCTTTCATGCGTTTTTTTGCCCAAGTTGGCTTTTCAAAAAACTCTCTTTTGCGTGATTCTGTTAAAACGCCCGCTTTCTCACACGCACGCTTAAAACGACGCAAGGCAACATCAAAAGGCTCTGTATCTCTTACTTTTACACTTGGCATAGTATTCTCTTTCTTAAAATTCAGGTTTTAATCGACTCTCAATTTTTTGAAAATCGTGAAGAGATGAATTATAAACTTTTTATGCGAAAGATTGCAACAATTGTTCGGCATTATTTATAGCTTGCTTCTCCCCTGTTTTCTATGAACCCACATCAAGATACGCGTAATGAATTGATTTAACAAAGAAATAAAAACACCAACCCATGCCATAAATTAAAAGCCATG
>CAYLXI010000099.1:0-1711 GCA_964387695.1 uncultured Piscirickettsiaceae bacterium
AATCATCAGACCCAAAATAATTTAGAGAGACCCCAGATGAAAGACCATTTAATTATATTTGATACAACCTTACGCGATGGCGAACAAAGCCCCGGTGCTTCAATGACCAAAGAAGAAAAGGTTCGTATTGCCAAGCAACTAGAGAAATTGCGAGTAGATGTAATTGAAGCAGGTTTTCCTGCTGCCAGTGAGGGAGATTTTGAATCACTTAAAGCCGTCTCTGCGGCAGTAAAAGACAGCACTGTTTGTGCCTTATCTCGTGCGGTTGCTAAAGATATTGACCGAGCAGGAGAGGCGATTAAGCCAGCCAATTCTGGGCGTATTCACACCTTTATTGCCACCTCCCCCATTCATATGGAGATGAAGTTGCGCATGTCTCCTGATGAAGTGGTTGAAAGAGCTGTATGGGCCGTTAAGAGGGCCAAGAAATTTACTGACGATATAGAGTTTTCACCAGAAGATGCAGGGCGCTCAGACTTAGATTTTTTATGCAGAGTGATTGAAGCAACGATTGACGCTGGGGCGACGACAATTAATATCCCTGATACTGTTGGTTACAATATTCCTGAACAATTTGGACATTTATTTGAACAACTATTAACTAAAATTCCTAACTCAGATAAAGCTATTTTTTCAGCCCATTGTCATAACGATCTAGGCTTGGCGGTTGCCAACTCTTTAGCCGCCGTTAAAGCAGGAGCAAGGCAAGTTGAATGTACAATAAATGGCTTAGGAGAGCGAGCAGGTAACAGCTCTCTTGAAGAGATAGTGATGGCAGTGCGTACTCGTCAAGATACTTTTGATGTGGATACTAAAATTCAAACTAAAGAAATTTTATCAGCCTCTCGTCTTGTTTCTAATATAACGGGTTTTGCAGTGCAACCTAATAAAGCGATTGTGGGGGCGAATGCTTTCGCACATGAATCTGGTATTCATCAAGATGGTGTATTAAAGCATCGTGAAACTTACGAAATTATGAAAGCAGAAGATATTGGTTGGTCTGCCAATAAAATGATTTTAGGTAAACACTCTGGACGCAACGCCTTTCGTTCACGACTAAAAGAACTGGGCATTGAGTTTGAAACAGAGCAAGAACTAAATGAAGCTTTTGTAGCTTTTAAGGCTCTGGCAGATCGTAAGCATGAAATTTATGACGAAGACCTACAAGCCTTGGTTACTGAAGCAGGCAATCAAAGAGTAGAAAGTGAATGTTATCGCCTAGTCTCTTTGCAAGTAAGAGCAGAAACAGGTGAATCACCTCATGCAGAAGTTGTGCTTTGGGTGAATGGAGAAGAGCAAGCGGCGAAGTCAGATGGTGGTGGAGTGGTTGACGCAACCTTTAAGGCAATTGAGCTTATTGTAAATTCTGGTGTTAATCTTGAATTGTATTCGGTTAGTAATGTTACCAATGGCACGGATTCTTTAGGAGAAACCAGCGTTAGACTTGAAAAAGGAGGCAGAATTGTTAACGGGCAAGGCTCTGATACAGATATTATTATGGCATCTGCTAAGGCTTATTTAAACGCTCTTAATAGACTTGCAGCAAATGACATGAAAGACCACCCTCAAGCATCCGTTTAAATGTCTGATACTATTGAGTTTTCAGCAGAACTTATGAATCAAATGGGAGTGCAAACTTGGCAAGAAAAGCAAGGTTTTGTGTTTGCAACTTCTAACCAACAAGAAAACCCTTTGCCAGCAGAAGCAGAAG
>CAYLXI010000099.1:1811-5460 GCA_964387695.1 uncultured Piscirickettsiaceae bacterium
AGCAGAAGCAGAAGAAAAAACCTCAAGTTTTAATCAATCTGTTGCAAAAGTAAAGCAAGTAGGATTACCTTTTATTTTAATAGGTTCTGGGTTAGATGGCATCTGGCAAAATGATGAAACACTTGAGTGGCAACTGTTAAAAAATATCGCAAAAGTTTTTACCTGGGATTTAGAGCAACTACATTATTATGATACCAGTCACCTGGCTTCAGAAGAAGCTATTTACGCAGCCCTTGATGAAGTTATGGAAATGGAAGTTGATTGGGTATTGTCTATGGATACAGAGTCTTTGCTAGCAGATCACCTTGAGGAAGGTTTGCAGATTATTAGCGTTTCTAGCTTAACCCAAATGTTGTCAGACCCTTATGCCAAAAAAGATTGTTTCTTAACTTTGTCTATAATGCGGGATTCTATGCAGGAATAAAAACAGTGTCAGAATATTATCTTCGATCGATGGATGAAGAAGATTTAACTTGGGTGAATGCGACCGAAAAATTAGCCTATTCATTTCCTTGGAGTAAAAATGGCTTTATCAAATCTTTAGACGAAGGTTTATGCTATATTTTTTCTAACATTAATCATGACCCACTCGGATACGCCTGTTTTACTTCTGTATTAGATGAATTGCATTTATTAAACTTTTGCATTGCCCCAAAAAATCACCGCCAAGGCTTGGGAGAAAAGTTTTTAATGCAATTAATGGCTAAGTTTAAAGGAACAAAATTTGCAGTTATTTTATTGGAAGTAAGAGAATCTAATTTATATGCCATACATTTATATAAAAAGTTAGGGTTTATAATAGATGGCAAGCGACCAAACTACTATCCAGCAGCACTTAACCGCGAAGATGCGATTTTAATGTCTTTTAAGTTTTAAAACATTGTTTTTCCTTTCCGCGTTCTTGCGTAGAAACGAGCGGGCAAGCAAGGTCTGTTACCACACCTGGTAATTTTAGGGCTTAAAAACCTCTATTTTCGATACTTTTCTGGAATGGTTTCGGTGGTTATTTTTGCCATGTGCTTCAGCATTTTAGGGTTGGCAGCTATGATGTTACCACTCTTTAAGTAGTTGTTACCTCCTTGTAAGTCGGTAACGAAGCCCCCGGCTTCTTGAACTATCAAAGCACCTGCCGCAATGTCCCAAGGTTTTAAGTTCATCTCCCAGTAGCCGTCAACTCTACCAGCGGCAACATAAGCAAGGTCAAGAGCAGCAGAGCCAGGTCGTCTAATGCCAGCGGTTTTAAGCATAAATGATTTGAGTGTTTCCATATAAGGGTCAACATAGTCAAATTCATGATAAGGAAAACCTGTAGCTAAAATAGAATCTTCTAACTCTTTTTCTTTACTGACACGAATGCGATAGTTGTTTAATCTTGCTCCATCACCACGAGAAGAACTAAAAAGTTCATCACGCATTGGATCATAAACCACACCATGCATTAATTTACCTTTTTCTGTTACCGCAATAGACACCGCAAAGTGAGGAAAACCGTGCAAGAAATTTGTTGTACCATCTAAAGGGTCAATAATCCACTCGAAGTCAGAATTACGGTTTTGAGCGCCTGATTCTTCAGCTAAAATGTTATGCTGTGGATAAAATTTACGGATAGCTTGAATGATAATATCTTCAGCTTGTTTGTCAATTTGACTCACATAGTCGTGACGACCTTTTTTCTCGATAGTAACTTTATCAAGATTTTTCGACTGATTTTCGATAAATTCGCCCGCTTCTTTGGCGGCAAGAATGGCAACATTTAAAATGGGATGCATGGCATTTTCTCTGATAAAATAGTTAATCGGTAATTATAACGGATATAAACCAACTCCTACTTAGAAATTGGACTGAGCTTTAAAATATGATTGAAAACTATAAAACCCACCCTAATTTATCTAAAATTAAAATAGTAATGATAGAAACCTCTCATCCAGGAAACATTGGTGCTGTTGCACGGGCAATGAAGAACATGGGTTTAAGTCGCTTGGTGTTGGTAAACCCTAAAGAGTTTCCAAGTAGTGTCGCATCTGCTAGAGCATCTAGTGCAGCAGATGTTTTGAATGATGCGATAGTCGTCGGGTCTTTAGATGAAGCCGTTGCAGATTGTCAGCTGGTTATGGGTTCTAGTGCAAAATTGCGTAATGTCTCTTGGCCTCAAGTGGATGCCAGAGAGTGTGCTGTCTTGGCTAAAAAGGCAACGGGCAATGGCGCGATAGTGGCAATAGTGTTTGGTAGAGAAAGCTCTGGCATGAATAATGATGAACTGGATAAATGCCATTATCTTGCGAATATACCGACTAATCCTGATTACTCTTCGCTAAATATTGCCGCCGCTGTACAGGTTTTTGCTTATGAGTGTTTAATGCTTTGCAAGCAAAAACCTGTTAAAGAAGCCACGGGTTACAAGCATGCATTGGCATCTGCAGAGCAATTAGAAGGTTTTTATGAACATTTGTATCAAGCTTTGCAAGATATAGACTTTTTAGATCCTCAAAAAAATGCTCGTTTTATGCGTCGAATGCGTCGTATGTTTAATCGCACTCAATTAGATATTAAAGAAGTCGATATTTTAAGAGGGATTATGACCGCGGCACAAAGGCAATCTGATAAACTGCTAGCTTACAGGAAAAAATAAAATAATATGTTTGAAAGGTTAAAGTCCGATATAAAATGTGTATTTGAAAGAGATCCAGCGGCTAGAAATACTTTTGAAGTTTTAACTACCTATCCAGGGTTGCATGCTATTTTGTTTTATAGAATGTCTCATTGGTTGTGGTTAAAAAACTGGAAGTGGTCAGCTAGATGGTTATCTGGTTGGGCTCGTTGGTTTACGGGAATAGAAATACATCCCGCAGCAATAATAGGAGAAAGATTCTTTATTGATCATGGAATGGGCGTGGTTATTGGTGAAACAGCAGAGGTTGGAGATGATTGCACGCTTTATCATGGAGTTACCCTAGGAGGAACAAGCTGGAAAGAAGGCAAACGACATCCTACACTAGGCAATGGCGTTGTTGTCGGAGCAGGAGCTAAAGTGTTAGGCCCCGTTATCATTGCAGATAATGTTAGTATTGGTTCAAACGCAGTGGTACTTAAATCTATTTCTGAAGGTCATACGGTGGTAGGAATACCCGGAAGAGTGGTCGATAAAAGCCCAAAAGAACAGCGCCGAAAAAAAATGGCTCAAAAGATAGGGTTTGATGCTTATGGAATCACGGCAGAAATGGAAGATCCTGTTGAAAAGGCAATTTATAGCCTACTGGATCATATTCAAGCACAAGACGAAAAGCTACAAGCACTAGGCGATGAAATAGAGAAATTGGGAGGCAAAAATATAGAGATGTCTTTGCCAAGCTTAAAAGATGCGGTTTTAGAGCCAGAAGATCCCGTGCAAGCAAGGCATTTTAGTAAGAAATAATTCTTGAGCAAAGTGGTTGGTTATTATACAATTAGGTTTATAAAAGCTAGGGGTTTTATAAGGAGCAGCTTAACAACTAAGATTATTTTATACTGGCTAAACGAGCCGATATTTTCACTGTATTTCGTTGCAATAGCTAGCTATTACGCCTCATTTCAGCACAAATAGCGATACTTTTTTCTCAGCCTAATTCTAACCTTAATTATTAAGCGTTTCCTTAAAAAGTACTAGGGGTAG
>CAYLXI010000100.1:0-5161 GCA_964387695.1 uncultured Piscirickettsiaceae bacterium
CAAACGGAGCTGAGTAGGTGCGTTCTGATTCATTTGCTAAGTGAGAAAAAATGGCATCAAAAACACTTTGAGGTTTAATTATTTCTGTAGCACCATCAAAGGCTTGTGGTGCTGTTTGAATAAAATGAATAGAATCTATTAAAGCAATAAACACATAAAAAAGCAAAATAACCGTTGAAACTATTGCAACTTTAGATTCAAAAACCAGTCGCCATTGGCGTTTTATTTCAGGAGATTTGCCAATAATTCTTGCCCAAAAAACAATGGCAATGACCAAACCCCAAATCATGTAATCTGTCCACAGTGGTACTAGGCTCATGTGCTAAGCCTCACTCTTGGATCAAAAAAGGTGTATGAAATATCGGTTAAAATTAAGCCAATAATATAAAGTACCGATCCTAAAAACACCATTGCCTTAACAATACCAAAATCTTGAGATTGAATGGCATCAATGGTGTAACTACCTAAACCTGGAATCGCAAAAAATGACTCCATAATAAGGCTTCCCATAAACAAACTAGGAATAACCACTACTATGCCAGTTAAAATGGGGAGCAGTCCATTTTGCAAAAGGTGCTTAAATAAAATTTTAATTTCAGATAAACCTTTTGCCCGTGCAGTGCGAATATAATCTTTATGTATCTCTTCTAAGAAAATACTTCTATACCAACGAACCCCTGCCCCTAAGCCTGCAAAAACGCCTATTAAAACAGGAAGAATTAAAAACTTAACCCCTTCCCATCCTGTTTCATAACCTGAAATTGGAACCCAATGCAACATTTGACTAAACAATACCTGCCCTGCAATAATGTAAAACAACCCAGATACAGACATTATTGCCACAGCAATCATCATGGTTACGGTATCTAGCGTTGATCCTCTAAATAAAATAATTAACAAAGCAAAAGTAATATTAGTAATAATGCCTATAAAAAAAGTAGGCAAAGCTATAGATAAACTAGGAATCATCCGCTCTTGAATATCTGCCGAAATTTGTCTGCCAGAATCTGATTCTCCAAAATCAAAAGTAAATAATTTCAATGATTCCTGAAAAAACAAAGTCTCTGATATTTTATCTATTCCATCTTCTTCTAGGTTAATAAACAAAGGCTTATCGTAACCTCTTGACACCTTCCAAGCCTCAATCATCTCTGGTGTCGTTTGCTTTGCTCCTAGTTGAGCCCTTGCCATATCATCAGGAGTGCTTATCATAAAAAACAATGCAAAAGTAATAAAATTTACACCAATAAGGATAGGAACAGCAAACATTAAACGCCGTACAATATAAGCAAACATTAAGATTTATCCTTTGCTGATAAGTCTGATGGTACATCTTCTGGAAAAACAACACTTTGCTGTCTAAGCCTATAAGCACGAACTAAAGCAAAAATAGACAACACAAATAACAGCCCCATTAAAAACAATGGCCAAATAACAGGTTGATTCCACAACTCTTGTTTTTTAACCCTTGTTTCATAATCAATGCGTCGATACTTAAGAGTATTTATTGCCAAAGGATTTGCCCAGACATTGTGATACCAACTGTGATGCAAAGTTAAAGACTTAGGAAAGAACCCCCAAACCCAAGGCGCATCTTCTTGGGCAATTCTAACTGCCTGTTGAATAAGCTCCATGCGTTCAGGAGAGTTTTCCATTCTTTTAATACGATTAAACAGTGCATTAAACTCAGGATTATCATAATTAGCTCCATTAATTCCCGAGCCATCAGTATTAATCACAGAATTTTGTCCGTTTAACAAAAACAAAAAGTTCTCTGGATCAGGGTAATCAGCACCCCACCCCCATGAAAACAACTGTACCGAAGCCGTTCGTACCTTGTCTTGAAAGCGATTGTAATCTGTCGCCCTAATTACCAGGTCTATGCCCAATTGTTCAAACTGTTTACGATACCAATTAAGCATAGCCTTGCTAGCAGGGCCAACAGAGGCAGTGTCGTAATGCAGCGTTAAGCGCTGACCTTCGGCATCTATACCATTAGGATAACCAGCCTCGGCGAGTAACCGCCTTGCAACATCAATAGACTTGCGCTTGGCTCTGCCATTATACCAATTATAAACAAAAGGGTTAATACCCGCTTCACCCTCTACAAACCCTGGAATACCAGGCGGAATAGGTCCGTGTGCGGCCTGTCCTCTACCATTCATAAAAATAGAAATATACTCTTCTTTGTTGATGGCAATGCTAATTGCCTGCCTAAGTTTGCGAGATTTTTCATCATATCCACCCACAACAGGGTCAACCATATTAAAAGCTAAGTAAAAAATAGTGGGTTGAGTCACATTTAAAAAGCGAATGCCCTTTTCTTCCATTTCTGGAGTTAAACTCATACTACCTATTACCGAAACATTCATTGCTTGAGCAAAACTGTCTGAACTGACTCCAGAAGCATCATAATAACCCTGTAAAAACTTATTCCACAAAGGTACGCTCTCTTTTTCTAACGAAAAAATAACCTCTTCAATAAAAGGTAACGGTTTGCCAGCATCTTTTAGCAAAATTGGATCCGCTCCCTCTGGTAAGCCATAGGTTGGGAAAAAACCATGATTATAATTAGGATTTCTAATCAAATGCATTCGTCTATTAGGGTTGTTTTCAACCAGCATATAAGGACCTGTACCAACAGGATAAGTGTTTAAAGTAATGTTCTTTTTTACCAGGCCTGGTTGTTGATAAAAGTCTACCGCTTCCCAAGGAATTGGGGCAAAAAAGTTCATGCTTAACCAATATAAAAACTGTGGATAATGCCCTTTTATTTTAATACTAAATTCAGTATCAGAAATAACCTCTACCCCTGATATTTCGACCTCTCTAATATTAAAATTATCATTTTCTTCAAAAGCTTCAGAGACCTTTTTAGAATATTCTTTAATCCCTACAATATGCTTAGAAATGGTGTTTAATATGGGAGAATGATTTTGCCTTAACCCCATTCTTTGAATAGCATAGACAAAATCTTGAGCAACCAAAGTACGCGTAGAAGTTTGTTCAAAATCAGATATTTTTCTAATTTTTCTTAATTCTGATGCCGATAAATTATGAAATTTAAACTCACCAAACTCATCTTTAACAAAAGCTGGGTGGGGTTGAAACTGAATGTTATCTTTTATTTTAAAATAATACTTAGAAAACACTGCACTCTCATCATCTCTTGCGACCCGTTCACCTAATTTACTTAAAAAATAAATACCAGGCATTTCTACCAAAATAAGTGGTTCAAGCGTATAAGGTTGCTTAAAATAATGATACTGCAACAAAGGCTCATAAATTTGACCTAAAATAACAGATTCATTTTTATTATAAGAAATAACAGGGTCTAAATGCTTAGGGGGTAAAGAAAATGTACCAAATAAAATAGGACTTGCCACTTTCTCATCAGAATGCGGATTATTCCAAGTAGCATGAACTATTTGCACTAAAAACAAAGAGCTAAAAGCAATAAGCAGAAAATTAACCATTATTAACAAAGGAATTCGCGTCTTCAAACAAAACTCATTTAAGAAATTTAAAATTATCATAATTATAACCAATATTTTAGAGTTATAATTACGATAATTTATTAAAAAAACCTAAATATAGATTTAGGAAAAACTTAAAGGAATTAACATGGGATTCTTATCAGGAAAAAAAGCACTTATTGTTGGCGTTGCAAATAACAAATCTATTGCCTACGGCATTGCCAAGCAAATGCACGAGCAAGGAGCTGAAATAGCTCTGACCTATCAAAACGACAAACTAAAAAGTCGTGTTGAAAAAGTAGCCGCCGAACTTGGCACAAATATCGTCTTACCACTAGATGTCTCTTCTGATGAACAAATTAATAACACTATTTCAGAACTTTCTAAAACTTGGAATGACGGATTAGATATTTTAGTTCACTCAGTTGCATTTGCACCAAGAGAAGAACTAGAAGGAAGAATGATTGATTCCTCAACCCGTGCAGGATTTGCCATGGCACACGACATTTCTGCCTACAGCTTAACCGCCTTAACCAAAGCTGCTCATGAAATGCTAAAAGCCAAAAAAGGTGCAGTATTAACGGTTTCTTATTTAGGAGCAGAAAGAGCCGTGCCAAACTACAATGTAATGGGTATAGCAAAAGCATCACTAGAAGCCACAGTTCGCTACTTAGCAGCAGATTTAGGGCAAGAAGGCATTAGAGTAAACGCCGTCTCAGCAGGCCCTATCCGCACCCTAGCTGCCGCAGGCATTAAAGATTTCCGCTCCATGCTAGAAAAAGCTTCTGCCGCGACCCCAATGCGTAAAAATGTTACCACTCAAGAAGTTGGCAACACCGCCGCATTTTTATGCTCTGACTTAGCATCAGGAATTACTGGAGAAATCACCTATGTTGATGGAGGCTATAATATTACCGCTTCATCTTAATAAGCAATGGGGTCAGACTCGATTGCTTTTTGATGACTTTACCCCTTTGTTGTGTCCCCCTCTTTTCTTAGGTGAGGTTGCACGATTTAATTCCTTCGCCACACTTTCTTTAAAGTCATCCTTACCGAGTACCCAGCCTTTGTTAGTTTTACTGCGAATATCACCTAAAACCTCGTTAGAAATTAGTTGATTGAAAAGAGCCTTATAAGATTGTTGTCGTGAAGCTGGGTTAAGACCTAATTCAGAGTACAGTGGGTGCTGGGTTATTAATTGATTAGGTTTTCCTTGTGCATTATGCTGGTAGCTGCTCCAAGGATAGTCCTCTGGTCGTGTGACCATTTTAGCACGAACGGGGTTAAGCTCGATGTATCGGTAACAAATTAAGGCATAGACATTGCTATCTATTAAGGTTGCTTTGTAGCGTCCTTCCCACAAAGTACCTGTTCTATTGTAGCGTTTGTTGAAGTATTGAACATAATATCGCCCTATCATTTGAATGCTTTTGGCTATGCTATTTTCCTCATTAGGGGTAATTAATAAATGCACATGGTTTGTCATAAGTACATAAGCATGTAAGCTACAGTTGTGTTTTTCACAGGCTTGAGCTAGTTTTTCTAAGTAAAACAAATAGTCGTCATTACAGTTAAATATAGGGTTTTTATTGTTTCCACGAATAATGACGTGCTGTGGTTGACCAATAATGTTAAACCTAGGTAATCTTGCCATTACCTTAACCTTGGGTGAGTTGCTAGAGGCT
>CAYLXI010000101.1:0-5054 GCA_964387695.1 uncultured Piscirickettsiaceae bacterium
GGTGAAAGAAGGTGAAATTTAGCCATTTTAATTTGTGCATCCATTTATGCAAAGGCCTCCCTATATAGGAATTGAATATAAAGTGCTAGAGCTTGTTCGCTAGGCGTTTGCAAAAAACCTTAGTTTCACCCATCGGTTAAACGGGCATTTTTTGTGAATGCCTAGTGGGCAAAAGGGCAAGGTCTGGTGCTATATGCCAATTTTCTATACATGGATTTGGGAAATAAGGTAAAAACCTACAAATAATAACAGGTAATCGTGAGTTACTACCATTTTTTAAAAAGACCTAAACATACTCAAATTCAAATAATTCAAGCCCAGATTTAACTCTTTATTCTCGCGTTGATTCTAAAATAACGGGTAAAGCAGCTCTAGCATATTGCCACCAAGTAATCACCGTTAATATTGCTGCAAAGTAGAACATTAAAAACCCAAGCTCTTCCCAGTTAACTCCCCAAAGATCGCCTCCATAAATTAACCAAGTTAATGCCACTAATTGAGACGCGGTTTTAACTTTACCTAAATTAGACACGGCAACCAACTCTCGAGCATTATTTTCTGCCATCCACTCCCGTAAAGCAGAAACACTCACTTCTCGCATCATAATCACAGCAGCAGAAATAATCACCCATATATTGTCATGATATTCACTGGCAACAACAATCAAAGCTGCCGCTACAATTAACTTATCTGCAACAGGGTCAAGAAACGCACCTAGCTTACTGTCTACCCCCATTTTTCGTGCTAAGTAGCCATCAAGCCAGTCGGTAACGGCGGCAATCATAAAGACCATTCCAGCCCAAAAACGAGCTTCTTCTAGCGGTGAAAAATACAAAACTAAAAAAACAGGGATTAACACCACGCGCGACCAAGTCATCGCCATTGGAAGAGATTTTAAATTCATAAAAAACAAGTAACACTTAATTAAATTTGATTATTTAAATACTATCACATTGAAGCCTTTACATAAATCATTCAGGCATAAAAAAGTTAAAATTTTACTAACACCCTAAATATCTATCTAGCATCCTAATCCGCGTACGGCTTAAAACGCTCATCTAAAATACTCCTTAAAACACTAAAATAAAATTAGAGTAAAACCCTAATTACTATGTTAAGGATTATAGTAAAAAGGGATAATAGACTTTTATTTTAGGCGTTACCAAGTGCGTTCATGATAAAATACTTTAACTTTTTTTACAGGATCTATAATCCAAAATGAAAACTTCCAAACTGCTTATCTCAACCACTCGCGAAACACCATCAGACGCGATTGTTATCAGCCATCAACTCATGATTCGTGCAGGAATTGTACGCCCTTTAGCTGGTGGACTTTATAACTGGTTGCCTTTTGGGGTAAGAGTTTTAAGAAAAGTAGAAAATATTATTCGTGAAGAAATGAATCTTGCTTCTGCTCAAGAAGTGTTAATGCCTATAGTGCAACCCATGGAGCTTTGGGAAGAATCTGGTCGTGCCGATGAATATGGTCCAGAGCTTCTACTCATTAAAGATCGCCACGGTCGTGATTTTGCTTTAGGGCCAACTCATGAAGAAATTATCACCGATTTAATTCGCAAAGAAATTCGTAGCTACAAGCAACTTCCTGCTAACTTCTATCAAATCCAAACCAAATTCCGTGACGAAATCCGCCCTCGCTTTGGTGTAATGAGATCGCGTGAATTTATTATGAAAGATGCCTATTCTTTTCATATGAACAAGGAAAGTCTGCAAGAAACTTATAGCGAAATGTTCGATACATATACTCGTATCTTTACCAGACTAGGTCTAAACTTTCGTTCTGTTCAGGCTGATACAGGATCTATTGGTGGAGAAGTCTCGCATGAATTTCATGTTCTGGCAGACTCTGGCGAAGACAGCATCGCCTTCTCTACAAAATCTGATTTTGCTGCCAATGTAGAACTGGCAGAAGCCATTGCACCACGCGGTGAACGAGCAGAAGCAACAGAAAAACTGACCAAAGTTGCCACGCCTAACAAACACTCTATAGAAGAAGTTGGTGGTTTTTTACAGGTTAAGAAAAAGAAAATCCTTAAAACCTTATTGGTTAAAGGAGCAAATAAAGAAACTCCCGTCATTGCTTTGGTGTTACGAGGCGACCACGAACTTAATGAAATTAAAGCCGAAAAACTAGAATTAATTGCCAGCCCTTTTGAGATGGCAACTGACCAAGAAATAAAAACGGCTACTAACTGCGAAGCGGGTTCAATTGGCCCAGTTGACTTAAATATCCCCATCATTGCTGACCATAGCGCACTACATTCTGCTGATTTCATTTGTGGTGCTAATGAAAATGGTTTTCATCTATTTGGCGTTAACTGGGATAGAGACACCACCCCTACTCAAGTTGCAGATCTACGCAATGTTGTTAAGGGCGATCCAAGTCCTTGTGGACAAGGTCATATTGAGATTAGAAGAGGCATTGAGGTAGGTCATATTTTTCAACTTGGCAATAAATATTCTACTGCCCTCAATGCTAATGTACAAAATGAAAACAGTCGCTCTCAAATACTAGAAATGGGCTGTTATGGACTTGGTATTACGCGTGTTATCGCCGCTGCTATAGAACAAAACTATGATGCTAGAGGCATTATATGGCCAGAAACCATTGCTCCTTTTCAGGTTTGCATAGTGCCGATGCAAATGCACAAATCACCTAGAGTTGCCGACATTGCCAATAAAATCTACCAAGACCTTCTATCTAAAGGCATTGAAGTTTTGCTTGACGATCGTAACGAACGCCCGGGAGTTATGTTTAGTGATATGGACTTAATCGGCATTCCCCATAGAATCGTCATTGGAGAACGCGGATTAGACAAAGGTATGGTCGAATATAAATATCGTCGTGACGAAAAACCTCAAGATATACCCGAAGCTGATTTCATGAACTTTTTAATGGAAAAATTTTTATGATGACTCCAGTGCAATGGTTTCCAGGGCATATGCACAAAGCTCAAAAAGAAGTCCGTGAAATTTTGCCGCAAGTAGATATTATTATTGAAGTATTAGATGCACGCATTCCTTTTAGTAGCGAAAACCCAATGATATCGCAATTAAGGGGGGATAAGCCTACCATTAAAATATTTAATAAATCAGATTTAGCAGACCCAAACAAAACTTATATTTGGCAAAAATACTTGGAGCAAGAAAAAAGCGTTAAAACTCTTGCCCTTAACGCTCAGCAAACCGATATAAAACAACAAGTTCTTGACCTTATTAAAGAAATGGCTCCCAATAAAGGAGATTCTACTCGCGTCATTCAAGTTTTAATTTTAGGCATTCCAAATGTAGGAAAATCTACCCTTATAAATTCTCTTGCTGGTCGTCCCATAACTAAAACAGGCAATGAACCTGCTGTAACAAAAATGCAACAACGCATAAAACTTGAAGACAATATAACCCTATTTGACACCCCTGGTATGCTGTGGGCAAATATTGACAATGCTCACTCTGGATATCGTCTTGCAGCCACTGGCGGCATCAAAGAAACCGCTTTTGCAGTGCCTGATATTGCCTCTTACTTAATAGAATATTTATTAGAAAATTATCCAGAAGGTTTAAAAAAACGCTTTAATTTAAGCACTCTTCCTAGAACAGATTTAGAGTTTTTAGAAGAAGCTGGCAGACAACGAGGCTGCTTACGCTCTGGAGGAATGGTAGATTTAGATAAAATATCGCGTATTTTAATCACTGAGTATCGTAACAAAGAATTTGGAGAAATAACTTTAGAGAGTCCAAATATGATGGAGAGAGAGCTTAAACTATTAGAGATTATTCGTGCCGCAAAAGCTGAAAAAAAACAAACAAGACTTAAAGCCAGAAAAAACAAAAAGTACAATCAAAATCCTGCTCTTTGAACACTTAGCAATAAATATCTGCAACCACTCTACAATCAATACAAATAAAACAAAAAAACCGCTAAATATCAGCGGCTTTAAAAGGCATATGGTGGAGCTGGGCGGGGTCGAACCGCCGTCCGCGAAGCCTCCATCTAAAAATCTACATGTTTATTTGATCTATTAATTTAACTGTCATGCTTCCCGATCAACAGGGAGCACATGAAGCGAGCTTGTAAAGTTTAGCACAGGCTATCCAAACACATAGACTGGGCGATTCCGTATAGGATGATACAGAACTAGGCGCTACGAACAACAGACCTAGACTGCACTAGCGGCCTAAGCTGCTAGAGAGTAGTTATTGTCGTTTGCAACTATAACAAAGTGAAATTAAGATTTACGTGCATCATTCAGGCACGACATGCATTCTAAACTTTGTACTCCCCGTCGAAACCAATGCAGCCCCAGAGGAAAAACACTTATACCCAAGCCTATTTAAAAACTGGATATTAGAATAATTCTAATTATAACTCTAAATTGATTATTTTGGCTAGATATTAAATAAAAATTAACGCGTTAATTTCATAATTCGTTGTTTTTCACGATTCCAATCGCGTTCTTTTTCAGTCGCTCTTTTATCGTATTGCTTTTTACCTTTTGCAAGCCCTATGGTTGCTTTAACTTTACCCATTTTCCAGTGTAAATCTAAAGGTAAAAGAGTGTAGCCTTGCTGATCAATTAAGCCCATTAAACGATCAATTTCGCGACGATGCATTAATAACTTTCTAAGTCGTAAAGAATCGTGAAAGGTATGGCTAGATGCTGAAATAAGAGGGGTAATAAGAGCACCAAATAGCCAAGCTTCGTTATTTCTAATAATAACATAGCTTTCTTTGATTTGAATTTTACCTGCACGCAAGCTTTTAACTTCCCATCCCTCTAGGACAAGCCCCGCTTCATAAGTAGATTCAATAGAATAATCAAATCGCGCCCTTTTATTTTGCGCAATTTGATTAGAAGTGTTTTGTTTTTTGTTCTTCTTTGCCATAATATACAGATTATATACTTTTAAAGAATACTTAAGGAAGAACTTAATAACTAAGATTATTTTATACTGGCTAAACGCGCCGATATTTTCACTGCATTTCGTTGCAATAGCTAGCTATTACGCCTTATTTCAGCAAAAATAGCGACACTTTT
>CAYLXI010000102.1:0-5019 GCA_964387695.1 uncultured Piscirickettsiaceae bacterium
GCACACAACAAGAACAATAAAAAAGGGCTAAGTGAGTAATCACCTAGCCCTTTTTCTCAGCCTAATTCTAACCTTAGTTATTAGGTACTTCTTGAGCCATAATGCGTTTTTTATCTTGTACTGCTTTTTTAATATAAGGCACAACATGCTCCATATAAACACACGCTTGATGCTCACTAATGGCATTATAATCTTCATAATCCATTTTAAATTGCTGAGCACTTTGCCTAGATAGGTTTTTCATTACCTTCTTATAAAGACCATTTCCCTGTGATAAACGCACCAAGGTAACTAAGTGTTCTGGCTTAATTTGAGATGCAAATTTTTGCACTACAATATCATCAACGGCTTTCATTTTTGAAGCCAAAGCTCTATATACAGCAATCTTCTTTTCTAAAACTTTCTTTTCTTCACTGCCTTGTACATTTAAATGTTTTTGAACAACATCGTGCAACCCTTTAACCACTTCAAGTGGTAGCTCTAAAGTTACAAGCCCTATTTCTACAATATTCGTGTCACCTTCACCCTCTCTTGCGGCTATACCCATTTTCAACTCCAAATTTATTTTAAGGAAGCGCTTAACAAAGATTTAAACAGCTAAATATAAACAGCTTCTTTTGCAGTAAATTCAATGTCTCCACTTTTCTCTAATTCAAACATTTTAATCACTATTCTACGAATTGCTTCTTTAACTGACGCAGCATCAGGCAAAGGTGTTGTTTTAATATCTTCCTGCAATTGCTTTGCAAGCATAACCCCAACATTCCTTAAAGCTTTTTCTTCTAACTGAGGAGATTTAGATACTTGCATTAAGATCAATAAATCTTCATTTTTTATTTCTCTAATAAGTTTTTGCACACCAAAATCATCTAATTCATTCAAACGCAACCCTAGAGTGATATAAGATTTTAAAACAGAATGCTTCTTACCAGATTCTAACGCGATTAAATGCTCCAGAGTTATATTAAGAAGCTCAACAGAAAAGTGATCCATTTTTATTGAAACAAAGCCAATATTTATCTGCCATTCATTTTCATGTATTTTTTTAATACCAACTTTCATTATTTTTCTCTAATATTCATCATTCAGGTTTTACCCAAATCCCTACATAGGAAATTGGGTTAATCATAAACCTAGCAAATTCACTGCCAATTTTATATTATATATACTAGCTAACTCAAAATCATGAAATATAAATAAATAAAATGAAACTCATAAAAACACTACCAGAACCCAATAAAATTGCTAAACAACATAGTAAGCAGTTAAGTTTAAAAATACAAAAGCAACTTAAAAAACAAGGTCGTTTATCGTTTTCTAAATTTATGAGCATGGTTCTTTACACCCCCAACTTAGGATATTATGCTAATGGGCTTCCTAAAATTGGAGAAAAGGGCGATTTTATTACCGCACCAGAAGTCTCCTCTATTTTTTCATCCTGCCTAGCCAGGCAAGCAAAACAAGTTTTAGAAACTTTAGATTCTCCCAACATTATTGAATTTGGTGCAGGACTAGGAACCATGGCAAAAGACATTTTATTAGAGCTTCAAGATAAAATAAACATTGAAAATTACTTCATTATTGAACTCAGTTCTGAGCTTAAAACCAAGCAACAAGATACTCTAAAACAGAGCTTACCCTCAGAAACTTTCGCCAAAATCATTTGGCTAGACCAACTTCCTAAAAACCCAATTGAGGCCGTTGTTTTAGCAAACGAAGTCTTAGATGCCATGCCCGTAGAACGCATTAGGCTTGAAAATGATCATTCTTTAGTAGCCGAAGTTGTTTTCAATGAAAAATCCCAAACATTCAACTGGGATTATCAACGCATTAATGATAAAAAACTACAATACTTTGCTGACCAGCTTGTTAATGCCATCGGCATGCCAGCTAAGGGCTGTTACGAAACAGAAATTAATCTTAACATTCAACCTTGGCTAAATTCTATAAGTGACTGTTTGTCTAAAGGACTGGTTTTATTAATAGACTATGGCTATACTCGCCAGGAGTATTATCAGCCAGCTCGAACCATGGGAACACTAAGATGTCACTATCAACACTTGGCACACGACAATCCTTTCTTTTATCCTGGATTACAAGATATTACAGCTCACATTGACTTTACCGAAGTAGCAGAGTCTGGATTTAGCGCTGGTTTTAAAATAGCAGGTTTTACCACCCAAGCACATTTTTTGATGGGAAGTGGACTATTAGAAATGTCAGCAAATATAGAAGACAATGTTTCAAAACAACTTAAAATTGCACAAGAAATTAAAACTTTAACTATGCCCAATGAAATGGGCGAAACTTTTAAAGTTATCGCCCTTACTAAAGATTATGACAAAACTTTAATCGGCTTTTCAACCCGTGATTTACGCCATACATTATGAAATATTTACACAGAAGAGTACGACTCAAATTTATACTTAGAAAGAGAATATAAAAAAACATGGATATTTTTCAAGCTGCCATATTAGGCATTATTGAAGGGCTTACCGAGTTCCTTCCTATTTCATCAACAGGCCACTTAATTATTGCTAGCCAATGGATGGGAATAGAAGAAACCGAACAGAACAAAGCCTTTAAAGTGATTATTCAAGTGGCAGCAATTTTAGCTATTTTTTCTCACTACAAAGAAAAATTTCACATCAAGCATTTTCGCTTATGGATTAATGTTGCGGTTGCCTTTGTGCCTATCGGGATCATGGGCTTTTTATTTCACGAACAAATAAAAGCCCTTTTTACTTTAGAAACAGTCGCTTGGCTATTTATTATTGGTGGAGTAATATTTTTAATTATGGAAAGGTTTTATGACAACAACCAAAACCGAGTGCAAAACATTGACAACATCAGCTTATCCCAATCTATTTGGATAGGACTTGCACAAATGCTTGCTCTGATTCCTGGTGCTAGCCGTGCTGGTGCGTCTATTGTGGGCGGTATTGTTGTTGGACTAGACCGTAAAACTTCTGCTGAATTTTCCTTTTTGCTTGCCCTGCCTGTTTTACTTGCGGCATCAAGTTTTGATTTAATTAAAAACTATTCTGAATTTGCTGGTAGCTCTTGGATGCCGTTGCTGGTTGGATTTATTATGTCCTACATTGCGGCTTACTTTACTATGAAAGTTTTTCTAAAATTTCTTGAACGATTTACCTTTAATGCCTTTGGAATTTACCGAATCGTATTTGGTAGCGTTCTTCTTATTTGGTTTGTTTAGGAAAAAAATGATCCCTTACTACAACTCTCAACAAAGCCAAGATATTGACAAGTTTGCCATAGAACAACAAGGCACACCTGGTATTTTGCTAATGAAACGAGCGGCCTTTTTTGCCCTTGAAACTCTCCATAATATTTGGTTAAATGCCAAGCATATTCATATCATCTGTGGCACAGGGAAGAATGCAGGAGATGGTTATCTACTTGGTCAGCTTGCCTATCTAGCTGGCTATGAAGTAAGCTTGAGCCAGATTGGCTTTACTCATAAGATAAAGGGCGACACTCTCACCGCATTGCATGAGCTGGTAGATGTTGGACTAAACCCCTACCCTTTAACAGCTAAATCCCTTAACCAAGCCGATGTGTTAGTTGATGCCGTGTTTGGTACAGGACTAAACCGCCCAGTTACCGACACCCTTGCCGAGCAGTTTAACCTAATTAATCAAGCGAATAAACCCGTGTTAGCACTAGATATTCCTAGTGGACTAGACGCCAACACTGGCAATGTTTTAGGCACAGCAATTAAAGCAAATCATACCTGCACTTTTATCACCCGCAAAATAGGATTGGTAAGCTATTTGGGAGAAGAAACAGCTGGTAAAGTACATTTTAGTGATTTATTTATCGATTCAAAATCTCTTAACAGCCAAAAACCCCTCGCCCACAATCATTCTTTAAAATATTGGCTCAATAAAATACCTCAAAAAACTGCCTCTACACATAAAGGTTTAAATGGCACTGCCTATTTAATTGGCGGCAATAAAAACATGATGGGAGCCATTCAACTTGCAGGAACTGCCTGCTTAAAAACTGGAGCAGGCCTGGTAAAAATAACCAGCCTAGAAGAGCATAATTTGCTTCTAACCCAGTCTCAACCAGAATTTATGACCTACTGCTTAGAACAACTACCCCAACAACTTAAAGGAGCAAGTTGCTTGGCCATAGGCCCAGGGCTAGGTCAAGACCAGTGGGCTAAGCAGAGCTTTAAGCAAGCTATAGCGACCAGAGTTAACAAGGTAATGGATGCCGACGCACTTAACCTACTATCCAAACAGCCAGAGCCACCAGAACAACAAGCCAACTGGATACTCACCCCACATCCCAAAGAAGCTGCTAGACTGCTAAACACCACCACCGAAGAAATTCAAAGCAACCGCCCTCAAGCGGTACAAGATTTACAAAAACAATATGGCGGAATTATCGCTCTAAAAGGTAATGGTACTCTAGTATTTGATGGCAAAAAAATGGAAGTTTGCACCGCTGGTAATGCTGGCATGGCAGTGGGTGGAATGGGAGATGTGTTAACTGGCACAATCCTTAGCTTACTCGCACAAGGACTCAGCCTATTTGATGCCGCTTGCCTAGGCGTATCACTGCATGCTCATGCAGGTGATGCACTCGCCAACAAGCAGAATCAAGCCAGCGTGATTCCGTCAGATATTATATTAACTATAAACCAACTTTTAAGTTACAAGACCTAATTCATAAAATGCAGAAGGTTATTAAACAATTACGATAAACCATTACCATTTTATGTGCTTTATGCTATTTTAAAGGGCGGAAGATTTTAGCCTGTCTTAGAAACTGTAAATCGTCGTTTGAAATGTACCATTCTTTTCGTTTAAAATGTACCCTCTGACTTTCAAAAAGTTAAGTTATTATTATTTATTTATTTTAAAGTGGGTTTTTAGGGTGTTTTTTCGACCAAGGAGCAACTAAGAAAGTTTTTATTGTTATTTGTTGCTTAGCTTAAGGAAGAGCTTAATAACTAAGGTTAGAATTAGGCTGAGAAAAACGAGTCGC
>CAYLXI010000103.1:0-4988 GCA_964387695.1 uncultured Piscirickettsiaceae bacterium
TTCACTGCAATTCGTTGCAATAGCTAGCTATTACGCCTCATTTCAGCACAAATAGAGACGTTTTTTCTCAGCCTAACTCTAACCTTAGTTGTTAAGTGAGATTTCTTAAGAGACCCATAAAAAATGAAAATACTGCTCATACTTCTATTATCTACGCTAATATTAAGCTTAACGGCTTGCACACAAACACCAACTGCAGTAGAAAAAATAGAAACTGGCACTCCTGGCTGGACAATATCGACCCCAGTAAATGAAGCTAAACTTTATGCTGTTGAAAGCTTTCCTATTACAAACAAAAACATTGATAGTGCTATAAATTTTGCCGTACAGGTGGCAGAATCAAACATCCAAAAACAACTTAATGACTTGTTTAGCAAAGCTCAAGTTCAAGCACAGAAAAACCTAAACAGAACAACCTTTGAAACAAAAATCCGTAATGCTGTTAAATCTCAGATTAATCCATATTTCAGCCCTGAAATTCAATTGGTTGATAGTTATACTGATGTAAAAAATAAACAGGTATTTGTTTTAGTTTCTGCTGACAAATTACAAAACAAAATACCTCTACAAAAACGGGTAGACGCTCTAGATACTCAGTTACTAGATTATTTACATGCCAGCCAAAATAGTGGAAGATTTGAACAGCTATTCTCTTTATTGCCTAGCCTTCCAACTTTAGAAGAAAGAGCGGCTCTTCTAACAAAAATTCAAGCACTCCATGGAGAATCCTCAGCTCTACCAGAAGACAACAACACTCTTGCCAATCAAATGAATAATCGTCTTACTCGGTTATTCAGCAATTTAATTATTGGTGTCAGTGCTCTCACAGCAGGATCTGAAGAGCTAGAACCTGAATTTATCACCGCTCTTAACCTTGCAGGACTTAATACATCTGTTCGCTTTCCAGACCTTAGGTTAAGATATTACCTTGAACCTGAAGTATCCTCTCTTAAAAACAACATGGTCATCCTAAGCTTAATTAGTGATGTTGAAATTATAGCTCGAGATAACAGCACCTTATCTGCGTTTAACATAGAAACTCAAGCCACAGCAACAACAGAGAAAAAAGCCAAATTAAAAGCACTACAACCTGTTGCTGATAAAACCACAAATATTCTTGTTGAACGAGCCATTAATCATATTAACGAAGTCAACCGACTTAACCATAGCCGTTAAATATCATTGAAAGCACCTTATACAAGAAGTAATACAAAACATTCACTACCTTATATAAATTTAAAAATAATTTGAAAGATTAATGGACAAAATCATGAATAATATTCTAAAACCCCTCTTAATGACAATAGTTTTCTATTTTATTTCTAGTCCAGTTTTGGCAGAAAATGCCAAACAACTCAGCTTAAATTCTTTAGACACCCATGCCATTCAAACAATAGTTAGCCCACAAGACAATGCCCAACATATTACCACCTTATATCGAGATTTAGATGAAGATGGCGTTCCAGACCGTCAAGACCACTGTTTAAATTCAGCATCAGGATTTCCTGTTAATGCACTCGGTTGTGAGTTGGACATCGATGGAGACGGAATTTTTGATCGTAACGACCACTGTCCAGAAACACCTGTTGGCATAAAAGTTAATTTTTTGGGTTGTGAAGGAGATAAAGATAAAGACAGAATTCTTGACAGTCAAGATAAATGCCCCAATACCCCTCTAGGAATCAAAGTAGATAGCCAGGGTTGCAAAGCTGAATATGACACAGATGGTGATGGCTTAGTGAATAGCATTGACCTTTGTCCTGAAACCCCCTTAGGTACAACCGTTAATAACCAGGGCTGTAAAGCTGAAACCTTTATAATCACTAATATTATATTTAATACTGGATCTTATGCCATACGCGCCGACCAAAGAAGTATTTTAAATGATGTAGCTGCACGCTTAAAAGAAAAAGCAGAAAATGAAATTATTGTCATTACCGGTCATACAGACAATGTAGGCACAGAGCAACGCAATAAACAACTTTCTTGGAACCGTGCTCAACATGTCAAAAATTACTTCACATCTGAGTTTAATTATATTGAAGAAAGGGTTTTTGTATTAGGTCTTGGCGAATCTCAACCTTCTTCTACAAATGCAACTTCTGAAGGAAGAGAGGCAAATCGTCGTATTACTTTTGAAATCCTTGAAAAAGATCAACTTCATCAGGCAGCAAAGCAAAACATTCCAGAAGATATGAAAGGATATGATCGTTATGGATTTAGATAAACACAACAAGTTAACCTGATTGATCTTCAATGATGCGCTCTCTGTTAACTTTTACTGTCCTGTTTTCATGGTTAACTTGGGTGTCTGCCAGTAAAGCACCTTCGGTGGTTACACCCACAGAGTTTAAAATAGCTAAAGAAAAGCATGGTGAATTTGCCTTTCTCCGTCTTAAGTCTTGGCAAGCCCTTGTTGATGACAACATAAACAGACCTGAACGTCTAAAGCTTTCTATAGTGAATAATTTTTTTAATCAAGTAAGGTTTATTGATGATATAGATCACTGGAAAAAAGAAGATTACTGGGCAAGCCCATTTGAATTACTGGTGACAGATGGTGGTGACTGCGAAGACTTTGTCATTGCCAAATACTTTACTCTGATTGCTTTGGGGGTTCCTGAATCAAGGCTACTCTTAACCTATGTTAAATCTTTGCGATTAAACCAAGCACACATGGTACTTACCTACTTTAAAACCCCTCAATCAGTCCCTCTTGTTCTCGACAATTTAACTGACCGTATTTTAAAAGCCACTGCACGCACGGATTTAGTGCCTATTTATAGCTTTAATGGTAAAGGCCTATGGTTATCCAAGCAAAGAGGCAAAGGCAAAGCTGTTCAAGCTGGTACCAGCCAGCTTAAAGAGTGGAATCGTTTGCTTAAAAAAATGAATCCATAACTATTAACTATTAACTATTAACTATTAACTATTAACTAATAAAATGATAAGGGTCTTATTATGACTTTAAAAAAACAGATGATTATGTTCATTACCGCCCTGCTTATCATTTTGCTTATTGGTACTTTTTGGTTAAATTTCTTAAACACCAAAACATTTTTAGAAAACCAACTCTCCTCCCACGCCCAAGATACTGCAACATCTTTAGGTCTCTCTTTAAGTTTTGTGGCCAATCCAGAAGAGCCTGCTACTATGAAGACTATGATTAATGCGATATTTGATCGGGGTTTTTATTCTTACATTAAACTTACTGACTTAGAAAACAACATTATTTATCAACGCCACAATACTCAAAACATTGAAGGAATTCCTTCTTGGTTTATTAACAGCGTTCCTATTAATGCTCCTGTTGCGGAATCTTTTGTTCAATCAGGTTGGATGCCGATAGGATCTCTTCATGTCCAAAGTCATCCTGGCTATGCTCACATGCAACTTTGGCAAACAACAACCATCCTTCTTTCCTGGTTTCTAATTGCGATGATTCTATCAATTTTGATTGCACATATTGCCCTAAAAGCCATGCTTAAGCCATTAAAAGACATGGAAAAACAAGCTGATGCTATTGTAAAAAAACAATACATTTTACAAGAAAAACTTCCCCGCACCATTGAATTTCGCCAGGTTGTGTCTGCCATGAATGCAATGGTAAAAAAAATGAAGGATGTCTTTGAAAGAGACGCAAAAATGGCAACAAAACTACAGAAAATGGCCTATCAAGATTCGGTAACAAAAATGAGTAATCGCCAACATTTTGAAATGTTAGCAGATTCACTTCTCGATCCAAAACAAGAAGCATCTGAGGGTGTTTTATGCCTTATTCGTGTGGAAGGTCTTAAAGATTTAAATGACAAATTTGGCTATCTTATTGGTGATAAAACAATATGTAGCCTTGCTGACAACCTTCGCCAACAACTTACTTCAGAAAAAGCCATTTATGCCCGATTAAATGGTACAGAAATCATAGCGGTATTACCAAGCATGAGCGCCGCACAAATACATGACAAAGCATGCACTATCGCCAATTATTTTCCAAAAATATTAGATCATCTCAATGCCCAAGAAACCACAACTTATGTTTCTATTGCCGTCATGCACTATCAACCTGGAGAAAGTCGAGGGGCTCTTTTAGGAAAGCTAGATCATGCAATAAAGCAGGCAAAAAACCTAGGGAAAAACCAAACTTATTTTTATGAAACAAAAGTAGATAAAACTTCAGAAAATTTAGAATGGAAAAAAATAATTAATGATGCTCTTTCTGAAAAACGCTTTACACTGTTCCAGCAATCTTCCTATACTGAAGACAACAATATACACCATAAAGAGTTGCTCGTTCGCATGAAAGAACCTGATGGAACTCTAAAATCAGCGGGTTACTTTATGCCTGCCGTTCAACAGCTAGACAAAACATTTGAAATAGACCAACTGGTCATTGAGCAGGCAATAAACTATCTTAAAAAATCCAACACAAACAATTTAATTGCCGTTAACCTCTCTCAAGCAATGCTCTGTCAAGAAGAATCCTTTAACTGGTTATTAAACAGGACTAAAGATTTATCCAACAAAAACCTCGCTTTTGAGCTTCCCGAACCCTTAGCTCGTTCTAAAAAATCACAAATCTGGCCTCTCGTTAAACAATTGAAGTCTTTAGGTATTCAAGTAGGAATCGACCACTTTGGTAGTCAACTTGGTGACATGCAATACTTGCAAGATCTACTACCCAATTATATTAAACTCGATTCATCTTTCAGCAAAGCTATGGATAAAGATGAACACACTCGATCCTATATCGCAAGCTTGTGTGAAATGGCGAGTAGCTTAGATATTACCGTCATTGCGATGGCTGTTGAAAATGAAACACAAAAACAAGCCTTTAAAACTCTAGGCATTAAACACTACCAAGGATATTATTTTAATGCACCAACACCTCTTGAGGAATTGCTTAATAACTAAGATTAGAATTAGGCTGAGAAAAAAGTGTCACTATTTGTACTGAAATGAGGCGTAATAGCTAGATATTGCAACGAAAT
>CAYLXI010000104.1:0-4876 GCA_964387695.1 uncultured Piscirickettsiaceae bacterium
TTTACCTAAAGGTGGTTCTGGTGGAGGACATTCAAGATGGGCTTTTTTCAAACAACAAAGTGGAGAAGAGCCAATCAGGCAGCAGCATTAATCGCTCTAGTTCATCAAAAATGGGCAATAGTCGTTTGCGAAAATCACTGTATATGCCAGAAATTGCTGCAACAAGATACAACCCTCTTATGGCAGATTTATATACTCTATTACTGGCAAAAGGCAAGCCTAAAAAACTTGCGATTGCGGCAGTAAGTAGTAATGAGAAAGTTATTGGTGATTGTTTATGCTGCTCTAAAGTCTGAAAAGCCCTTTGATGTGAATTATGAAAATATGTAAATTTAGGTTAAAATAAACTTGATTTTTAAGACAGTATCTTAAGATATGCTTAAGCCATAAGTTAATTTCTTGACTTCAATCAATATTTTGATTTGAAATTTCTCTTTAAGGTGAGTATAGTTCAAGGTGTTGAGCTTATACAAGCTATTAAGACTATTAAAAGGAAAAGAAATGAACGATTTAATGAAGTTTTTTGGTGTCATTGTAGTGACTGTTGTCATACCTTTGGTGGTTGTTTTAGCCTTCTGGGCTGGCTTCTTGCCTCAGTCCCTTCAAATTGGCATTGCCCTTTTTGGAGTAGCCTTCGCGATTGTTTATATTGTTGGTGGAAACCTTTACTTGATGTACAGTGATATTAAAACGGGTCGCTATAAAAAATAAGTTTTACCAAGGAAGAGCTTAACTTTCCCCTTTACGGCTTAATTTTTCGTGCAGGGGAGAGGCAGAAGTTCGCAAATTCCAATAAAAATCTCTTTCCTTTTTCCTACCTTCTTTGAATTTCAAAAAAAACATTCTATAATAAGCGCTTATTTATCTATTTTTAGGCAAGCAGTATGTCCGTTTCGGATCAAACAGATAGTATGACTCAAAGCCCCCAAGCACAGAAAGCCATGCCCCCCCAGAAAAAGAAAAGCTTCTTACGACGGTTGTTTTGGATGTTTTTTTGGCTTATTTTTGTTATTACACCCCTTAGTGCTGCAACCTATTATGTTCTTACCATTTACCCAACTCTGCCAGATGCCTCTAAATTAAAAGATGTCACTTTTCAAGTTCCTCTTAAAATAGTTACAAAAGATGGCAAGCTGATTACTGAAATTGGAACCAAGAGGCGTATTCCTCTTGATTATACCGAAATCCCTGAAATGATGACCCAGGCTATTATTTCAGCAGAAGACGCCAATTTCTTTCAGCATAACGGGGTAGATTATAAGGGCATTGGACGAGCAGTTTTTGAGCTAATTTCCACTGGTTCAAAACAAACTGGCGGTTCAACAATTACCATGCAAGTTGCCCGTAATTTTTTCTTAACCAAAGAAAGAACTTTTCTTAGAAAATTCAATGAAATAATATTATCCTTTAAAATTGAACGCCAAATTTCTAAGCAAGAAATTCTTGCTTTATATCTTAATAAAATTTTCTTAGGGCACAGATCATACGGCGTTGCGGCGGCGGCAAGAACTTATTATAACAAAACCATTGATGAGCTCACTCTTGATGAGTTTGCCATGATTGCAGGGCTGCCTAAGGCTCCTTCTGCCTTCAATCCTGTTACCAACCCTCAACGGGCTAAAATTCGTCGTAACTATGTTCTAAGGCGTATGTTTGAAAATAACTATATTACCGAGGCAGAAATGCTTGAAGCTCAAGCAATACCTGTTCACGCCAGATTAACAGGGGCGCGCATTGATATTGAAGTTGGTTATGTTGCAGAAATGAGTCGCCTTTTTGCTTTAAACAAGTTTGGACCCGAAGCTCTTGAAGGTGGGCTGACTATTGTAACCACCATTGACAGTAAACTACAATATGCAGCAAACCTAGCCGTTCGCAATGGTTTACAAGAATATGAACGCCGTCGTGGATACAGAGGAGCCATAAAAAGATTAGCGCCCACGCAGCTTGTTAATAAAGAAGAATTATTAAAAGAATTAAACGATATTAGAAATTTTGGAGGGCTTAAAGTTGCCGCCGTGCTTAAAACGGATGATATAAGTGCAGAGATTTTAATTAAAACAGGAGAAACTAGCCGCTTAAAATTAGAAGATATTAAATGGGCAAGACCTTATATTTCTGTCAATAGAAGAGGCAAAGTGCCTGCTAAAATGACGGATGTGATTAAAACGGGAGATTTGATTTTTGTACAGTGGTTAAATGATTCGTGGCAGCTTGCTCAAGACCCAAAAACTGAATCTGCACTGGTTTCAATTAGCCCTAATGACGGTAGGGTTTTAGCTTTAGTTGGTGGATTTGATTTTTTTCGTAGCAAATTTAATCGTGCGACAATGGCCAGTAGACAAGTTGGTTCAAGCATTAAACCTTTTCTGTACTCTGCCGCTTTAGATCAGGGCATGACCGCTGCCACAACCATCAACGATGCTCCCGTGGTATTTCACGATGCTAATTTAGAAGATACTTGGCGTCCAGAAAACTACTCTGGTCGTTTTTATGGTCCAACTCGCCTAAGAAAAGCCTTGGTTTCTTCTAGGAACCTCGTATCTATTCGCCTTCTGCAACAGCTAGGAATCAGAAGTACCAGCCAATATATGGAAAGGTTTGGGTTTCCTGAAGAAGAATTAAAAGCTCATAGAAACCTCTCCCTATCTCTTGGATCTGTCCAATTTACCCCTTGGCAAGTTACACAGGCTTATGCCACTTTTGCCAATACAGGGTTTCTTATTGAGCCTTATTTTATTAAAGAAGTAAAAGACTATAATGGCTCTATCATTTATTCAACCCAACCGCTGATCGCTTGTACTCAAGCTTGTGATGCTAGCGACCCACTAAATGCTCCCAGAGTCATTACTGCCCAAAATGCCTACATCATAACCTCAATGCTACAAGATGCAACCAGGTATGGCTCTGGCCGTTTGGCGAGAAAAATGGGGCGACAAGATATTGCGGGGAAAACGGGAACAACCAATGATCAAAAAGATGCTTGGTTTGCAGGATATAACCCTGACATTGTCACCACCGTTTGGGCAGGTTTTGATATTCCTTCTTCTTTAGGAAGAAACGAGGTAGGTGGTCTTGCCGCATTGCCAATTTGGATAAATTACATGGATGTAGCCATTAAACACCTAGGATCTCCCAACGCGCCTATATTAAGACCAACAGGATTGGTGAATGTGCCTATTGATCGACAAACGGGTATCGCTATTCCAGCAGATACACCAGGGGCTTATTTTGAAATCTTCCGTAAAAAGTATGCCCCTCAACTACCGGAAGTTAATGTCTCTAAAATGAAGGACCTTGCTGAGAGCTTATTTGATTAAATAATAGGGAATAGAGGCAACATTTAAGGTAAATTTTGATAGAATGTTTCAGTAAAATTCTCTCTTTAAAATAAATGAGTAAGGACATTATAATGAAATTTATTCTTCTTGGTGCACCCGGAGCAGGAAAAGGCACACAAGCTCAGTTTTTAACTAAGAAATTCAAGATCCCTCAAATTTCAACTGGGGATATGTTAAGAGCTGCAATTAAAGCAGGAACAGAACTAGGTAAGCAAGCTAAAGAAGCGATGGATTCTGGAAATCTTGTGACAGATGGAATTATTATTGGCCTTGTTAAAGAACGCATAAATGAAGAGGACTGTAAAAATGGCTTTTTACTTGATGGTTTCCCGCGCACCATTCTCCAAGCAGATGCTTTAAAATCGGCAAAGGTTAAAATTGATGCCGTCATTGAGATTGATGTCCCCGATACTGAAATTGTTGAACGCATGGCGGGGCGTCGGGTTCATTCCAGCTCAGGAAGAACTTATCACCTTATTTATAATCCTCCAAAAGAAGAAAATAAGGACGATGAAACAGGAGAAGATTTGATTCAACGCCCTGATGATAAAAAAGAAGTCGTTTTAGATCGCTTAGCCATCTACCATGAACAAACCAAGCCTTTAGTCTCTTATTATCAAAAGAAAGCTCTCAATAATGGCACCATAAAATATATTACCGTCGATGGAACTCTGCCTATCAATAAAGTTAAAATAAAGATTGTTGATGCCCTAAATACATAAATACTTTGCCCTCTAAGCATAAAAAAGTAATTGGCGAACAAGGGTTTCTAAGCAGGGCTAGGGCATATGTGAGTCTATGAAAACAGCCTCCTCAATTTTACAGGATCTAGGCAAGCCTAACAGTACGCTCAACACAGTCACCCCACGGTCATAAATAGCTGGATTTATAGATCATCCATTCTGGAGTGGCACTTTATTTTTTCTCACTTGTATTGAAGACGATTCCTTTAGGTATTGCATATGCTATTTGGTCAGGAATGGGAATTGTCTTAATTGCAATTACGGTGTTTGTCAAAATAGTTAGCCCTTCAAAAAAATATGTCAACCCAAAGTAGAAATGTCCGCTTTCTAGGAAGCGCTTTTGGTTATTTTATTTGGGTAATTATTCTTCCAAGAATGGTCTGGACTTGGCTTATAGTTTGGTTTAGAGTTTTGTTTTAAAATCGTTTGTTCAACGGCGTTACCAATCGTCTTTTCATTTGAGGTTAAAACAGCTAACTCTCCTTTTTGATAAGTCTTAAAATCAATGCATAAAAGGGGTCACATAAAAGATACGGTCTTAAAAATCAAGTAATATTTTGCATGATTCCTTCCTTGGTTTCTGGGCCACTACATAAAAAATGGCAATAGCTAAAACCTTTGAAAGTTATAAAAATATGACAAAAAACACGGAATAAGGAAGTAGTGTTAGCTTATAAAAACAGTGGTTTGGAATTGCAACACTATTCCGACACAAAGATTAATTATTTGCCGTTAACTGGCTAATTCGGTCTCTGTAATCTTTTTCGTATTCTTCTGGTGATTCATAATTCA
>CAYLXI010000105.1:0-4742 GCA_964387695.1 uncultured Piscirickettsiaceae bacterium
AAGTCCTTAAGAAGCTTATATTTCAACAGTTTATTATGGGTATAGGTATTTTTTTCACTCAACAAAGCGGAGAAGAGCCTTTTTTTAAGCCTCGCACAAAGCTATCTTTATTACTTAATATTAGGATATTTATAAAACATGAAAGTTAAATTATTACCCTTCGTTGTTGCTCTAGGTCTTTCTATTACTTCTGTTCAAGCATATGCTTGGGAGGGTGATATTTCTCATAACGATAATCGTGCTTATGTTCAGGATAGAGATGGTTATATGGTACGAGATAGCTGGGGAAAATGTGTTCGCACGATTCATTGGAGCAAAGAGTCTGCTATTGCCAAATGTGAAGGTTTGGATGAGCCCGTTGTTGCAACTAAGCCAGCGCCAGTTGTTAAAGCAGTCGCTATCGCTAAGCCAGCACCAGTTGTTAAAGCAGCCCCTGTCACTAAGCCAGCACCAGTTGTTAAAGAAAAGCCCGCTAAAGTAATGACTCCAATTGCCTTTACAGGGTTGTTTGAAGTAGGGGGCAATAACTTAACGGTTAAGGCGAAAACAAAGCTTGACGAATATGTAGATTTTCTTAACAGCAACCCTAATAAAGTCTTAAATATTCAAGGTCATACAGACAGCTCAGGGTCTACTGTATTTAATCAAAATCTTTCTGAAAGACGAGCCAATGCGGTTAAATCTTATTTAGAGTCTAAAGGAATTGACAGCAATCGTTTAACTGCTGTAGGTGCTGGTGAACTTTTACCTGCTGCCAGCAATGCAACCGCAGAGGGTAGAGCTCATAATCGCCGTGTTGTTATCCAAGTTCTTGATTGATCTTTATTTTTCTAATTAGAGGTTTGGATAGCCATGGATCTCTGACAAATAAAAAAACCCTCTTGCTGAGGGTTTTTTTAAAACTTTCTTTTCTTCCTTAACCCAAATTCCTACATAGGAAATTGGCATATATCCCCAGCCCTTGCCCACTATGCATTAACAAAAACAGGCATTCACAAAAAATGCCGACTTAACTCTACGGCTAACGCCTAGTGAAGCAATGGTTCTTTTGCAAGCACCTAGCGAACAAGCTCTAGCATTTTATATCCAATTCCTATGAGATTTAGAATTATAGCTTTAAGTTTTATAAAAAATAGAGTATAAAGGGAGTCTATGATGTTTATGCAAAATAGTTAATTGAACAAGAGGTTCAAAAATGCGAAAAAATCTACCTATTATCAATGAACAAGTTCAGGTCCCTGAAAACTATCGAATGATTTCTAGGACAGATTTGCAAGGTACTATTTTAGAGGCTAACTTAGAGTTTATTGAAGTAAGTGGTTATAGCAAAGATGAACTTATCGGTCAGCCTCATAATATTTTACGCCATCCAGATGTGCCTGAAGTGGTATTTAAAGACTTATGGCAAACTCTTAAATCAGGCTCTGGCTGGACTCAAATTGTTAAAAACCGCACTAAAGATGGCCGACATTACTGGGTTAAAGCTAATGTTGCTCCTGTTTTTGAAGGTGAAAAGATTATTGGTTACACTTCGGTTAGAAAATTTGCAACACTTGAAGAAATCAAATTAGCAACGGATGCTTATCAAAAAATTAGCCAAGGTAAGGTCATTATCAAAAATGGTCATATTCTTTCCCCTTTAAAATATAAGCTAAGCCAGCTTAATCCTTTTCGTAAAGCAAGCTTAGTGATCAAAGTATCTGTACTTAGTGCTTTTCTTATCCTTGTTGGGGTATTAGCGGTTAGCTCTATTGCGATAACTAAATACCAACTAGAAGCACAAAAGACTGAAGATAAGCGTGTCCTCGAGATTCAAAATTCGCTCAATAACTTTATTGAGCGTGGTAAAACTGCCAACTTAAACCTCGCCTTAAGCATAGCCAGCAACTCTGATATTCGTTTTTCTCTTGAACAAAATATTAATTCTTTTGCAGCTAAAAATGCTTTAGAAAATATGAAAATTCAGTTCGAGAAGCAAAACCTTGTTTTTCCTAGAGTTTTTATTCACACCCCTGGAGGCAACGCTTTTTTGCGTAGCTGGACAGATAGGTCTGGCGATAGCTTAATTGATTTTAGGCACTCTGTTAACCATGTCCGTGAAAATCAACAGCAATCCTTCTCTACATTTGAGCTAGGTCGTTTAGGGGTTCCTTTTCTTACTATTACGCCAGTATTTGGCGAAATGTCACAAGAATATATTGGTTCTTTAGAGGTTATGATGTCTACTGATGACTTTACTCGTTTCTTTAAAGAGAGAGGGGAGATTTATTTTTCTTTATTAACGGCAGAGTCCCTAAAAACAGCTTATCTTGTTAAGTCAGACCACCTAATTCAAGATTATGCGGTGATTAATTCTAAGTATATGGATTCAGAAAAAGCCAAGTATTTAAGTAATATTAATTTAGCAGAGCTCTTTAAAAAACAATACATTAACACCCATGACAATTTTATTGTAAGTTTTCCTATTTTCAGTTTAGATAACTCCATAATTGGTTATCATGTTTTTATTGAAGATAGTACAAGACTAGATGACATTAACAGCGTTCTGTTTGATGAAGCTATCCAAGCCATTATTAAAGCAGGGATTTTGATGTTTTTGTTGGCTATTGCGTTTTTAATTCTAATATTAGTGAGTGTTATTCGACCAATTAAACGCTTAGCTTTTGTTATAAAAAAAGCAACTTCTGAGGGTGATTTAAGCCTTAGAGGTAATGCAAATCACCAAGATGAGCTTGGACAACTGGCTAGGTCTTATAATTCTCAAATGCAAACTATGCAGGTTATTATGGGTGAGTCAGGCAGAATGATGGGAGATTTATCTCAAGGAAATTTTAAAACAACAACCTCTGTTCTCATGAGTGGCGATTTTGCAGTTATGACGAATGGTTTGATTCAAGCAACCACTACAATGGAAGACACATTTAAAGAAATTAAATCTATTCTATCTAATATTAGGCACGGAAATTTTAGCTATATTTCTAACCTTAAAACTTCAGGAGAGTTTAAAGAAGCCATTGAACAAGCACAGGTAGCAATGGTCATTCTTCAGGGAGTTTTCTTTGAAGTGAACACTATTATGTCCCAAGTTTCTCATGGGGACTTTAGCGGAAGGATCACGGCTGAAGCAGAAGGAGAGTTAGAAGTTTTAAAAAACAATATTAATGAGTCCTTAAATCAGCTTGAAGAGGCTATCTCTGAAACTACCAATGTTATGATTTCTCAAGGGTCTGGGAACTTAACAAGTCGTATAGAATCTAACTTTGAAGGTTCTTTAGGCATCCTTAAAGATGGTGTTAATAACTCTGTAGTTAATATGTCTAGCCTGATGTTACAGTCTAATTATTCGATCTATAAGCTATCAGAGGGGGCGAGTTCTATTGCTCAAGACATTCATGATTTGAGTAATAGAACACAGCAGCAAGCGGCCTCTGTAGAAGAAACAGCGGCGAGCATGGAAGAAATTACCTCAACCGTTCAGCAGACGGCTAATAATGCAATTGATGCTAACAATATGGCGAGTAGCTCTTTAAAGGAGGCAGGGCAGGCTAATCGTGTGGTGCAAGACACTATCCTCTCTATTAATGATATTAACAAAGCTAGTCATAAAATTTCGGAAATTACAACTTTAATTGATAGTATTGCTTTCCAGACTAATCTACTTGCCTTAAATGCGGCAGTTGAAGCAGCTCGAGCAGGAGAGCACGGCCGAGGTTTTGCCGTAGTCGCAGGAGAGGTGCGTAATTTAGCAGGAAAGTCAGCTGAAGCAGCTAAAGATATCCGTGTTCTTATTGATGATACGGTTAAGAAAGTAAGCAAGGGAGCTGCTCTTGCACAAGAATCGGGTCAAGCTCTTGAGGTTATCAATAATTCTATTGCCCAAATTAGTGGGTTAGTAAGTGAAATAACACAAACCACCTCTGAGCAAGCAAAAGGTGTTGATCTCGTAAACGAAGCACTCACTTCAATTGATCATACAACTCAAGAAAACTATGCTCTAGTTGAAAAAGCTTCTAAAAGAACCGCTGAGATGCGTCAACTTGGGGGTGAAGTTTTAAGTGTCGTTAAGAACTTTAAAATTGATGCTGATCAAGTTGAATGTAGCATGGCTATGAAAACAGGAGAGTTTGCCTTTGCAAATGCTAGGCGTAATCACAGGCAGTTAAAAAGTCGTCTTACTTCCTACCTTAAAGGTATGAAAATTGATTTTAATGAAGAGATTGCTACAAACCATCGGAAATGTAAGCTTGGGGAGTGGTTCTTTAGTGAAGCGGGGCAGCAATATGCCCACCTACCAGAAATGCAGGAGGTGGATAAACATCATGCTGGGCTTCATGTTCTTATTAAGGAAATTATAGAACACTTTAAATCAAACGATATTGAATCTATGGAAGATAAACTTAGTCAGATGGATGCAGCAAGTGACTTGGTGATAGACTGGCTTAATAAAGCAGAATTGGCCGTGAAGAAGCTTGAAGAGCAAGCCAGTAATTCAGTGATCCAGGCAAATAAATTGGCGGAATCAGTTGTGGCGGTAAATTCTGGTTCTAAAACTAAAAACTCTGTTTTTGTTAAGAAAACAAGCTCTAGATCTATAATTAAAAACAGCCCTAAAGAAGAGCTTCAATCAAAAAAAGTTGTTAAGTCTATTGTTAAAAAACCAGAGCTTCAAACCCCTGCACCAGTACAGCCCAAACAAGATAATGGTGATGAATGGGGTGAGTTTTAAGAAAGCAGTCTTGCTA
>CAYLXI010000106.1:0-4716 GCA_964387695.1 uncultured Piscirickettsiaceae bacterium
TTTTTTTGAGTTTGACATAGGTTTGTGCTGGATTTGATTAGATTTGTGGTTTAAGCGAGAATTGCTGAATATTTTAACTTTGGGTTGACATTCCTTTATTTTTTAAAGTTGATACTTGCTACTTCATCAAAATGTTTTGCAAAGTGTACGAGCATTCCTTTTTTTAGGTAGTTTGGCAGTTCTTGATAATCTTTAATGTTTTCATCAGGAATGATAAGTTCTTTTACCCCAATTCGTCTGGCGGCAATAACTTTTTCTCGAATGCCGCCAACGGGCAATACCAGTCCAGTTAGGCTTAATTCTCCTGTCATAGCGATAGGGCGGTTAAGGGTTTCATTTCTTGCCAGAGACAGTAAAGCCGTGGCAAGGGTGATGCCTGCACTAGGGCCGTCTTTTGGCGTTGCTCCGTCTGGTACATGAATATGTATAAAAGCTTTGTCAAAAAAACTAGAGTCGGCTTGGTATTTTTTTAGATTTGAAGAAATAAAGCTATAAGCAATTTCTGCAGATTCTTGCATAATTTCCCCAAGCTGTCCAGAGAGCTTAAAACCTCGGTTTAAAGTATGAACTCTGGCTGCTTCTATGGTTAAGGAAGCACCTCCCATTGAGGTCCAAGCAAGACCTGTTACCGTACCAACTTGTGAGTTGATTTTTTCGGGTAAGAAACGAGGTTTTCCAAGTAAACTTTCTAAATCACAGGCCTTAATCTTGGTTTGTTTTATTTCTCCTTTAACAAAGTTAACGGCTGTTTTTCGGGCAAGTTTGGCGAGTTGTTTTTTTAATCCTCTTACCCCCGCCTCTCGTGCATAAGCTTCAATAACTTGACGAATTGCTGGCAGAGTGATTTGAAGTTGTTTTTTGTTAAAGCCAGAGTCTTTTAATAAATTAGGCCATAGGTGGTTTTTAGCGATTTTAATTTTTTCTTCTGTAATGTATCCAGATAAACGAATCACTTCCATTCTGTCTAACAGTGGCACTGGAATGGTATCTAGTGTATTCGCAGTGCAAATGAAAACGGTTTTAGATAAGTTAAAGCGTACATCCATATAATTATCCATAAACTCACTATTTTGTTCAGGATCAAGTACTTCTAACAGGGCTGAGGCAGGGTCTCCTTGATAGGACGATCCTATCTTGTCTATTTCATCTAACATAATAACAGGGTTTGCAGTCGCACAGTCTTTGAGTGCTTGAATAAATTTACCTGGCATAGCACCAATATAAGTGCGGCGATGTCCTTTAATTTCGGCTTCATCTCGCATACCTCCAACAGAGAAGCGATAAAACTGCCGCCCAAGAGTGTCGGCTATTGAGCGACCAATGGAGGTTTTTCCAACCCCAGGAGGCCCTACAAGACAAATTATCGAGCCAGAAATCTCACCTTTTAATTTTCCGATGGCTAAAAATTCGATAATTCTGTTTTTAACCTCTTCTAAACCATCGTGTCTTTTGTCTAGTATTTTTTGAGCACGAGTTAAATTTAAAATATCTTTGCTACTCTTTCCCCAAGGAAGCTGGGTTAACCAATCTAGCCAGTTACGAGAAACATTATATTCGGAAGATTGAGGGTCAAGAATGTTAATTTTATTAAGTTCTTCTTTGGCTTTCTTCTTTGCCTCTTTACTTAGAGCAAGCTTACTAATGCGTTTCTTAAAAAGTTCTGCATCAGAACTTTTGTCATCTTTGGTTATTCCTAGTTCCGATTGAATTTCTTTTAATTGTTGGTACAAGAAAAACTCACGTTGTTGATCGCTTAAATTCCCTTCAACTCTTTCACGAATATTGAGTTGAATTTTGGTGAGTTCAATTTCTTGTTTAAGTAGTCTTAATACTTTTTCTAGGCGTTCGGATAGGTCAAGGGTATCTAGAGTGTCTTGTAGTTTTTCGTTATCGGCAGTGGTAACGCCAGCGGCAAAATCAGCCAAATATTCAGGTTCGGAAGCACTGTAACGGTTAAGGTAAAATTTTAACTCTTCGCTATATAGTGGATTAAGAGGAAGGAGTTCTTTAAAAGCATTTAAGATGGCAAGCCCATAAGCTTTGAACTGTTGTTTAGAGCCTTTTCTAATATCTTCAGGATAAGAAATTTTTGCATGGAAAGGAGGTTTGTCAGATAGCCAGTTGGTAATTTGAAAGCGTTTAATGCCTTCAGCAATAATTTGAATATGATCTCCCCGAACCTTAGGGTCATGAATACGAATTAAAGTACCTGTTTTTGCAAACTCTTTAGGTTTGGCATTGTTATGACTTTTTGCATTAACCGTGATGATGCCAATATATTTTAACTTCCCTTTGGTAATCTTATCAGTAGTGCTATTCCAAAGGTCTTTGCTAAGTAATACGGGTAGAGTTTGGCCAGGAAAATAAGGGCGATCTTTAACAGGCAATAGGTAAAGTTCGTTAGGAGGAGGAATGTCATGAGTATTGGCGATATCAGAAAAAGCTTTTTTTACCAAGTTTTCCATGTTTTTTTGATTTGTGATACTATCTTCATTTAAAGGTTTTTGAGGTGTTGAATCATCAGTGATTCCATCAATACTATCCTTCCCCTCAACAAAATCTTGTTTGGTTTCTTCAGTAGTCTCGTGGATGTCAACATTGTTTTCCTCTAAAAAATCATCTAATAGAGGATCATGGGAATTATTGTTTGAATCGGTCATAGATTTGTTCTTACAGTTTATTTGGGTATTATATAGCGACAATAAAGTTAATTTTCAAGTAAGGAGTCGTATGAAACATATAAAAATTGGTTTTGTAACCATTTCAGATAGAGCCTCTCGTGGTGAATATGAAGATTTAGGCGGTCCAGAAATGCAAAAATGGATAGCAAAAGCCTTAACAAATGACTGGATAGGGGTTGCCAAAATTATTGCGGATGAGCAAGATTTAATTGAAGCAACCCTAAAAGACTTGGCAGACAATCATCAGTGTGGATTAATTCTTACGACAGGAGGAACAGGCCCTGCTAAGCGAGATGTTACGCCAGAAGCGACGGTAGCTGTGTGTGATAAGATTCTAGAAGGCTTTGCAGAACAAATGCGTGCTGTGTCTTTAAAATATGTGCCTACGGCAATTTTATCCCGACAAATTGCAGGGACAAGAGGCTCTAGTTTAATTATTAATTTACCTGGTAAACCCAAGGCAATTGGAGAATGTTTAGCTGCAGTATTTCCTGCTGTGCCTTATTGTATTGATTTGATTGAAGGGCCTTATTTAGAAACAGATAACGCCTTTATTACAAGTTTTCGTCCTAAACACGCGGTTCTAAAAGGAGGAAGTCAGCATGACCAATCTTGATGACTCGTCAGAAAGCTTAGAAACGATTCAAGATTTTATTCGCTGGGGAGGCACAATATTTAGGCAGGAGAATTTATTTTTTGGTCATGGAACAGATAACGCCTTTGATGATGCAAAAATGCTTGTTTTACATGTGTTAAGTTTGCCTTGGGACTTGCCTGAAATTTATTATCAGAGCCGCTTAACTAAATTTGAACGCACGAAGGTCATCACTCTTTTTTACGAAAGGATTCATTCGCGCAAGCCGTCAGCCTATTTAGTAGGAAAGGCTTGGTTTGCAGGAATGGAGTTTAATGTCAATGAAAATGTTTTAGTGCCTCGCTCTCCTATTGCAGAGCTTATTTCTCAAAAATTTTCTCCTTGGATAGATAATCCAGAAAAAGTAACACGGATATTAGATATGTGTACCGGAAGTGGTTGCATTGGCATTGCCAGCTTACAAGCTTTTGTGAATGCAGAGGTAGATTTAGTTGATATTTCGCCCGAGGCATTGATGGTTGCTCGCAGTAATGTGAATCACTATGGCTTAGGAAAGTTTGCGCATGTAATTGAATCAGACTTGTACTCAGCTTTAGAAGAGAAAAAATATGATTTAATTATCTCTAACCCCCCTTATGTAGACAAAATTGAGATGCAGGATTTACCCGCAGAGTTTCATCAAGAACCTCGTTTAGGATTAGAAGCAGGGGATGATGGTTTAGATTTGGTTAGAGTTATTGTGGCTCAAGCAGCCAATTATTTGACTGAAGATGGCGTATTAGTTGTTGAAGTTGGTGTGTCACAATTTTATATGCAACAGGCCTATCCAGAGCTACCCTTATATTGGTTTGAGTTTGAGAACGGGGGAGAAGGCGTTTTTGCTATTTCTAAATCCGAACTAGATGTTTATCAAGACTTCTTAAATGATCGAGTTGATTAGCACAACTTGGTTAATATTTTGCTTGTATAGTTTTTTTATTATCCCAAGTTCTAGCTTTCTAAGCAGGGATTTGGGATTATGTTTAGGGTAAGGAAAAAGGTAATGAGGTTTTTTAAACGCTCTGTAGGAATTATTTTGATGGCAGGACTGCTAGCAGGAGAAGGTTTTGCCAATGAACAAACTCCAAGATCTGTTGGGGAACCAAAAGTAGTGGTAAAACCCTTATTGGATTTAGGTGCAGAGCTAAAAGGTAAAGCAACTTCAATAACTTCTAAGCCAGAGGTTCCACTGGATGTTAGGCCTGATTTTAAACAGCCAAGAGTTCAAGTTCCTGTTCTAGAGGATAAGCCAGATGCCTTTAAACCATCATCCGTTATCAAGCCCTCACGAAAGTTGCCTTGGAGCTATTTTGGAGCAACCGGCCCCCAAAACTGGACTAAGCTTTCGCCAGAATATAGTTTATGTGGATCAGGAAAAAACCAGTCGCCTATTAACTTAGT
>CAYLXI010000107.1:0-4629 GCA_964387695.1 uncultured Piscirickettsiaceae bacterium
CATAGCGGGCAAGGGCTGGTGCTATATGCCATATTTCTAAGTAGGGATTTGGGTTGGATTTGAACGGCTAATATTTTTTGTTTTTTCATCGCATTTTAGCAGCGTATTTCTAGCTCCAATATCATCGTTAGCATGCACACTTATTAAGCGCTCACAAATTATAATCGCCTCTTCAATGTTGTCCATTTCATAATAAATTTCGGCTAAGGCATGATAGGCTCTAAAAAAAGGTCTATTATTAAGAGCGTTATAATTAATTTTTCCTGTCTCCCAACAAAATTCATTAGGAATCATTTGTAACAGTAAAGATACCGCTGCTTGAAGGTGTATATAAGCCAACAAATCTTGGTTTTTTTTATCAAAACTTAACGATATCTGTAAAAAAGCTTCAACATCTTTAGGATACATTCCCACCAATTTTAACAGTAGTTCATGCAATCTTTCATCGGTTAAATTAGCATCTAACAAGTCACTTAAGGAATAACAGGCTTCTTCATCTGTTGCATCAAGTAAAAATTCCCAAGCATTTTCTTTTGCACCTTCTAGGTTTTTTTCTTGATTATAAGAAGCGACGGGCCTTAACTGCATAATTTTTTCTCCAAAATGTTTTTATTCTTTACTTAAATTTTTATTTATCATCGCTATTTATAATAGTGTATAGAGAGTGCTATATACTAGATTTTTTAAATCGGCATTTGGGGCTTAGAGTTTATCTGAGCTATCCACTTTTAATCCCTTGGTCACTAATTTAGCGGCTTTAAAAATTGCCCGACCTTTATTCATGGTTTCATCCCATTCTAATTGGGCAACAGAATCTGCTACTATTCCTGCTCCAGCTTGAACAAATAATTTGCCTTTAGTAATGACTGCGGTACGAATAGCAATAGCAGTATCCATATTGCCGTGCCAGCCCATATAGCCTACTGCTCCAGCATATATCCCTCGTTTAACTGGCTCTAGCTCATCAACGATTTCCATAGCTCTTATTTTAGGAGTTCCCGAAACTGTTCCCGCTGGAAAAGTAGCGCGCAACACATCCATAGCTGCCATTTCGGGCTTAACCAAGCCATTAACATTAGACACAATATGCATTACATGAGAATATCTTTCTACCAGCATATTTTCTGTTAATTTAACCGAACCAACTTGAGAAATACGCCCTATATCATTTCGTCCTAAATCAATTAACATTAAATGCTCTGCTAATTCTTTAGGATCAGAGAGTAAATCTTTTTCGAGGGCAAGGTCTTCTTCAGGATTCGCTCCGCGTTTTCTTGTTCCTGCAATAGGGCGAACGGTGACTTGCTCATCTTCTAAACGCACCAAAATCTCAGGAGATGACCCCACAATTTGCAAGTTGCCTAAGTCTACAAAAAACATATAAGGAGATGGATTTAAATGGCGTAATGCTCGATATAAATCGATAGGTTTTTCGTTAAAATCAACCGACATCTGCTGAGAAATAACAACTTGCATCGCATCTCCAGCCAAAATATAGTCTTTAATTTTATTAACCGCTTGTTTAAAATCTTTTTCGCCAAAGCTAGACTTAAAATCTTGTTCATCTAATATTTTTTTACTAGGTAGGTCTACTGGCATAAGAACGGGCTGCTTAATAAGCTCAGATATGTCATCTAGTCTTGCTTTAGCTAACTCATAGGCATTATCTTTAGATAAATCGGCATGAACAATAATATGAAGTTGTCCGCTAAGGTTATCAAACACTACCACTTCTTCAGATATAAGCAACTCAATATCTGCTGCCCCAATGTCATCTTTTTCTGGCATAGACTTTTCTAACTTAGATTCAATATAGCGAACCGTGTCATAACCAAAATACCCTACTAATCCACCACTAAATACTGGCAAACTAGTGTTTTGATAAACTTTAAATTGATTTTGATAATCTTCTATCCAAGCTAAAGGGTCTTTAACTAGGCACTGTTCAATAATTTCTTCACCAGCAAATAGCGTTATTTGAAAACCCGACACAACAAGTCGCTTATGGCAGGGTAATCCAATAATAGAATAACGCCCCCATTTGTCGCCCCCTTGCACTGATTCAAACAAGTAGGTTTTTGGGGCGTTGGCTAGCTTATGATAGACACTTAAAGGGGTATCATAATCAGATAATATGGTTCGCATCAAAGGCGCTGTTTTAAAGCCTTTTTTAGCAAGATTTAAAAGCTCTGCATCACTCATAAAAATCTCTTTTGAACCTCTCAGCAATCATCTTGATTTTTTCTTGTAAATTGCTAATAAAATAACTTGATAAATACCATTAATAGAGCACCAAACAGGTTTAGTTATTATTAACAATAACGCTTTTAAAAAAGACATAAATTATGAACCTTTAGACTCTAAATAATGAGGCAATTCCATAAAAGAATCTATCACTACATCAGGGTTATAATCACGAATATCTTCACCATGATTATATCCATAAGTTAAACAAAAAATATGAAAACCTGCTGCTCGAGATGCTTTAACATCTGAACGGGAATCCCCTAGCATTAAAGCATTATCTGGCTCAATGCCTAGCAACTTTGCTGCATGCAACAAAGGCATTGGGTGCGGTTTTTTTTCTTGGCAAGTATCACCAGAGACCACAAATTCAAAATAATCAAACAAACCCTTATCTTTTAATAAAGGAACCGTAAAAGCCTCTGCTTTATTGGTTACGCAAGCCAGCCTATAGCCTTGCTTTTGCATCCATTCAATGCCGTCTATTACACCCTCATAAACAAGGCTTCTTTTAGATGTATTGTCTTTATATAATGCCATAAAAATAGGATAGGCTTTGTCCATTAATATTTGCTCTGGCATGCCTTCGACGGCGTTAATTAACGCCCTCTCAGTTAATCTCTGGACACCATTTCCCACCCAGTTACGCACTGCATCAATTCCTCGAACAGGCAAACCCAGTTGCAGCATCATTTCATCAACACAATAGGCTAAATCAGGCACGCTATCTACAAGCGTGCCATCTAGGTCAATCAAGATAAAACCTGGCTTGATTTTTTTAACTGGCATTTAAATTTTCCATTATATTTTACGTAAAAATCTCTCATCATTTTTCAAAACAGAAAAACGCCAGCATCACTGGCGTTTTAAATTTTAGCAAAACTGTTTTGGCAGCTTTACTTCAAATCACACATAAGTTTATGCTTTTGCCAGCTCTTCACGCATTTGCTTAATAACCGTATCGTAACGATTAGCATCTGAAGCATTTGCTTTGCCAAAAATACCCGAACCAGATACAAAGGTATCGCAACCAGCCGCAGCAACTTCTGCGATATTTTCAACTTTAACACCGCCATCTATTTCTAAACGGATGTCTCTACCAGATTCATCAATTAATTTACGGACTGCTTTTAATTTGACTAAAGCCTCTGGAATAAATGACTGCCCACCAAATCCTGGATTTACAGACATAATTAAAATCATATCAATCTTATCCATCACATGCTCTAAATAAGACAAAGAAGTGGCAGGATTAAACACTAAGCCAGCCTTGCAGCCCGCATTTTTAATTAAGCCTAAAGAACCATCAATATGTTCAGAGGCTTCTGGATGAAAAGTAATAATATCCGCTCCAGCAGAAGCAAAGTCGCCAATAATACGATCAACAGGCTTAACCATTAAATGAACATCTATTGGGGCTTCAATGGCTTCACGAACCAAAAAGTTTTTTAGCGACTCACACACCAAAGGCCCAATGGTTAGGTTTGGCACATAATGACTATCCATTACATCAAAATGAACCACATCCGCACCTGCAGCAAGAACATCTTTAACATCTGTTCCTAATTGAGCAAAATCTGCTGATAAAATTGATGGGGCAATCCAGTTTTCTTGTTTAGCCATGACTAAATCCCTTTAAATAAAAAAATAATTCGTACATTTTAACAGTATCCGCTAGAATGACCAAAAAAACTTTGCTCTTCCTTCAAGGAACTTTCATGCCTGACGAAATTGAATCTCTAAATCCTAGAAAACATAAAGAAACTACGGATATAAATCAAGAACAACCACGCCATCTTTCTTTTAAGCATTCGCCAAAAGAAAGGGTTTTAGCTGAGGTTATTCATTTTTCTGAATATCTTGGCTTACTTGTTATTGCTATTGCCACTATTTTTGCAGGCTATACTGAAGTTTCAAAGATGGTCCTTGCACAATCCGTAACACTTGGAGACTTGCTACTCTTATTTTTATACCTAGAAATTTTAGCCATGGTTGCTATTTATATAAAAACAGGAAAACTACCCATTCGCTTTCCTATTTATATTGCGATTATCGCACTAGCAAGGCTATTAATTATAGAAGTAAAGTATTTAACAGAATGGGAAATGATTGCCATTGCAGGCACTATCACTTTTTTAGCCCTATCCGTCTTAGTTTTAAGGTTTGGGCATACTAAAATGCCTTATAAAGATATTTACAATCAAAACCCAGAGAAGATAAAAGACACAGAAGAACAAGACAGACAAGACAGACAAGACAGACAAGACAGGCAAGACAGGCAAGACAGGCAAGACAGACAAGACAGACAAGACAGACAAGACAGACAAGACAGACAAGATAGACAAGATAGACAAGATAGACAAGATAGACAAGATAGACAAGATA
>CAYLXI010000108.1:0-4614 GCA_964387695.1 uncultured Piscirickettsiaceae bacterium
GAAGAGCTTAATAACTAAGGTTAGAATTAAGCTGTGAAAAAACTCTTAAAACCACTAAAAAGTAAACCGTAACCCTAACTAGGTGATACAATATATCTTAAGCATGTGGGCGGGGCATAAACCCCCTTCCGATAATTATGACATTGGGGCCAAAACTTTTTACGGTGTGATTCTCGCTTATGTCCGAGAAACCTAAGTTTCTTGTGAAGGCTGCCACCTGAACTTAACGGTTCAGGGCGTTAATACTCAGTTCACATGCCCCTTCTTATATTAAAAGCATATCTATTAAGCTCTTCCTTAACTAGATTGCAGATTGCTTTACCTGTTTATGCTAAAAAACCCTAAAAATAATTAACAAATATTCTCTATATGCAAGAACTCCGTCAATTCTGTCGCCAAAATAGACAGCAACTCTGTAAACAACAACAATTTAAGCATGCTTTACTGGCTACTCAAAAACTTTTAAGGAGCAATTGGTGTCAGCGCCCTAAAAAAATTGCTTTATTTCTAGCACAAGATGGCGAGCTTTCAACCGAGTTATTAGTTAAACCTCTACGAATGAGAGGGCATTCTCTATACTTACCCATACTAAAAACTTTACGGGGTAGGAATATGGCATTTGCTCCTTATACAGAACAAACAAAATTTATACCTAATCAATTTGGCATATTAGAACCATGCGTAACACAACAACAGCATTTAACAGGCAATCAATTGGATTTAGTTTTAACGCCGCTAACTTGCTTTGATAACTTTGGAAATAGAATCGGTATGGGAGGCGGGTTTTATGATAAAACCTTTGCCTTTAAAAAGTGTTTTTTACACCATAAACCTAAACTTATTGGGTGGGCACATGAATGTCAAAAGGTAGATAAAATCTTCCCTAAAACCTGGGATATTCCACTTGATGTATTAATCACTGAAGATAGATTAATTACATTTTAACAACTTAATTTTAATTTAAAAAAACAGCATTTTATGTATTTTTTTTCCGCATAAATCACTTATCAGGACATTGAAACCAAGTTTGATAAGAACCTAGATTATAAACTTCATTAAATCCTAATGACAATAAAATTTGTACCCCAACATGAGATCTTTGACCAGATCTACAAAATAGAATAATAGGAACATTTTTGTCTAAGACACTGCCCTCTACTCTGTCAATATCTTGCAGGGGTATATTAACTGATCCAGGTAATTTATCTAGTGAAAATTCATGTGGTGTTCTTACATCTACAAGCTGTGCATTTTTTTCTTTTATCGCTTTCTTAGCGTCTTCACAAGAAATAATAAACATGTTCCTCCTTTTATAAGACTTTTACGCTATAAGAATGCAAAATCTTTTTATGTTAATGCTAATCAGCAGAAATATACACTATTCCGAGTTAAAAATCTATATAGAGATTGGGACGATTGTATATTGCAAAATCCAAATAGTGATTACTGCATAAACGGCTGCCAAAATATCATCTAATAATATCCCAAATCCACCTGATAATTTAGAGTCCGCCCAATTAACTGGCCAAGGTTTAAAAATATCAAAAATCCTAAAAAAAATAAAAGCCAGCACCCACATTGTTATACTTTGCTCTGGCAATAATAGCACTACTAACCATATGCCAGCAAATTCATCCCAAACAATACCACCGTGATCATGCACCCCAATTAATTTGGCCGATTTCCCACAAATATAAGAACCAAAAATTATTGAAAATGCAAAAACCATCCAAGCTACCACTTCTGACCACAACAAAAGAGGGATAAACAATAATAAACCTAATAAAGTTCCCCATGTTCCTGGGCCAGGTTTAAGTAAACCAGAGCCAAAGCCAAAGCCAAGCATAAGTATGGGGTTTTTTAATAGCTCTAAAAAAGAAGGAGACGCCTCTTTTATTTTTTTTTCATTCATAACTTTAAATACTCTAAAACCAAAAAACACCCGTTACTCTGGGTGTTTTCACTAAAACTAATTCTAACCACACTTATTCAGAGCTCACTTAAAACGCTTTTTAGCGGCTATTCTTAAACGCAAAGCATTAAGCTTAATGAAACCTTCTGCATCTTTATGGTCATAAGCACCGCCATCTTCTTCAAAAGTTGCTATATCTTCATCAAATAAACTATATTCAGAAGTACGACCTACGATAGTAACATTTCCTTTATAAAGCTTAACCCTCACATTCCCTGATACAAAAGATTGTGAATTATCAATCAAAGACTGTATCATTTCTCTTTCTGGGCTAAACCAAAAACCGTTATAAATCATTTCAGCATATTTGGGCATAAGTTCATCTTTAAGGTGCGCTGCATTACGGTCTAATGTTAAAGATTCCATGGCTCTGTGGGCTTTAAGCATAATTGTTCCTGCTGGTGTTTCATAACATCCACGAGCTTTCATTCCTACAAAACGATTTTCAACAATATCATCACGACCAATGGCATTTTCACCACCAGCCTTATTCAAAAATTCCATTACCGTTGCTGGAGACATTTTGTTACCGTTAATCGCAACAATATCACCCTTTTCAAACTCAATATCTAAATAGGTTGCTTTGTTTGGTGCATTTTCAGGTGAGACTGTCCACAGCCACATATTTTCTTCTGGCTCATTAGCAGGGTCTTCAATTATGCCTCCTTCATAGGAGATATGTAGTAGGTTTGCGTCCATAGAATAAGGGGACTTTTGACCTTTTTTCTTTTCAACTTCAATACCATGCTCTTCAGCATAAGCCATTAGTTTCTCACGAGATAACAAATCCCACTCTCTCCAAGGAGCAATAACTCTTACATCTGGCATTAAAGCATAGGCACTAAGCTCAAATCTTACTTGGTCATTACCCTTTCCTGTCGCACCATGAGAAATAGCATTCGCACCTGTTTCTTGAGCTATTTCAACCAATCTTTTTGAAATAAGAGGTCTGGCAATAGAGGTTCCTAAACGATATTCTCCTTCGTAAATAGCATTAGCTCTCATCATTGGAAACACAAAATCACGAGCAAATTCTTCACGCAGATCTTCAATGTATATTTCTTTAATACCCATCGCTTCTGCTTTTTTTCTAGCAGATTCAATCTCTTCGCCCTGCCCTATATCTGCTGTAAAAGTTACAACTTCACATTTATATTCATCTTGTAACCACTTTACAATAATAGAGGTATCTAAACCACCAGAATAGGCTAAAACAACTTTTTTAATATCTGACATAACAAAATCCTCTAATACTATTAATTCAGCAGATTATACATTAAAATTATAGATATTTTTAAATACAAAAAAGCTTTTTATGAGTTTACTTGATTTTATAAAGGTTGCACCACAGTACCTAATACCTAAACACTTCCTATCTTCTGGAATGCACTGGTTTATGAAGATTGAACAACCTTGGGTTAAAAATGCTAGCATTAAATTAATTGCAAAAATATATAAAATAGAAGTGTCTGAAGCTCTTGATGAAGATATTAATAACTACCCCACTTTTAACGACTTTTTTACCCGTGCTCTCAAGCCAGAATCTCGCCCTATTGATGAAACTATCGGGGCTTGGGTTAGCCCTGCTGATGGCATAATTAGCCAGTCTTGCCAAATTAAAGAAAATATCCTTGTTCAGGCTAAAAACCACAATTACACAATAGAGGCGTTGCTAGGCGGTGATATTAAGTACGCTAAAAAATTTCACAATGGAGACTCTGCTGTCATTTATTTATCACCTAAAGATTATCATCGCATTCATGTTCCCTATGAAGCAAACCTTATTTCCATGACCTATGTACCGGGAGATTTATTTGCGGTTAATCAAGCCACGGTAAAAAACATTCCTAGTTTATTTGCCCGCAATGAAAGATTAGTGATTCGATTTAAAAATAGTCATGGGCATTTTTGCCTAGTTATGATTGGGGCTATTTTTGTTGGCAGTATGGAAACTGTTTGGGAGGGTAAAATTACTCCAGATTATCAGCCAACAATCCAACATTGGGATTATAGCAATCAAAACAAGTCTTTTCATAAAGGGGAGGAAATAGCTCGCTTTAATATGGGATCAACAGTGATACTCACCACTCCAGAGGGAATTATGCCTGAATTAGGAAAAATTAAACACTCCACCCCAATTAAAATGGGAGAAAACCTTGCACATTACCTAGATAAGAATAACAATAAGGGTGTACATAATAAAACAGAGGAGATTTAACCATGAAATTAATTACTGCCATTATAAAGCCCTTTAAACTAGACGAGGTTAGAGAAGCATTACAAGATATTGATATATTTGGAATGACCGTGAGTGATGTCAAAGGGTTTGGTCGTCAAAAAGGTCATACTGAAATGTATCGTGGTGCAGAATATGTGGTGGAGTTTTTACCTAAAATTAAAATAGAAATTGCTATTCCAGCCGCAAAAGAGGAGGAAGCTATTGAGGCCATTATCCAAGCAGCTCAAACAGGTAAAATAGGAGATGGAAAAATCTTTGTTCAAACAATAGAATCTACCATTAGGATTAGAACGGAAGAAAGAGACGAGAGTGCTCTTTAAATATCCAACCCCTTTCTTTAGGCGTCACTTAGGGAAGAGCTTAATAACTAAGGTTAGAATTAGGCTGAGAAAAACGAGTCGCT
>CAYLXI010000109.1:0-4560 GCA_964387695.1 uncultured Piscirickettsiaceae bacterium
GCTTATAAAAACAGTGGTTATACGCCACAATAAATTAGTCATTTTTTGATTTACACTATTCGTCAATTAGCCTAATTGTTGGCAGTGCAAAATAAAAGATCTGACCCCTCGTATCATGAAGTTTTATCAATTATTGACTACTATAAAACTAGTTTTTAGTTGATACTATCCAATGGCAATTGGATAGGGAGATAGTGTTGCAACTCCAAATGGCTTATAAGCTGCGTTTACGGTGCTTTAGTATGCGTTTAGTTTTCTTTGGTTTACTTAGTTATTTGCCAATACAAAAAGAAGTAAATATTTTTCCGAGTAAATCATCTGAACTAAATTGTCCTGTAATTTCTGACAAGGAACTTTGTGCTTGGCGTAAATCTTCTGCTAAAAGCTCTCCAGCAGCATAAACATGAAGCTGTTCTTGCCCTGATTCAACAAGTCTTAGGGCTTTTTTAATTGCGTCTAGATGGCGTTGTCTAGCCATAAAAACGCCCTCTGTAGCTTGTGTATAACCCATGACTGACTTTAAATGCTCTTTAAGAAGATCTATTCCTAGGTGATGTTTGGCAGAAAGCCATAACTCGATTTTATCTGCTATTTTTACCAGGCCTGGTAATTTGTTTATTAAATCAATTTTATTGTGAATGATGGAAACAGGGATGTGGCTAGGCATTTGGTTCAAAATAAGCTGGTCTTCTGGGTGAATTTTTTTATCTGCTTGAACGACTACCAGAATACGGTCGGCATTTTTAACAGCTTCCCAAGCTTTTTTTATGCCCATTTTTTCAACAATATCAACAGATTCTCGTAAACCTGCGGTATCTAAAATGTGTAAAGGCATGCCATCAATTAATATTTCTTCTTTAACAATATCACGAGTTGTGCCTGCAATATTAGTAACTATGGCGGATTCTTTACCAGAAAGAGCATTTAGCAAGCTTGACTTTCCTGCATTTGGTCTTCCTAAGATTACCACGGACATGCCTTCTCGTAACAGAATTCCTTGCTGGGCAGAAGATAGAACTTTGTGCAGTTGGTTAAGGATGCTCTGTAATTGAAAGGCGACTTTGCCGTCTGATAAAAAATCAATTTCTTCTTCTGGAAAATCAATGGCAGCTTCAACAAAAATTCTGAGTTGGATTAACTGCTCGATTAATTGGTTGATTTCTGATGAAAACTCACCCTGTAAAGATTTAACGGCTGATTTAGCCGCTTGTTCAGATGAGGCTGCAATTAAGTCGGCAATGGCTTCAGCTTGTATTAGATCAATTTTATCATTTAAGAAGGCTTGTTGAGAAAATTCGCCAGGCTTGGCAAGCCTTGCTCCCAGTTCAACGACTCTTGACAGTAGTCGTTGTAAAACAATGGGTCCGCCATGCCCTTGTAGCTCTAAAACATCTTCCCCTGTAAAAGAGTGGGGATTAGGAAAGTAAAGAGCAATACCTTGATCTAAAACATTATCTTTTGCCGCATAAAAACTGCCGTAATGGGCGTATCTAGGGGTTGGGGTGCGCTTTAAAATCTTCTGGGCGATGGCTAAGCTTTTTTCACCAGATACGCGAACAATACCGACCCCTCCTCGCCCAGGAGGGGTGGCAATTGCGGCAATGGTTTCATGAGAATTTTCTTCCATGGTGTTGACCTATAATTTAATCTTTAAAGACAAAAAACGCCCTAAAGGGCGCTCTTTTTTAAAAATAACAATAACATTTAGAGGAAATCAATCTAAGGTTTTATAAACCGTTGTTTGGATGTCTGTTATATAGTCTTTAGTTGAGAAAAAACTTTGTGCTTTATCGTGTTTTTTCTTTGATTTAAATGTCATTTCTTCTGCTTCATCGTTCATTTTAAAGGATAAAACATACAAAGAGTGGCTCTTTACCTCTATAGAATTTTGAGCTGTAGAAGAGCTGGTTTTCGATTCAATGGGTAAATAGCCTTCTTTAGTTTTATAACACACTGCTTGTAACTGATCCATCACAATATATTCGGCTTTGCCATACATAGGATGGTCTAGACCTAATTTTTCATAAGATAAATGCATGTTTTACTCCTACTTTTGCTCACCAGATTCAATTTTGCGAGTGATATACCATTGCTGTGCAACCGATAACATGTTGTTTACTACCCAATACAGTACTAACCCAGCAGGGAAAAATATAAAGAAAATAGTGAAAATAAAAGGCAAAAACTTCATAACTTTTTGCTGCATCTCGTCCATCATGACAGACGGGTTAAGCTTTTGCTGAATAAACATGGTAACACCCATGATAACCGGCAAAATGAAAAATGGGTCTGGAACAGATAAATCAGTAATCCACAACATCCATCCTGCTTGACGCATTTCTGCAGAATATAATACCACCCAATAAAGAGCGATAAATACTGGCATTTGAACTAAGATGGGTAAACAACCACCAAGGGGATTAATTTTTTCTTCTTTGTAGAGTTTCATCATCTTTTGCTGGAAGATGGCTTTATCATCTCCGTAATTTTCTTTTAACTGCTTTAATTTAGGCTGAAACTTCTTCAAACGAGCCATCGAGCGATAAGATGTTTCTGATAATTTATAGAAAAGAAGCTTAATCATAATGGTTAAAACAATGATTGACCAACCCCAGTTACCCACAAAAGAATAAATAATACCTAATAGCCAGAATATAGGTTTCGCTAAAATAGTAAAAATACCATAATCAACGGTCATTTCTAGATTAGGGGCAATATCTCTTAATACATCTTGAATAATTGGGCCAATATAAAGTTGAGAGCTTAAAACGTCCGACTGCCCTGCTGGAATTTCAACCAAAGGCTTAACAACTCCTGCGACAAATCTATCTTCGGGCAACGACTTAATATAAAAATTATTTTGTGCTTCTTGGTCAGGAATAATGGCAGTTAAAAAGTAATGTTGAATCATGGCTGTCCAGCCACCCAATATATTACGGTTCTCAACTGGCTGAGTTAACAGGTCATCAAAAGAATGCTTAGTAAATCTATCTTCTGCAGCAGCATCAAACAATACGGGCCCAGTAAAAGTGTACATTAATCTACGATGTTCAGGGTCATAGGAGGTTCTCACTAACTGCGAATAAAGACTACCTGTCCAGGTTTTTTGGGTGAAGTTTTCAACTTTAAAGTCTAAATCAATTAGATACTCACCTCTTCTAAAGGTATAAACTTTAGTCACTCTTACACCGTCTTGCTCCCATGTCATGGGTACGATTAGGGTATCACCTGTTAAAACATAACTGGTATTTTCAGCTCTAAATAAAGATTTGTGAGTGGGTGCAGGCAATACAGCACTGCCTTGAACGGCTATACCACTTTGAGCGATATGAAACAAATCACCTTCATCACTCATCAGCTCGAATTCTCGTGTTTTATCGCCCGATGCCATATGCTCAACAAGATGAACACTACGAATATCTCCACCCATAGTATCTAAAACAACATTTAATACATCGGTTTGAACATGAATACGCTGACCTTGCTCTATGGTTACTCTTACTTGAGGCACAGAGTCCATAACGGCACCTTGATTTGCACTGGGAACAAATTCATCAGAGGGTCGCGGCTGTGTTACTGGAACACCAGGAATCTGGCCACCAACAGGTAATTCTTGTGCGTGGGAGGATCTTTCTGTTACTGGGGTTGGGGCGGTAAATTTCATCCACTCTAGCCAAAGAAACAATAAAGTAAATGCCAGTGCTAGCCACCAAAAAGATTTCATATTCATGGGTTATTTCTCTTTTACTACTACTATTATTTTTGCTTTTAAGTCGCTTTTTTTAACTTGTCTAATTAAATGTAGAAAACTTTTTGTCAAAACTTTATTATCCACTTCATTCAAATTACGACGACCTAAAACCACAATATCATACCCGTTTAATGCCACGGTATGTTGACGAAATGCTTCTCTGGCCAATCTTTTTACCCTGTTTCTCCAAACAGCTTTGGGGAGTTGTTTCTTAGAAATAGCTAATCCTAGTCTTGGATAGGGCTTATTATTCGGGCGAACGATAAAAATCCAGTGTCGATTAGCAAACTTTTCTGCTTTAGAAAAAACATATTCAAAGTCTTTAGGGGAAAGAATGCGGAGGTGTTTTGAAAATGAAAGGGATGAAATTTGATGGGTTAACTTTGAATTATTCATAAGAGAATATACTATGAAACCTTTGCCAAGCAAAGATTTTCTTTATACTAACCCACCAAGTTTATGTTTTAAGCGATTAAGAGTTTTGACTATTGATCAGAAACAGTCAATTTTGCACGACCCTTAGCTCGACGAGCAGCTAAAACTTTACGGCCATTTTTTGTTGCCATACGAGCACGAAAGCCATGGGTACGAGCACGCTTAATAACACTTGGTTGAAATGTTCTTTTCATGACATTAAATCCTTAAATTAATCTTCCACAAACGGAAAGGAAAGAATTATAAATGATTCCTATAAAAAATCAACCATACAGTTAAGAAAATCAGCAATTCTCGCTTAAGACAGTATCTTTTTTTCCGCCAGAATATAGTTTATGTGGATCAGGAAAAAACCAGTCGCCTATTAACTTAGT
>CAYLXI010000110.1:0-4529 GCA_964387695.1 uncultured Piscirickettsiaceae bacterium
TAGGACGCCATGTGACGCAATAGAAGAATGGTTTAAAATTGAACCTAATTTATTCGAATATACAGTAAATGTGTTTCATGTTACAGCCCTTAACGGGATGCTACAACATGGTGAAACCTGACACTTATTCAAAAGCTCCTTAGTGAAGAGCTTAATAACTGATTATTGCTTCACTTTGGGTTCTTTTCAGCCTTTTTGTAGCAAAGGTATTTTAAAAAGGCACATCATCGTCATCAAAATCGTTAGGGGAGTAGGCAGGTGCTTTTTGTATTGGTGAAGGGGTTTGTTGCATCGGTTGAGTTGAAGATTGTTGAGAAGCTGGGCTTGATTGAGGTCTAGCGTTTTGGGATTGTTTTTGACTTTGTCCTTGAGATTCTTGAGGTCCATCAAAAGCAACATCACGACCCTGTCCGCCCCCGAGCATTTCCATTTTGCCGTCAAAGCCACTTAAAACCACTTCTGTAGTATAGCGATCTTGTCCATTTTGATCTTGCCATTTTCGGGTTTGTAGCTTGCCTTCTAAATAAACTTGCGAGCCTTTTTTAAGGTACTGCCCCGCTACATCTGCTAGTTTTCCAAAAATAGTGACTCTATGCCACTCAGTTTTTTCTTGCCTTTCACCTGTTGAGCGGTCATTCCACTGCTCGCTGGTAGCAATGCTCAAATTGGCTATAGCATTACCATTTGCTGCATATTTTACTTCTGGATCTCTTCCAAGAGTCCCTATTAAAATTACTTTATTAACACCACGAGCCATCTTCTTCTCCACTTAATTTTTGTACAGAAAATAATAATAACTTATTTCGCCAATAAGATAAAACTCAAATGGCTATTTATAAAACTGACATCTAGCACTAAATTCTGCTAACTATACGCTTACAAAGATTATAAGTATTTATTTAGGTTGGATTCATCTACTATTTTACGGTCAATTTTAAAATAAATGCGTTCTTCTTCTGGCAAAATAACAACTTCATAAATACCCTTATTAGACAATAATCTTTCTTGAAGTACGGGTAAATCTGAAAAAATTTCTTTATTTGAGCAAGAAATAGAAACAATACTTAAAGGCTTGGGAGATTCCATTGTCATCGCGACTAAGAGCCATAAAAACCCAATGGTGCCAGTAAACCAAAAAACACCTTCGTAGCCAAAATGTTGAAATAAATACCCACCAGTTATTCCACCGACAGCGGCACCCATAAATTGGCTCGAAGAATAAATTCCGCTGGCAGTTCCTTTTTTATCTGCGGGAGAAAATTTAACCACTAAAGAGGGTAGGGAGGCCTCTAATAAGTTAAATGCGGTAAAAAACATCAGCAAAATAATAAACAAGCTCCAATAGCCGATGGCCAATTCCATAAGGGCAAATTGCATTAAAGCTATCATGGCTATGCCGCCTAAAAACATAGATTTCATTCTGCCCTTACTTTCTGCTTGAATAATAAAGGGAATCATTAGAACAAAAGACAACAACATCACAGGTAAATAAAGTGTCCAATGAGCTAGCACATCCATATTTGTGGAATCACGAATAATCATAGGAACTATCACAAACATGGCAGTTAAAATAGCGTGTAAAATAAACACGCCAATATCTAATCGCAATAATTGTGCATTTTTTAACACCTCTTTAAAGTGAACTGGGTCTGTTTCCGCTTCGCGTTGAAACACTTGGTTTTCTATTTTAGGAATCGCAAAAATAACCAGTAACATACCGGCAAGAGCTAAAAGAGCTGTTACCCAAAATATTCCTCTAACCCCAAGCCAAACTGATAGCAAAGGCCCTATCACCAAGGATAAAGTAAAAGATGCTCCAATTGTCACCCCTACAATTGCCATAGCTCTTAAGCGAAGGGGTTCTGATACATTGTCGGCAACGGTTGCCATTAAAACCGCTGCGACCGCTCCCATTCCTTGAATCGCCCGTCCGACAATCATCATTTCTATCGACTCTGCCATCGCACAGACAATTGAACCTAGCATGAATACCAGCATTCCTGCTAGAATAAGGGATTTTCGACCATATTTATCTGATAACATACCGTAAGGAATTTGCAGTATGGCTTGGGTTAAGCCGTAAATACCTATGGCTAAACCAATTTGAAGCCCCGTGATACCTTCAAACTCTTGTTCTGCAAACAGAGCAAACACAGGAAATATCATGAAAAGACCAAGCATTCGGGTTGAAAATATTCCTGCTACAGCAAAAGTTGTTTTCTTTTCTTTAGGTAGCATCGTGTTGTTGTGCATTAATGTCTTTTGAGAGGTTTCTGACATTCTTTAGCCTTTCTTAAGTCTTTAAAAATAAAGCCTTGACTAGGCTCATTCAAATAAAAAAACCAATAAAGATTCAGATTATACCACTCAATATCTTTGCGTAAGCTCTTGTTGCAAAACTTATATACTCCGCCTAAGCTCTTATTTATTATATTTAGCTTCTAAACAGGGTTTAGGTTAAGTGGTTGTTTACATCCCTGAGCGCAGATTTTCCATTAATAATGTCATCCAAGGGGCGCTAGCAAGAATAGTTACTGCCGACATCAGGCCGGCAATTAAGCCTATTCCTATTTGAGGTATTAAATTATTCTGCTTTATTTCAATGTCAGATATTTGACACTCAACAGAGCTAAAAACATCTACCTGACGTTTTAATAAGCCATTTAAAGTTTTAATCTGCTTAAACATCAATTGCTGCTCTTTTTCCATTATCTTTTTAGTGCGTTCTGTAGATTGTTCTATTCCACTTATTTGTACAGATAACTTCCCTATAGAAGCATCCATTTGTTTTACCAGGTTCTGAATAGCTGTTTTATCATCATTTAGCCACTCAAAATCTGTTCCAATCAGTGCTGTAGAGTCGCCCTCATTCCCCCTGTTTTCTTGGTGTCTTTTAAGAGCTTGTTCTAACAAAACACTTTTAGAGCCTAGTGGCTCAATCTGCCTTAAATCAATTGGCATAACCTGTCCTTTTTATTCATTTATTTATCGTTCTTAGTACACCGCAGATTGCGTGCCAATCTGAACCTATTAAATTTAAAGATGAATAAAGCAAATGCCTACTCTCCATCAGTTATAGAAATTTAGTTTAATCCATTCATTGCACGGGCATTTTTTGTAAGCAGGGATTTGAGTTATTAAACCTTGCTATATAAAATTAGAAAGCTCATACTTAACTTATAGAAAATTTTGCTCGTATGGATATAGAAACATGAACAAATCACAATTTATCGACTTCATTATGCAAGCTGGAGTTCTTAAGCTTGGAGAGTTCACATTAAAATCTGGTCGTAAAAGTCCTTATTTTTTTAATGCAGGCTTATTTAATTCTGGAGAACAACTTTCTCTGCTTGCAAAAGGCTATGCAGCTACTATTGCTAATAGAAAAGTTGAGTTTGATATATTGTTTGGCCCTGCTTATAAAGGTATTCCTCTTGCCGCAACGACTTGCGTGTCTCTTTATCAAGATTTTAACCTTAACAAGCCTTATGCATTTAACCGTAAAGAGGTCAAAAAGCACGGAGAAGGTGGGTCTATTGTGGGGCATGCTTTAACAGGAAAAATAATGATTATTGATGATGTTATTACGGCTGGCACTGCGATTAGGGAGTCTATGGATTTAATTAAAAGTCAAGGTGCTGAACCTGCAGGAGTTATTATTGCTTTAGATCGGATGGAAAAAGGTCAAGGGGAGCTTTCGGCTATTCAAGAGATAGAGGCTGATTATGATATTCCCGTTATTAGTATTATTAATCTAAACGACATTATTAATCATCTAGAGGCTAACAATCAAACAAATTACCTTGATGCAATGAAGTCTTATCAAGAGGCCTATGGTATCTAAAATTATGACAGAAAAGCTACGGGAATTGATTTTATTAAGGCACGGAAAATCTGATTGGAAAAATAATCTTGCAGATTTTGACCGTCCCCTAGAAGATAGAGGCAAAAAAGCCGTTCTAAAAATGCAGAACTGGCTTAATGAACAGAATCTAATGCCTGATCTAATTCTTACCTCTCCAGCTAAAAGAGCTTTACAGACCTTAAGCCGTATTAATCCAGAGGGTAGAATCAATAGCATTCAAGTTGAGGATTTATACTTGGCTAATCTAAATAGCCTTCTACAAGTCCTATCAGACTCTCCTTACGCCAATCGAATTTTAATTATTGGTCATAATCCAGGGCTTGAACAGTTGCTAAGCTTTTTAAATAAAGCTCAAACAGAATCAATATTATCATATGATACCAAACTTTTTCCTACGGCTGCTTTGGCGCACCTTGTTATGCCTGAAAATTGGCAGTCTCTTTCTGCAGGAGCAGGAAAATTAAGTCAACTCATTAGACCAAGAGACCTAAGAAAGCTCTGAACAACGGCACTTCTAAAGGTGTATTCTATATGGCAAATTTATAAATAAAAAGAAGGGGTGTGGTGCAGGGCAAACGCATATAAATTATATCTAAAACAATAAGTTAAAGCCGTAAAAAATGCAAAAAAACACAAGGTAATCTCCGCAATTAAATAAAATAAC
>CAYLXI010000111.1:0-4105 GCA_964387695.1 uncultured Piscirickettsiaceae bacterium
ATATCGGCTCGTTTAGCCAGTATAAAATAATCTTAGTTATTAAGTTCTTCCTTAATAAATAGATATTTGAGTTTCAACGGGTGTTTGACTTTATTTACCCTTAAATTTTATGGTAAAATCCTTCAGTTAAATTTTTTAAAAAAAGGTAGAGCTGAATGCGTTGTCGGTATATTATTCAAGGAGTGACCGAAGAAGGTCGTAAATTTCGTCCAAGTGACTGGATTGATCGTATTTCATCAATGATGGCTTCTTATGGAACTTCACATAGATTGGTTTTTTCTGATCTATTACACCCAGAACTTTATGAGGGTGAAAAATGTTTAATTATTGATATGGTACTTGAAAAAGAAAATATCAGCATGTTTGAATATGTAATGAACTTTGTTAAAACCAATAATTTAAAGATGGTACAAATTTGTGACCTAGAAAACTCTAAGCTAGGCTCTTAAATTAAACCCTTAACGGGATGGTACAACGTGGTGAAACCTGACACTTAATAATTAAGGACTTTCTTAATCATTGTAAGAAACAAATTTAACTGCGTGCTAACCCATATCGATAATTCAGAAACGATGGCTTTTAACTTAATCATTTAGGTACAAAATAGTGCTGCCCTAAATTCTTGCTTAAAGAGCGGGCATAACACCACCACCAACCCTTGCTAGCTATGTATTCAAAAAAACATGCATTCACAAAAAAACCCTATCGAACAAGTTCTAGCACCCCATATCGAGTTTTAAGTAGGGATTTGAGGTATTCATTCCACTTTACACGGATATAACATGCGCTCCCTGCCCATTTCTCCATTACTGCCCAAAATACAACAAAGTCTTTTTTGTTATCACAACCTGGTTTTGCAGGCCGAACCTGGTGCAGGAAAATCCACCGCTGTACCACTGGCTTTATTGAATGCCCCTTGGCTGATGGGACAAAAAATCATTATGCTGGAACCACGAAGATTAGCCGTAAAATCTATTGCTCATTACCTTGCTAAACAGCTAGGAGAAAAAGTTGGTAACCGCATTGGATATCAAATTAGAAATGAAAAAATTTCATCTTCAGAAACAATATTAGAAATTGTTACCGAAGGCATTTTAATTCGTCGTTTACAACAAGACCCAGAATTAAGCGGCGTAGCCTTAATTATTTTTGATGAATTTCATGAAAGATCTCTTCATGCTGACCTATCTCTTACATTTTGTTTAGATATTCAATCCGCTTTACGAGATGATCTAAAATTACTGGTTATGTCTGCAACTATCGACACCCAAGCGGTGAGTGCATTTATGGAATTAAACAACAAACCCGCGCCCATCATTTGCTCACAAGGAAAAAGTTTTCCTGTCTCTGTCCATTATTTATCAAAGCCTCTCAAATCTTTTCGCCCTGTTGACTGGCTACCCATATTAAAAAACACCCTATTAGAAGCCCTGCAAACTACAAAAGGAGATCTACTGGCATTTTTACCAGGACAAGGGGAAATTAAGCGAACTCAGCGACTGTTAGAAGAAATATTACCAAAAAATTTTGTGATTTTACCTTTATACGGGAGCTTAAAACCAGAGCAACAACAAACCGCTATTGAGCTGGATAAGCAAGGACGACGTAAAATCATTCTCGCCACCAATATTGCCGAAACCAGCTTAACAATAGAAGGTATTACTGTGGTAGTTGATTCGGGATTTTCTCGCAAAGCATTGTACGATGTATCTAGTGGCTTGACGACTCTTACTTCACAAAAAATCTCTCAAGCATCTGCCAAGCAAAGACAAGGTAGAGCGGGGCGTTTAGAGCCAGGATATTGCTATCGCTTATGGACACAAAGCCAACATCAACAGTTGTTAAAATATGACCTAGAAGAAATAAAACACACTGACTTAACGGGCCTGTGTTTAGAGCTCGCACTTTGGGGGGTAAATTTTATAGAAGCCATGCGTTGGTTAACTCCTCCACCAAATGCTCATTATCTAGCTGGAAAAAAACTATTAAGCTTACTCGGTTTATTAAATAATTCTGGCAGACTAACACCTCTTGGACAAAGCACAACAATATTAGGTGCGTCTCCTCGTTTAGCAAAGATGTTATTGTTTTCTCACAAGTTACCTCAAACTAAACTCATAACTAAAGACCTAACTTCACTGGCATGTGATGTGGCTGCGGTATTAAGTGAGAGGGATGTTTTACAGTGCCGTGGCGATACAGATATAATCAAGCGGTTATTGGCATTACAGGCTTACAGATTAGATAAAAATCAAGCTCAATGCAGTTATCCTATTCAAGCATCTGCGATGAAACAAGCACTTAAAAATAGTCAGCACTGGCAAAATAAATTACAAGTTAAACCAGTACAAGCTGGCCTATTGTTTTTGCAAAACAATGTAGGGAGATTAGTCGCTTTAGCTTATCCAGACAGAGTCGCACAGAAACGAAAAATTAATTCTAATAAAGATCAAGTGGGTTATTTGATGACCAATGGTCGGGGAGCTAATTTATGTGGATACGATGCGATGCAAAATAATACTTGGCTCGCCATTGCCAATGTCGATGGTTTGCGCCAAGGCGGATACATTCAACTTGCCGCTGCAATTTCATTAAAAGATATTGAAACTTTGTTTGTAGAAGAGATTACAACTCTTGCCCAATATCAATTTAAGCAAGATAAAAAAGAAATTTTTGGTTCAAAACAAACAAAACTAAAAAGCCTAGTTTTGTCAGAAAGCACTCTTATTAAACCGCATAAAAAGGCATTTCAATCTTGTTTATTAGAGGCTGTAAAAAATGATTTAAGCCTACTATCTTGGCCTAAAAACCATCAAAACTGGCTGCATAGAGTTCGCTGGTTACATAGTTTTAACAATGATTTTACCAACCTATCGGAGAGCTGGTTAAAAAATAATTTGGATATGTGGTTATCACCATTTATACACGACATCACTTCAATAAAGATGCTACAAAAACTAAACATGAAGGATATTCTTCTCAGCCAAATACCCTACGAAAAACAACAGCAACTAAAACAACAAGCTCCCGTTTTTTATACTACGCCATCACAACAAAATATCCCCATTGATTACCAAGGTACAATCCCTAAAGTATCCGTTATTTTGCAAGAAATGTTTGGCGAACTAAATAGCCCTAAACTAGCATGGGGAAAAGTGCAATTAACCTTTGAGCTGCTCTCCCCTGCACGGCGTCCCATTCAAGTGACAGCAGATATTGCCAACTTTTGGCATAACTCTTATTTTGAGGTCAGAAAAGAGATGAAAGGTCGCTATCCAAAACATCGTTGGCCAGAAAATCCTTTAGAAGAAAAAGCGGGTAAATCCTTTAAAAACAGAACATAATTACAAATTCTTTCTCCTATCATAAAGACTGCCTAAATTTCTACTGTTTTTTTCTGCCAACAATAAATCCATTTTTTGATGTAATAAGACTATATCATCCTTAAGTTTCTGTTGTTGATTATCTTGCTCTGCTTTTTCTTCAGCAATATCTCCTGCCATCATTTTTTTATGCTCTTCATCCAAAACATCAACGACGATACCTATCATCATATTTAAAAAAACAAAAGCTGAAAAAAAGATAAATGTTAAAAAATAAATCCAACTTAATCCATAAACAGCCATGGTTTCATACATGACATCCGTCCAATCTTCAAAGGTTGCCACTCTAAATAAAGTTAATAAACTTACCCCTAAATCTCCCCATAACACAGGATTAATATGTGCAAAAAGCATATTGCCTATCACCGCATATAAATAAAAGATAATGAACATTAATAGAGCAACATAGCCCATTCTTGGTAAAGACGTTATCAGAGCGTTTACAAGAACGCGTAATTCAGGAATAAATGAAATTAAACGCATGACACGGAAAAGTCGTAGCATTCTTGCAATCAAAGCATATTCAGAGTCATCTAACGGAATCAAGCTCACCACAACAATGATAAAATCAAAAACATTCCAGCCTTTTTTAAAGAAATCTCTAAGCCTAGGCTCTGCTGCCATTCTTATTGAAATTTCAAAAACAAAGAAAATAGTGACTCCATAGTCTAAAAACATTAAAACATTTTCAAAAATAGGGTTTAAATCATAAGTTTTGATGC
>CAYLXI010000111.1:4115-4464 GCA_964387695.1 uncultured Piscirickettsiaceae bacterium
GAAGATAAAATGATAATTGAAATGACAAATATTTCGAATATTTTATTATCCCTAAGCAATTGAAATTGATTTTGAAAGCCCTGCCAAGTCATTAATTTTTCCTAAATTTAATTTTAATTTTAATATGAGGTTATTTTACTGCAAAATTATTTTTTTATTCTTAATAAACCCAAATCCCTGCTTATAAACTGGATATAGAGTGCTAAAGTTTGTTCGCTAGGCGTTAGCCGTAGGTTAATTTTAAATACCTAGCTGGCAAGGGCTGGTGCTATATGCCAACTTCCTATGTAGGAATTTTAGATACTATAAACTCTTGTAATTTCAACTAAACCCTATACACTATTACACA
>CAYLXI010000112.1:0-4443 GCA_964387695.1 uncultured Piscirickettsiaceae bacterium
GACATCAACATTGCAGGAACTTTATTTAACCACTTAGAAAAACAAATTTCTAAATAACCCTTTTTACCCAAATATTCACTTATACCTTCTAATTAATAAAATCTATCAAGGTCAAGGCTTAACCCAAGTATAATCAATACTTCCTCAATACTTTAAAATAGCTACTTATGCTCTTCTTTGACCGTGCCTTTAGATCCTTCTTTCTGGGTGGAGCCATCTATGCCGTTATTTCTATGATGGTATGGTGGGCTATTTACCCCAATGTGGGGGCAACTCTATCTTCTGTAAACATTATTACTTGGCATGCCCATGAAATGGTATTTGGCTATGCCCTTGCCACCGTTGCAGGATTTTTAATCACCGCTGTTCTAAACTGGAGCAAAATGGAGACAGCTTCAGGCTGGAAATTAGCTGTCATTTTTTTGCTTTGGGCGGCTGCTAGAATAGGATATTTAGCAGATATTCCCCTAATATGGGTGGCGCTATTTGACTTAAGTTTTAACCTAGGTTTATTTTTACATTTTGCCTGGCCTGTCTATCGCAAAAAGCTCACGGCTCAAATTGGCCTAGCCTCTAAATTCTTACTGCTACTTATTGTAAATGTCATGTTTTACACTCTTTTATTACAAGATTCTCCTAACTCAGATACTTGGCTCATTTTAAACCCCAACAGCATGGTTTTGCTGGGGCTGTTTCTTATCTTAGCCATAAACTTAACCATGATTCGCCGTGTGCTGCCATTTTTTACCGAAAAATCTTTAGGGCTACCTGCCTTTAAAGAGTTTAAATGGGTCAATCGTGGCAGTATGATTGGTTTTTTTATGGTGATGATGCTGGTTATAATCCCTGCTCCTAGCTGGCTCAACAGCCTTTTTGCTTGGACAACAGCACTCTTATTTTCTATCCGATTAGTCTACTGGTATCACCCTAAAATCTGGCAAAGCGTACTACTTTGGCCCTTGCATCTTTCTTATGCGTTTATGACACTTGGAATGATTATTTATGGTTTTTGGGGGCTAGGATGGGTATCACAAAGCCTAGCTATACACGCTCTTTCTGCGGGTGGCATTGGCTTGCTATGTAGTGCCATTATGGCAAGAATTAGCTTGGGGCATACTAAACGCAATATATTTAACCCTCCCAAAACTTTAGCCTGGGTATTTATAATATTAACCCTAGGGGCAATAACCAGGGTATTAATTCCTTTAATTATGCCATCAGAAATGATACTATGGATGCAAATATCACAAATTTTATGGGGTCTTGGGTTTGCTTGGCTAGTGGTTTTATACTGGAAAATCCTTACCCAGCCCGAACAACAAGATAATTCAGGCATTAATTTATAAATACCTTATACCCAAATCCCTACTTAAAAACTGGATATATAAGCAACCTTGCTCTAGCGTAAAAAAATATAACTTTAAAAAACTTTATTTGCGGCATAAAAAAATGACAATACTTCAATATCATGCTATAATTAGCGACAAGCGACAAGCGACAAGCGACAAGCGACAAGCGACAAGCGACAAGCGACAAGCGAGCTACTAGAAGCATGGACAATCTCCCACATACCCTTAAAAACTTAATATACACCTATATTATTGGCGTTTTTATTCTCTCATTCGGCTTCAGCACTTCTCTTAAAGCAGAAGACAATCATCGCATAAACTTATCTAAACCCACAGTTAATTTTGGCGTATTGTCTTTTCGCGACAAAGAGCTAACCCAGCAGCGCTGGCAACCTTTAATGGACCATTTAAACCAGCAAATACCACACTATCATTTTCACTTAATAGTGGCAAACTACCCTGAAATTGAACAACTGGTTACTCAACAAAAACTAGATTTTTTGCTTACTCAACCTTCTCACTATGTAGCACTTGCTCATAGACATAACTTAACCTCCCCCCTGTTATCTATGACGAGAAAGGAAAAGGCTTCTGATATCGCTTACAGCCAGTTTAGTGGGGTTATTTTTACTCTAGCAGATAGAGAAGATATAAATGAATTGGCTGATTTAACCAATAAAACCATCGCGACACCCTCAAAACAATCACTGGGTGCTTATCAAATGCAGTTGTTTGAACTGGTTGATGCGGGAGTAATCACCTCCGCTCAACAACTAACTTTCTTAAAAACAGGGCTGCCACAAGAACTAGTTTTAGAAAAAGTTTTATCTAAACAAGCAGATGTAGGTTTTGTACGAAGTGGTGTTTTAGAAAAATTATTTATGCAAAAAACTATTTTACCCGAACAAATTAAAATAATTAACCAACAAAACCATTCAGACTTTTCTAAAATATCTAGCACCAGACTTTACCCAGAATGGCCCTTAACTGCGTTTAAACACACCTCCCAAAATCTACCTAAAAAGGTGATGATTGCTCTAATGAGAATTAATTTTGATACCCTCTTGGCAAAACAACTAAGAGTCTCAGGCTTTACCATTGCTGAAGATTATCGAGTGATTGACCAATTACTCAAAGCCTTGCGACTGCCTCCATTTGATAAACCTATTGAATTTAGCTTGGCAGATGCTTGGCAAGAATGGAGAAATTATATTTTATTCTTGATTACTCTCATTTTTTCTTTATCGTTTTTATCTATATGGAATTTGGCAAAGAAAAACCGCCAACTATTGCACAGCAAGAAAAAACTTGAACAAAGTGAACAGCTTCGTCAAAAGCTTCACCTTGCTATTGAACAAAGCCCTATTAGGATTGTTATCACCAATTTAAAAGGACAAATTGAGTATGCCAATAAAGCCGTTGAACAACAAACTGGCTATACTTTTGAAGAGATCCACCTAAAAAACCCTAAAATATTTGCTTCACAAGAAATGCCCCGTTCATATTATAAAGAACTATGGGAAACAATAACTAAAGGAAAAAACTGGACGGGGGAGCTAATAAATCTAAGTAAAAAAGGAGAAAGACAAATATTAAAAGCGACCATTACCCCTATTAAAGATAACCTAAAAAATATTACAGGATTTTTATCTATACAGAGAGATATCACTCAAGAAAAATCAGATCAAGAAAAAATTAACCAGTTGGCTTTTTATGACCTTTTAACAAAACTACCTAACCGAGCTTTATTAGAAAAAAACATTAGTGAAGAAATAAACCGTCATATTCATCAAGAGTTGGTACTCAGCAATAAAAATCATAGTTATAGCTACCTAGCTCTCATTAATATTGACCGCTTTAAACTCCTAAATGATTCTCAAGGCAAAGATCTTGGTGATGAGTTTTTAATTAAACTTGCTAAACAAATTAAAAGCTGCCTTGCAAAAGAAGATTTTCTGTCTCACCTAAAAGGAGATGAATTTGCGATACTATTTTCTCTGCCTGCCTCTCAAAACATAGAAGAGCAAGCAATACAAAGAGCGGACACATTCTTACAAAACATCAAAAAGACTCTTGTACTTAATCAAAAACAAATTTCTGTTACTGCCAGCATAGGCTTAACTTCTTTTACTGAAGAAGATTCTGACACCTCTAATGATATTTTAAAGCATGCCGACACCGCGTTACACTATGCAAAAGATCAAGGTGGAAACAGAGTTTGTACATTCAATACTTCTTTAAAAGAACAAGCATCAAATTCTTTTCAATTAGAACAAGACCTAAAAAAAGCAATATCCAAAAACCAGTTTCAACTTTACTATCAACCACAGGTAAATATTGCTGGGGAATTAGTAGGATCTGAAGCTCTTATTCGCTGGAAACACCCTGAAAAAGGACTAATACCCCCTTTTAAATTTATTCCCATTGCAGAGCAATCTGAAATAATCATTGGCATTGGTAACTGGGTAATAAAGCAAGCTTGCGAAGACTTAGCTCTTGCAAAAAAACAGGGCTTTAAATACCACCTCTCTATCAACATCAGCCCTAGACAATTTTTAGAAAATGATTTTTGTTATCATTTGTATAGCTCTTTAGAATCTAATGGAATCTCTACAAAAGATTTAACCTTAGAAATTACAGAAGGATTATTCTTACATAATCTAGAAATTGTTTTGCCAAAAATGCAACTTTTGGTTAAAAAAGGATTTGCATTCTCTATTGATGATTTTGGCACTGGATATTCTTCATTATCATATTTAAAAGATCTTCCTTTTGATGAATTAAAAATTGACCGTGCTTTTATTATGAATATGTTTAAAGATAATAATGTTATTTTGGTGGAAACAATTCTTTCTATTGCCGAACATATGAACCTGAGTGTTGTGGTCGAAGGTATTGAAACCCAAAAACAAGCTAACTTTTTCCATAACTACCATAATACCATCCTTCAAGGATACCTTTATAGCAAACCTGTTCCCTATGAAGAGCTTTATAACACTTGGAAAGACAAGGCCCTTTAACTCTTTTCTAACATCTCCCAAATCCCTATATAGGATTCAAACATGTCGTTTAGGGAAGAGCTTAATAACTAAGG
>CAYLXI010000113.1:0-2195 GCA_964387695.1 uncultured Piscirickettsiaceae bacterium
GCTTATAATATAACCACAAAAGACCTAACAAACCTTTCTAAAGGCATTATTAAAGCGGTAAAAAGCCTAAAATCACCAGGGGTGGGGTAACAGCCTTTAATAATTAACGATTACTGCGTAAGTTAATACCTTACTACTTTCTGCGGGAATCGTTACTTGCCACTCCGCCAAGTTTGCTGACACCTTCTTACCGGGGTGGTTTTCACTGGTAATTTTTCAATTACCCTTTATTGGTTCACGAACCGTAACGATAACTGCCTCTTTTTTAGCATTTTTTAGTTCTATTTTATAAACAGATTCATAAGCTACTTGATCTATCTTCTTAAATGCCATTTTTCTAAAGTAAGTTTGTGTTTTATTGGCAGTTACATCAAACGCATTGCCCCATTTGACAAAACAGAACCTGTAAACAATAAGCCTAGTATAAGAGTTAAAAACTTCATCATGTATCCTTTGTAAAAACCGTACTTTCTATCATATAGAAACAAATTTAAACAAATTAAAAAAACTTTTATGCCCTAGGGTAAAAATCACCAGGACTGGGTCAAAATATTATTTACCTTTAACTGCTTATTATGTAGAATACCGTCGCCTCAAAAGACCCATAAGAATTTCTTTCTCATGGATACAAAAAGCTTATAGGCAATCCTTCGCATTACGATTATCAAAAACAAGTAAGGCAAGGCTCAAAAGAAAATATTAGGAGACAATATCTATGAGGCTAAAACTAGTAGCTGGACTTTATTCTGCTGTCATGTTGGTAATTTCAACCAGCTCTTTTGCAGAAACCCCAAAACCCATATCTTCCGCCAAAGCCATGGCGTGGCAATGTGCCGCATGTCATGGTGTTAATGGTCAAGAATTTCTTGAATCCATGCCCTCTTTAGCAGGTATGTCTATTGAACAATTTACCAGATCTATGCACGCTTTCCGTGATGGAAAACGCCCTACCGTCATTATGGATCGTGTTGCACGAGGCTTTACCGATGCTGAAATTGATGCTATGGCAATTTGGTTTAATGCCCAACCACATAAACAATGGGAAGAAACTAGCTTAGAAGAAGTTTGGCAGGCGCAGAAAAAAGCAGAAGAACAAGCGTCCCTAGGAGATAAATAAATGAGCCGACTAGAAAACAAAACCTTTGACAGTAAAATTACTCGTAGAGATTTAATTAAAATTTTTGGCACCTCTGCCGTTGCAGCAACAGGCATTTTTGGAGCAAGCAACAAAGTTTTTGCTAAATCCACTCCACATGTCGTTATATTAGGAGGAGGAATAGGCGGAGCAACTCTTGCGAAGTATTTACGATTCGCTGATCCTGATGTAAAAATAACCATCATAGAACAACACCCTGAATATATCACCTGCTTACGCAGTAACGATGTCATGGTAGGAATGCACACTTTAGACGAGCTTACCTTTAACCTAGACACCATTCGCTCCAAATATAGCGTTAACGTTATTATTGATAAAGTAACTGGTGCAGATTTTAGTAAAAAAACAGTACAAACCCAAAAAGGTGAGACGGTTAAATATGACAAGCTAGTTGTATCTCCTGGTATTGATTTCAAATTTGAAGAAATTGAAGGTCACAGTGCAGAACTAGCTGACGGTAGCTTTCCCCATGGCTACAAAGCAGGCCCGCAAACTCTTGAGCTAAAAAAACAACTACAAGCCATGCCTCAGGGTGGAACAGCCATTATTGCCGTCCCACAAAACCCTTTTAGATGCCCTCCTGGACCTTATGAACGAGCATCTCTATTTGCAGAGTATTTTAAAAAGCACAATCCTACCGCTAAAATGATAATTTTAGATTCTAAAGATCGCTTTACTAAAGACAAACCCTTCAAAAAAGGCTGGGAAAGGCTGTATGGCTACAATAGCGACAACTCAATGATTGATTGGGTTTCTGCATCAAACGGTGGTCGTGTAACTCGACTAGATGCCAAAAATAAAATGGTAGAAACTGACGGAGATGATTTTAAAGCTGACTTAATAAATATTATTCCTAATCAACGAGCGGGCGTTCTTGCCCAAAAGCTAGGTTTAACGAACGCTTCAGGCTGGTGTCCAATAAATCGTGAAACTTTTGAATCTACTTTGCATAAAGATGTTTACGTATTAGGAGACAGTACGATTGCTGATGCGATGCCCAAATCTGGAGCTTCAGCTAACTCTCAAGCTAAATGGTGTG
>CAYLXI010000113.1:2205-3423 GCA_964387695.1 uncultured Piscirickettsiaceae bacterium
AATGGTGTGCTCAAGTAATTACAGAATCTTTTAAAGGGAAAACAGCGGGTACACCCATCTTTTCAAATGTATGTTACAGCATACTTAGCTATAACTACGGTGTATCTATCGCCGCCATTTATGAAGTACGTGATGGATTAATTCAACCTAAAGGAAATTCTGCGGGTGTCTCCCCGATTACAGATGAAGAAGCACGACCTCTTTTAGAATCCATTTATCAAAAAAACTGGCACCGTTCATTCGTAACCGATGTTTTCACCTAATTGTAAAGGGCATAATATGCAAACACACACCTATTTATTAAAGACCTTACTGACACTAACCTTATTACTGGTTTCTAGCGTATTTCTTACTGGCTGCTCTACAGAAAATGAAAGCCCTGCCTTAACAGAAGCTGTACAACCAGAAACCACTCAACCAGAAAAAGTGCTTAAAGAAACAGCTGAAGTGGCAGTAACTCCTACTAAAAAACCAGGAGTCGCTACCTGGAGTAAAGTAGAGTTACGCGCAAAACTGCAAACCATGCCAGAAGGTGACATCATTCGAGGCGAAACTGTCCACAACACCATGATGTGCGCTTCTTGCCACGGAGCAACAGGCGTATCCCCTTCTCGTAACTACCCTTCACTAGCGGGTCAAACAGAAACTTACCTTGTAAAAACCATGTTAGATTACCAAAAAGGATTACGTTGGGAAGACCATCGACAAGCTGATGTAATGGCAAAACTTGCTCAACTAATGACTGAACAACAAATTGCTGATGTATCGGCTTTTTATGCAAGCCAACCTATACAAGCTTGGCAAGCAAAGCAAGAAGTTGACGAACACATTAAAACATTAATTAACCTAGGTGATTCCTCGCGCATGGTTATTTCTTGTATGGCTTGCCACGGCATGAAAGGACAAGGATCAGGACTAAACCCCGCTTTAGCAGGACAATCTCCAGAATACTTTAAACGAGCTATGTTAGCCTTCCGAAGTGGAAATCGTCGAACAGACGTACATGATTTAATGAGACGAATTGCTGACGAATTAACCGATGAAGAAATTAAAGGACTGGCACACTATTATGCAGGGCTAGGTGAAAAAGCACAAGGGACTGTAATGGTCAAGTAAAGCCGCAATGTCTCTAAGACACCTTGAGTAGTTCCTGTCTTTTTTGCACTGGCATAATATTGGACTTGCTACACTAAACTAGCGACTGGATATGCCAATGTT
>CAYLXI010000113.1:3433-4410 GCA_964387695.1 uncultured Piscirickettsiaceae bacterium
ATCTTGTTCAGCAAGGTCGACAGACATCCTGCGTTTCCCGTAGGGTTGAAAATTATCCTGGGGTATTTGTTCCATTATTTTCATAATCTCTTCGTTTTTAGAATTAACAATAGGCTTGTAGTATCGGCTAGAGAGAGAGGCGTTTCAAATAGTTCACACAACTTTGAATACTGGTTTATGGGTCTGTCTTGTTCATTCTTTCAATCATATTAAGAAAGGATTGTTGCGTATGAACAAGGCAGTTGTTTTTTTCAATAAAACTTGTAAATGAAACTTCTAATAAGACACACCGTAGTTTTTAAAATAAATATTTTTTGCATCTATTTTATACGTCCACTCTGCCCCAGAGTTTTTCCAACCATTTTTAAGTCTAAAGCCTTTTTTATCTCCAGAATTAACTTTTCCACCTTCAAAGCCGTCGGTCATAATATAAACATTTTTAAAACCATTCTTATATAGAATTTTAGCAACCGGTGCGGCACGAGTTGCTCCTGAACGGCACATAATTACAAAAGTACCAGTCTTATCCATATCCATATCAGCAATTTTTGCTTCAAACAAACTCATCCAACTTGTATTTGGTACAGGCATATAACGTGGTTTATTTTGCTTGGTATCCATCTTTGAATAATCAAACAAAACACCAGGAATCATGATTTTAGCTGCCTTAGTAAAGCCAACAAACTGCCATTCCTCTGGCGTTCTTACATCGACTAAAACAACATTTTTATCTTTTTTCATCATGGCTTGAGCTTCAACCGCATTTACATACAAACCTTGTGGGGTATGTCTTTTTGGATCTTTTGGCTCAGGAGCTGAGAAAGCAGCTCCAGACATAGCGACTCCGCCTAACATTCCAACCACTAAAAAGTACGAGCAAACTTGCTTCTTCATTAGATTTTTCCTCTTGTTGATTTAAAAATAGTAAATTTTTTTAAAACATAAAACAATAATGTTAAAAAAAAACAGTATACATT
>CAYLXI010000114.1:0-4400 GCA_964387695.1 uncultured Piscirickettsiaceae bacterium
TGATGGGCTAGAAGTCCACGCAGAATTTCAATCAGTTGTTAAGTGTCTCCTAAAGGAACATGAATTCCCACGCAGGAGCGTAGGAACTAGGAAATGAGTCTCCTTTATAAAAAAGAAACTTAACGCCAGCCTGCTTTATCCATCAGTTTAACTGCTCTGTTGTTATATAAACCTAAGTTATACAATCCTAAATCGTCTGCTTTAAATTTACCCCAGCTTTTCAAAGTCTTGCTTAGTGCAATTCCCTTCACCGTTGGATATTCATTATTGACTTCTGCGTACCATTTTTGTGATTCATCTGAGAGTAGGAAGTTAATTAACTTTTGAGCATTGTCTTTATTTTTTGCATGTTTAGTTACGGCAATGCCACTGATGTTAATATGCGTTCCGTTAGCGTTTTGATTTGGCCAAAAAACTGCGACTTTACTTGCCGCTTCTTGTTGTGCCTTGTCTTTACCATTTATCATTACGCCTAGATAGTAGGTGTTAACAACGGCAATATCACACTGCCCTGCTGCGACGGCTTTAATTTGGTCTCTATCGCCCCCTTTTGGTTTACGTGCTAGGTTTTCAACTAAACCTTCTGCCCATTTTCCTGCTGATTCTTCTCCATTATGTGCAATCATTGAGGCAACTAAAGATTGGTTGTAGATGTTATTAGAGGAACGAATACAAATTTTACCCTGCCATTTTGAATCGGTTAAATCGTCGTAAGAACTAAGACTTGATGGATTCACTCTATCTTTAGCATACACAATCACCCTTGCACGGGTGGTTAGTGCAAGCCAATAGTTTTCTGGGTCTTGTAAATGTGCGGGGACTTTGGCGTTCATCTTATCGGTAATTGCGGCTTGTAATACGCCTGCATTTTTTGCTCGGTGCAATCTACCAGCGTCGGTGGTGATTAAAACATCTGCTGAGGTATTCTTACCTTCAACTTCCAGTTTTTTTAAGAGTGCGTCTGCTTTACTAGCCACTAGATTGACTTTAATATCGTAAGTATTTGAAAATTTATCAAGCAGAGGCTTTATAAGATGAGTTTTACGAGCTGAATAAACATTTAGCTCTTCCGAACCAGCATAAACAGGAACGCTTAATGTTGAGATAATGGCGGCGAGCAATACTTTTTTCATTTGAAAATACCTTCATTTAGTTAGATAATGATTTAACAATTATAGTAAAATTAAATTAATTGATTATTAATCTTATTTTAAAACTAAAATCATTCTATCAAAATTTGAGATGCTTTTTTTTAATTCTAAGGCTTTAATAATAAAGAATTCCTCCTCCTAGGATATTGCCTTCGTTTGACTGAATAAACGGGGGCTTTTTTTCAAACACTCTCTCGCAAAACTAATAACTCCATTGACTTTGCCAGCTAGATGAATAAAGATATAATAAGACCTTTGCATAAATGGATGCACGAATTAAAATGGCTAAATTTCACCTTCTTTTAAGTAAAAAACCACTAAAAAGTGCCCAGGGGGGTAGGTTTTTGGCTGTTTTTTTATTATTTATTAGCTTATTTATTAACTTATTTTTTACAAATTTTGCGGTAGCAAACACCCAAGACTCTTTTTTATCCGCTATTTTTAACGAACAGCCCACAGAAAAGAAAATTTGGTTAATTGGCGAAAAAAAGAAGGTCGTTACTGAAATATTAAACCACCCTTACAAACAGCTACGTATTGGCTACTGGACTGCCAAGGACAAACCTATGATAAGGGTTTGGTTTTTACAGGAAATAGGCAAGGAAAAAGACATTGATGTTGGTATTGTTATCAAAGACAACAAAATTCAAAAGTTAAGAATTTTAGCCTTTCGAGAAAGCCGTGGCTGGGAAGTAAAACTACCTTTTTTTACCAAGCAGTTTAATCAGAATACCCTCACCGCTGACCACAAGCTATCTAATCAAGTAAGCAATATTTCAGGTGCAACACTATCTTGGCGTGCTGTCACCAAATTAGCACGAGTTGCTTTGTACTTAAATAAGCAATTACCATAAAGCATGAAAGTAAAGCTACTTGCTAATTTACATAAAAAGTTAGGGCTTGCCTCCTTGGTGATGGTCGTAATGCTTGTATTAACAGGCTTGCTTCTCAATCACACTGAACAGCTAAAACTTCATGATTCCTCTGTTGCAAACTCTTGGTTAAATAAATGGTATGGAATAAATCTTCCTAAAGCTGAAACAGGAATAAACGTTCAACAAACATGGTTTTCTTTGGTTGATTATCAGTTATTTATTGATGAAAATGTCGTGCCTAATGTAGAAATAACCAGCTTATATGGTGTTGAAAAAACCTCCTTTGGTTGGCTGATTGCTTCTAGTAACCAAATTACGTTACTGACAGAGCAAGCTGAATTAATCGACCAAATACAACTTTCGTCTAATGTAACGGCTGGCTATTTTAGCGAGCAAAAACTCATTATCGCGTTAGAAAATAAATTATTTTACGAGATTAATCCGCCCTACGAAAACATCAGTGAAGTTTTATTTACGCCATCTAAAAACAAGCAACACAAACATCACCCCCTTCCTTTGCCGCTGACAGAGAAGATAAATCAACAATTTCTAAAACAGGGTTTAAGTTTAGAAAGGGTAATTCTGGATATCCATTCTGGCAGAATTCTAGGAGATATTGGCGTTTATATCGTCGATTTTTTTAGCATTCTTTTTTTAATTCTATCGATGACTGGATTTTGGTTATATTTAAAACGCAAATCACCACGCTAACAAATCACGTTCTTTAAATTCCATTTTTAACTGGCTTTGCATGGTTGTTAGCCAAATAATCCCTGCTTCTTTTTCAAAAACGTAGGGATAAGACAGCCAAGCATCTTTACAGCGGGCAATCACTAAAGGTTCAGTCCAGCTCCTCCCTTCATCTTCAGAAAACACAACCGATAGTTCTTCCCTTTGCCACGAGGCGGCAACTTCCGAAAATTGTCCGCCAACACGTTCAACATCTTGATTTTTTTCAATGTGCAGCTGATTAAAAACCTTCATTATTCGTCCACTTTGCAACCGTGTTAGCATCGCGGGGGAACTACTAGCTCGCCGCCCTGGGCTGACACTCGTCCAGCTTTTCCCGTTATCATTTGAATAGGCATCCCAAAAATAATCTTGATTGGTTCGAATGCAGTACCAAATTCGTCCGTCATTTAACTGTACAAGCGTACCTTCATAACAACCGCCATGATGCCCTTGCCCGCCTATATCAAGATAGTTACTAGCTTGCCAGCTTTCTCCTTGGTTATCAGAAAAATACGTCAAACTAAAATGGCGCCCATTTTGATAGTCCAAGTTTTGAGCAGCCATCACTAACTGCCCAGTTTTTAATTCAATCATCGTGGTTGTCGCACCGCAATATCCTTGTTGGATAACGTTAGGCTCTAACCACGTTTTTCCACCATCTAAACTTCTCACTACACATAAATCTAAACGGGTATTTTTAGTCGGTAAATTGGTTTTTTCAACCCAATTAAAATGTGCATTTGCCATATTTAGAAAACTTAACACAATCACATTATCTTTCGTACAACGCAGTGCGTGGGTATCTTGAACAAGCCATTTGTCATTTTGAAACAATGGATTTTCCTGCCAAGTTTTTCCTTCGTTTTTAGAAAGAAAAACCGTACGGTCAGCAACACAAATAATATCGCCGTTATCATTACGGATAAAAGGTCCCGTAACGGAAAACGCAAGCGGCAAGACCTTTTCATGCAAAAAAACATTGGCATCTGTTTTAGGTGCCAATTTAAAATCTAATTTAATATCTGAATATTCAATCATCAATAATTCCTCTAAAAACATCACTATCCACATATAATAACGCGGTAAACTAGCAAAAGGAAAAAGAAATGAAATTAGAAAAAGATAAAATCGGTCTATTTAACTACACATTAAGCAACGCTAAAGGTGAGAAAATTGATAGCTCAGATGGTCAACCAATGGCATATCTCCACGGCTACGGAAATTTAATCCCTGGATTAGAAAAAAAATTAGTCGGAAAAACCGTCGGCGATACATTTAACACGACCATTAAAGCGGTTGATGCCTATGGCGAAATTCAAGAACATTTAATTCAAAAAGAAGTTCCTATTACCATGTTTCAAGGTGTCGATGACATTGAAGTCGGTATGAAATTTGAAGCCCAGGCTGAAGGTGGCGGCATTCATTCGGTAGAAATAACTGCAAAAAAAGGCGATACAGTTACCGTTGATGGCAATCATCCGCTTGCAGGCAAAGATTTAACCTTTGATATTGAAATAACAGGTGTGAGAGAGGCAACTAAAGAAGAGCTAGAACACGGGCATGCACATGGTGCTGGTGGGCATCAGCATTAAGGAGACACTTAATAACCGCGATTAGAATTTTACTGAGAAAAAATGTGCGT
>CAYLXI010000115.1:0-4316 GCA_964387695.1 uncultured Piscirickettsiaceae bacterium
CATATAAATTTTTTCTAAATAATTGTTTGGATAGTTAAGGTTAGATAATACCTTAGTTGCTATATAATGATTAGAGAATGTGTAAGATATTTCGCGTTTATATATAAGGATTAGGGTAAAATAACTCTTTTTAATATGTTGTTAGGATGTTTTTATGTTGCAGGCGATTAGAAATAAAGCTCAAAGTTGGATTGCTTGGGTTATTGTGGGATTAATTATTCTAACATTTGCACTGTTTGGGATTGATCAGTACGCTAAAGGCGAACGTGCTCTTGTAATCGCTACGGTTAATAGTGAGGACATTACCGCAACGGAGTTTTTAGCCCTTTATAGTCGTCAAACTAATCGCCTTAAACAGCAGTTTGGTGAAATGTATGATCAGGTAGTGAACGATGAAGAGCTGCGCAAAGAAGTGTTAAATGCCTTGATTGAATCTAAGGTCGTTGGTCAGTGGTCAGAAGATCGAAATATGTTTATTTCAGATCAACAGTTAGCAATGACTATTCACTCGGCAGCAGTTTTTCAAGAAAATGGTCAGTTTGACAAAGATCTTTATAAAAATATTTTACTAAGAAGTGGTTTGAATGTTGCCAGATTCGAGTATGAGCAGCGTCAATATTTGATTGAAAATCAGTTTCGCCAGTTAACCATGTCATCTGGCTTTATTTTACCTCATCAAGTTGAACATCTCACTGGCTTACAACTTCAAGAGCGTAAAATGAATTATTTACGCATTGATCAGCGTTCATTTAAAGAAACGATTGATATTACTGAGCAGCAGGTGATTGATTATTACGAGAAAAACAAAAGGGCTTATGTGTCGCCAGAGAAGGTAAAAATTGAGTATATTTTATTGTCTCAATCAGAAATAGCTAAAAATGTTATTGTTACAATAGAAGATCTTGAGAAGTTTTATGTTGATAATAGTATGGCTTTTTCGGTTCCAGAAAAACGCCAAGCAAGCCATATTTTAATTCAAAGTAATGAAGGGGTTTCTAGCGAAGAGGCTTTAAAAGAAATTCAAGCGATTCAGGCAGAAATTAAGACAGGAAAAGATTTTGCAGAGCTAGCTAAAGAAAGATCGCAAGACCCAGGGTCAGCTAAAATGGGCGGCGATTTAGGTTTATTTCAGCAAGGGATGATGGTTTTAGAGTTTGATGAAGCAGTATTTGACTTAAAGGTAGGGGAAGTAAGTCCGCCTGTTAAAACAGAGTTTGGTTATCATTTAATTAAAGTTACCAAAATTGAACCTAGAAAAACACAATCTTTTGCTGAGGTTAAAGATAGGGTTGAACAAGAATATCGTTTGCTAGAAGCAGAAAAAAAGTATTTTGAATTGTTAGAGCAAATGAATGTTTTAGCTTTTGAACAACCAGATACTTTGATTGCAGCGGCTGAAGCCGTAGGTGTTGATATCATTGTTTCTGATGCTTTTTCTAGACAAGGTGGAGCGACTGAAGTGACTGCCCACCCTAAGGTTATTGCCATGTCTTTTTCAGAAGATGTTTTAAAATATAATCTTAATAGCGCTTCTATTGATCTTTCACCAACATCTTCGGTTATTGTTAGATTGAGTAAGCATATCCCGGAGCGCCAGAAGCCTTTAGATGAGGTAAAGTCTAAAATTACAGCAGAGCTTAAACGAGGGGCAATGATTAAGGCTTCCGAAGAGCTTGCTAATACAATTTTAGCTGAACTGAAGGCAGGTAAAGGAGATTTAAAGTCACATGAAGCACCAGGTGTTGAGTGGTCTGTTGAGGGTTGGTTAGGTCGTGAAAATCGTAATGTTTTACCGCAAATTACGACCGAGTTGTTTAAAATGATAAAGCCAGAAGAGGGTCAGTTTAGCTTTAAAGTTATGCAGTTAACAACAGGAGACTCTATAGTTTTAGAGCTGTCAGGAGTTAGGCAAGCAGAAGAAGGCTTAACAAGTGAGCAGAAGTCAGAAGTTAAAAGGTCTTTAACAGGTATTTTTTCTTTGGCAGAAGTTGAGGCTAGAATTAAAGCTTTAGTTGCCGTTGCTGATGTTGAGAAGAGAGTGAATTTACTAACGATTAGATAACTTTTTTGCAAGATAGTATTTTTTAGCTTTTGAAGGCTTGTTTAAAATATCAAAATTACCAGGCCTGGTAATTTTGATATTTTTTTGGGTTTTTTCTAGGTTTTTTATTGCCCAATCTTGGTGCTCTTTAACTAAATCAGAATTTGTTTTGAGCTGTAATAGAGTTTTTTGAGCCAGTTGTTTGTTCGGGCTTGAATGTGAGATATTACCTATGGCAACACAAATGTTGCGTTGCCATTGCTTGTAGCCAATTCTCCTAATGGGCGATCCTTCTAGTTTTTTCAAAAACTCTACTTCAGTCCATTGCAAAAGGTCTATTAGAGTTGCGCTGTCCAATGCATGGGGGCTGGCTTTAAAGTGTTTTTCTTGAGTGGATTGAGTAAAATGATTCCAAGGGCAAACAAGTTGGCAATCATCACAGCCATAAATTCTATTTCCCATCAATGGGCGGAGTGATTCGTCAATACTTCCTTTATGTTCAATGGTTAAATAAGAAATACACCGTCTTGCATCGACAATACCATCGGCAATAATTGCTTGAGTTGGGCATTCTTGCATGCAGGCAGTGCAAGGCCCGCAGCCATTTTGCTGTATTTTTTTGTTGTTTGGCAGTTTTAAATTAATAAAAATCTCACCTAAAAAAAACCAAGAACCCGCCTTAGGATGAATAATTAAACTATTTTTACCTGTAAACCCCAATCCAGATTTTTCGGCAATAGCTCTTTCAAGAACTGGAGCAGAGTCGGTAAAGCAACGAAAATTCAAGTTGGGAAAGTAATTAGAGGTATAGAGTTCAACTTTACTAGCAAGTTGTTGTAATCGTTTACGAATAAGTTTATGATAGTCTTTGTTTAGAGCATAGCGTGAAATATAGGCTTTGTCTTCATTTTGTAATTGTTCTATAGGTGAAAAGCTTTGAGGATCAAAATAGTTCATGCGGCAGCTAATAATACTTATAGTGCCGGGTTCTAATTCTTCTGGTCGAGTGCGTTTTGTGCCGTGTTGTGACATATAATGCATCTCACCATGAAAATTTTGTTGAAGCCACTTAAAGTAACCATCTTCGTATTGAGATAGGTTAGTGTCTGAAATGCCAATATCTGCAAATCCTAGATCTTTGCCCCATTTTTCAATCTGGATAACAAGCTGTTGGAGTTTGGCTGTGTTTGAAGGTGTATTTAAAAGGCTCATAACCATGTATTCTAGCAAATCTCGATTTTATTTAGCGAATGAAAATCAAACTAAACAGTTAGCGATTGTTTTTGCAGCTTTGGTGAAAGCAGAAAACTTATTTTTATCTGGTTTTATGGTGTATTTAAAAGGAGATTTAGGAGCAGGAAAATCTTTTTTTTCACGAGCCTTTATTCAAAGCTTTGCTCCAGGAGAAAGAGTTAAAAGCCCAACTTATACCTTAGTAGAGTCTTATGAGGTAGAACAGGGGTGCATTCAACATTTGGATTTATATCGTTTATGTGACCCAGAAGAATTAGAGTTTTTAGCCATTAGAGAGTTGCTAGAGAAAGACTTTGTGGCTTTAGTTGAGTGGCCTGAAAAAGGGAAGGGTGTTTTGCCACAAGCGGATATGGTTTTTAATTTATCGCGACAGGATAGTGCCGAGGAAGAAAACAGTATGAGAAGAAATTTAGAAATGTCTTCTCATACTTTACGGGGTTTGCAAATAGTTAAAAAATTGACAGAAAAAATGGCACATAATTTGTTATAGAGTTATTGAGTTTAAAATAACAAATAAGATGGAGCAAATCATGATTAGAGAGGATTCCATGATAATTAATCTATATATCAAAGTGTTAACAGGGTTTTTGTTGCTTGTTATGATGTCTGCGGCTTGGGCAAATAGCCTGTCAAAAATTCGTGTGGGTCAATCTCCAGAGCAGACCCGTATTGTGTTTGAAGTAAAAAACAATAATCAGTTTGAAGTTAGCCACCTTTCTAATCCGTCTCGTATTGTGGTGGACTTTTATAACTCTAAAAATGAAGTTAGCTTTAAGAGTAAGCGGCTATTAGATCCACGAGTTAAGGGAATTAGAGTCTCACATAATAATAAGCGTACACGAGTGGTTTTGGATTTACGAAATAGTTTTGATTATCGTTACTTTACGCTAGGTAAAACTAAAAGTGGTGCTGAAAGAGTTGTCATTGATGTAAAAAAACAACTTGCTGTAGCAAAAAAACCAAGTGTTACTCCAAAAGCTAAAATAAAGCCTGAGCCAAAAGTTGTTCTGACTAAAACCCA
>CAYLXI010000116.1:0-4290 GCA_964387695.1 uncultured Piscirickettsiaceae bacterium
ACAACTAAGATTATTTTATACGGGTAAAAAAATGCCGATATTTTTTCTCAGCCTAATTCTAGCCTTAGTTATTAAGCTCTCATTAAAGAGCTGACCGCAATATGCAAAGGTCTCATACAGTTATTTTTATTTTGTAACCTTAATTCTACCCGCTTTTTTTGTGGCTTTCGATGATGTGGCGTGATATAGAAAAATACACTTAACTTATTGTTTTTTTAAGTATAAAAAAACCCGTATGAAACGGGTTGATATTGCTGTGTGGTGGAGACGGAGGGATTCGAACCCTCGATAGGGCTACAAACCCTATACTCCCTTAGCAGGGGAGCGCCTTCAGCCTCTCGGCCACGTCTCCAGATTACGGCAGGTATCATACAAATTATTACCACTTTTGTAAATAGTTTTTAATTAATTTGTTAGACCTAAGTCGTAAATAAGTCGTAATCTCTTCTTTTGACTAAGAGGTTTTTTTAAAAACAGAGCTTTGCTAGAGATTACTACTTAGAGTTATCCCAATAGTTAGTGGGACTCTAGTGGACTAAGCGTCTGATTAATGGGAGAATTGTACAAATTTTGTCGAAATCCCTATATGCTCAATTTATGTATAGGGATTTGAGATTTAGGACTTAGGAGAAAAATATGCGAGTATGTGGTATAGAATTGGTAGGAAATGAAGCTATTATTAGTTTATTAATGATGGAGGGAGATATGTTTCATATTCCTGACTGTCGTGTAACACGAATTAAATGTGAGAATCCAGATAAAGCAGATGATTTAAAGTATTTTCAAAAAACAGTGATAAAGCTTGTTGAAGATTATAAAGTGGATCATGTAGTGATTAGAGAACGGATGAAAAAGGGTAAGTTTTCTGGCGGAGCAAATGGCTTTAAATTAGAGGCAGTTTTACAATTAATGCCGGTAAGTGTTTCTTTGATGTCGCCAGCGGATCAAAAAGCTGCATTAAAACATTATCCAATGCCCATTACTTTTGTTGAAACTGGTCTTAAAAAGTTTCAAGAAACTGCTTTTGTTATTGGCTTTAGTTATCTTGCTAGCCAGTACGAATGGTAGGGGGTTATTATGTCTAATAGTCATTTTAAACAGCTTGAATTATCGGTTGCACAACTACAAAACCTCTCTTCTTTAGGTTATGAAACCATGACAGAGATTCAAGAGGCTGTATTGCCTTTGGCGTTGGGTGGTCAAGACCTTATTGCACAGGCAAAAACAGGCAGTGGTAAAACCGCTGCATTTGGCATTGCTTTATTAAATAATATTAACCCTAAAGATTTTAGCACCCAAGGGCTGGTTATATGTCCAACCAGAGAATTAAGCCACCAAGTGGCAGAAGAATTAAGGCGTTTGGCTAGGTATCAAAACAATTTAAAAATTGTAGTGCTAACGGGTGGCAGTCCTATTCGCCCACAAATATCTTCATTAGAACATGGAGCTCATGTGGTGGTTGGCACGCCAGGGCGTTTAAAAGATTTAATAGAAAAGCAGTTTTTAGAGTTAAGCTCTGTGAATACTCTGGTGTTAGATGAAGCTGATAGAATGTTAGAAATGGGCTTTAAAGATGATATGGTAGAGATTATTGGCTTTACTTCTCATCAACGGCAAACATTGTTATTTTCAGCCACTTTTCCTGAAGATATTAAATATTTAAGCCGTCGTTTTCAAAAGAGTCCTATGGAAATAACGGTTGAATCTCATCACGATATGGATACTATTGATCAGCAATTTTATATTTGCCACCATAAAGATAAATTACCAGGCCTGGTAAAATTACTGAGCTTTAATAAGTTTGAACACGCTATGATTTTTTGTAACACTAAAAAATTAGTACAAGAAGTGGGCGATTTTTTGGAAGATAAAGGCTTTAGCGTGGTTTCTTTGCATGGAGATATGGAGCAAAGAGAGCGAGAGCAGGTATTAATTCGTTTTAAACACCATAGTACCAATTTTTTGGTGGCAACAGATGTTGCTGCACGAGGTTTAGACATTGAAAGCCTACCAGTGGTAATTAATTACGAATTGCCAAGAGATGTCGATACCTATGTGCATCGTATTGGCAGAACAGGAAGGGCAGGCAAAGAAGGTGTTGCCATGACGCTCTTTACGGAAAAAGAAAGTTACAAGCTAACTCAGCTAGGCGAAGCACAAGGGCATGCTTTGCTATATGAATCAATTGACCTAGTACCTAGCGTTAGAGTCAACCAGGTGAAGCCCAAATATGTTACCTTGTACATTTCTGGAGGACGAAAAGATAAGGTGCGTCGTGGAGATGTTTTAGGAGCGATTACAGGAGCAGTGGGGCTAGCTGGAAAGCATGTTGGCAAGATAGATGTGGTTGACCATTCAACCTATGTAGCAATAGAATCGGGTTACGAACGCCAAGTTGTTGCAGGATTAAATAAAGGTAAAATTAAAGGTCGAAAATTTAAAGTAGGGCGTTTAGTTTAGCCCCGATTTTAACCTTGTTTTTAACCTTATTTAATCTTCCTGTCATAAGCCTATTATTTTGAAATAGGTTTATATTTAATGCGGTGAGGTTGTGAAGCATCTGCACCTTTGCGACGTTTTAGATCGGCTTCGTAGTCAGAGAAGTTTCCTTCAAACCATTCAACATGCGAATCACCTTCAAAGGCGAGCATGTGAGTGGAAATTCTGTCTAAGAACCAGCGGTCATGGGAGATAACAACCGCACAACCAGCAAAGTCTAGTAATGCCTCTTCTAATGCTCTTAGGGTTTCAACATCTAAGTCATTGGTTGGCTCATCAAGTAGCAGTACATTGCCACCTGTGCTAAGTGTTTTGGCGAGGTGAACGCGATTTCTTTCACCTCCAGATAAATCTCCAATGCGTTTTTGTTGGTCGTTTCCTTTAAAGTTAAACCGCCCACAATAGGCACGAGAAGATATTTCAATATTGCCGACCATCATAATATCATTGCCACCTGATATTTCTTGCCAGACGGAATTGTCGTTGTTAAGCGTATCGCGACTTTGGTCAACATAAGACAGTTGCACGCTGTCACCAAACTCAATTGAGCCAGAATTAGGCTGTTCTTGACCCGTTAGCATTTTAAATAAGGTAGATTTACCCGCACCATTAGGGCCAATAATGCCAACAATACCACCTTGTGGTAGACGAAAATTTAAGTTGTCAATTAATAATCTTTCATCAAAAGATTTAGAAATGTTATTAACTTCAATAACCTTTTCACCTAATCGTTCAGACACAGGAATAAATATTTCTTTGGTTTCATTGCGTTTTTGGCGTTCTTGGCTGTTAAGCTCATCAAACCTAGCTAAACGAGCTTTAGATTTTGCATGGCGACCTTTTGAGCCAGAACGAACCCACTCTAATTCGCTTTTAATGGTTTTCATTATGGCTGATTCTTGTTTTGACTCCATCTCTAAGCGTTTTTCTTTCTGTTCTAGCCAAGAAGAATAATTGCCTTCATAAGGAATACCTTCGCCACGGTCTAGCTCTAAAATCCATTGGGCAGCGTTATCAAGAAAGTAACGATCGTGAGTGATAGCGACGACTGTACCTTTAAAATCTAGTAAAAACCTTTCAAGCCAAGCAATAGATTCAGCATCTAAGTGGTTAGTAGGTTCATCAAGTAACAGCATATCAGGTTTTTCTAGTAAAAGTTTACACAGAGCAACGCGGCGTTTTTCTCCACCCGAAAGCGTGTTAACATCAGCCTCCCAAGCGGGCAGGCGTAAGGCATCTGCGGCAACCTCTAGAGTGCGTTCTAAATTATGCCCGTCTTTAGCCTGAATAATGTCTTCAACTTCGGCTTGTCTTTTAGCAAGAGCATCAAAATCAGCATCTGGTTCGGCATAGGCGGCATAAATGCCGTCAAGTTCAGTTAGGGCATTTTTAACTTCGCTCACGGCGGCTTCTATATTTCCTCTGACATCGGTGCTTAAATCTAATTCTGGCTCTTGAGCTAAATAACCAATTTTTAGACCTGGTTGGGGGCGGGCTTCCCCAATAATATCAGTGTCTAATCCTGCCATTATTTTTAGTAGTGTTGATTTTCCTGAACCGTTTAGCCCTAAAACACCAATTTTTGCACCAGGGAAAAAAGACAGCGAAATGTTTTTTAGAATATGTTTATTGGGAGGCACAACTTTGCCAACACGGTTCATGGTATATACAAATTGGGCCATTTAATTTCCTTTTATAGGCTTGGGATTCGAGTTTAAGTTGTTCCTAAGGAAGCACTTAACAACTAAGATTATTTTATACTGGTAAAAAATGCCGATATTTTCACTGCAA
>CAYLXI010000117.1:0-4186 GCA_964387695.1 uncultured Piscirickettsiaceae bacterium
CATTGTTTTCCATTATGTTAATGGCTTTGGTGGTTGGTAGGGTTTGGTCGTCTACTAAAATTGCATTAACCCCTTTAACGGAGTGTTGGGCATTGTAGTCCTCAAGATGATTGTTAACATCTTCTACCAGGGTAATTAAATTAGCTTGCGAGGCTTTCATAACGGCAAACATTACCGCAGGTTGACCGTTAAATTTAACTTCTTGAGTTGCGTCTGCTCTGCCAATTTCAATTTTAGCCAGTTGTCCAAGTGAGACTTCACTTGAATATTCAGTTCCTGTTGATAAAGGCACTTGCAAGCGTGCTAAAACTTCAGGGTCAATACTTTGCCCTAAGTGACGAACCAGCCATTGTTGGCCTGCGACTTTCATTTCTCCTGCAGCCACATCTTGCCACTGACTTCTTACTATGTCTGATAATTGTGAAGGCGTTATTTGGTGTGATGCCAGTGCTTGCATATCGACAAGAACATGTATCTCAGGATCTTCTAGTCCAATAACATCGACTCTACCTACCCCTTCTATCCTTTCCAGTCCTTGCTTTAGGTTATGGGATTGACTGCGTAGAGTTTCATCATCTGCTTGCCCAGTTAAGACGACCATCGCACTGGGAAAAGCGTTGTCACTGGTAATTTCTAAGATGGTTGATTCTTTTGTGTCTTTAGGTAAATCATCTCGTGCATTTTGAACTTCTCGTCGTAAGTCACTGATGCGTTTATTAAACATTGGCTCACTTACATCACGAAATCTAACTAAAATACTGGAAAATCCTACCCTAGAAGTGCTGGATATAAAGCTAACATCTTTTAAATTTCTTAGAGCATCTTCTAGTGGTTGGGTAACCCGTGTTTCTACATCCTCTGCACTTGCACCAGGCAGGGCGGTCATAATAACAATCCAGTTAAAATTAATAGTCGGATCTTTTTGTCGAGGGAGTTCTTGATAAGCGATAGCTCCCATCACCAGCACTAGGATTAAGAGCAGAGAGGAAAGAACAGTGTTTTTAAGTAAGGCACGAATCATCGAGAATAATATTCCTTGTTCAGATTTTCTGCCCAAGGTTCAATGTTTATTGCCATACCATTTTGTAATCGTTGCTGACCTTTAATAATAATGGCTAATTTAGAATGCCAGTAAGAGGGGACTAAAGCAGGTCTGCCAATTTGAGCATTAGGCAAGGGGTAAAATTTTGCTTTGTTATTTTCTGCCACAAAAACACCCAATTTACCTTTACGAGTAACGATATAAGCGGGTGAAATATGGGGCTGATTCATTTCAATTAACAGCGTTCCATGTAGCCCAATAGGGTTGTTTTTAGGTGCTTTAAACCAAATGTTAACCATGCGTTGTTGCGGGTTTATAACCCCACTTTGGCGTATTTTTTCTACTTTAACCGCAGGTTGGTTTTTAGTTTGCCAAGTTGCAAGTTTTCCTTGCCATGCTTGTACTTTAGAAAAAGGCAGGTTTACAACTATTTCAGCATCATTGGTTTTCACTAAGTTTGCAACTAGGCTTCCAACAGACATCCATTGTCCTTCTCCTGTATAAATTTTTGTTATAACGGCATCAAAAGGGGCAGTAATTGTGCAGCGCTGAATGGCTCGTTTAGCCATATTAGCTTTAACTTTTAAACCTTCAATCTTAGCTTCAATGCTTAATTTATGACTAAGAGCTTCATCTACCTGCCTGGTCGCCGCATGTTTGGCAGATCCTAAAGATTGAAAGCGTTTAAGTTGCAATTTAGCGAGATTCAATTTTGCTTGAGCTTGTTTTTGTAGGGATTTATTAAGTTTAAGTTTGTCTTTAAAATCATGACAATCTAGCTTAGCAAGCAACTCACCTTTTTTAATGTTTTGCCCTAGTCGAATAGGTAGGTTTATTAAGCGAGCATTTAATTCGCTGCTAATATTGCTTTCAGAATGAGCAATAATTGAAGCTGAAAAAGAATGTTGTGGTAAATAAGTTAGCTTATTTAAAGGGGAGTAATGTACGGTTAAAGTTTGCGTGGTTAAAGCAAAAGATATTTGTGAAATACTTAATAATAAAACAGTAAAGATAAGTTTTATGTAAGAAATTAGCGGCATAAATATTTCCTAGCTAAAAGGGTATTTGAGTCTAGTAAATTATATCTTTTTTGGAGTATATATATTTTTCTTATTTATGCAAAGGTTTCTATAAGATTATAATCAAATTAATATTTCATAAATATGGAATATAGCATTAGCCTTAACTGAGTGGCTACACTGTTTAGAACCCACCTTGTTCAAGCATGATTTTACTTATTTTTAGACGACTCATTATTATGTTTGCTGAATGCTTTAAATAGCCTTTAATACTTCTTGAGCCCGCGTTTCTTTTTAGATGCTTAAAAGCTCTTTGACACCCCAATATCCAGTTTCTAAACATGATTTAGGTTAGAATATGCAACAAAATAATTTAAGAGATAAATTTCTTCATGAATATGGCAAAACAAATCAAAAACCATCAGCCTACAATAGGTATTGTTAGTTTAGGTTGTCCTAAGGCAACAGTTGATTCTGAACGAATTTTAACGCAATTGCGAACAGAAGGCTACCAGCTAACTAACTCTTATGAAGATGCGGATGCGGTCATTGTGAATACCTGTGGTTTTATTGATAGTGCAGTGCAAGAATCTCTGGACACTATCGGCGAGGCGTTAGAAGAAAACGGCAAGGTCATTGTAACAGGGTGTTTGGGGGCGAGAGAAGAACAAATAACACAAATTCACCCCAAAGTTTTAGCCGTGTCTGGGCCGGCAGCTTATGAGCAAGTATTAAATTCTATTCATGAAGTTGTCGTTCCACCAAAGCATAACCCTTTTACAGATTTAGTGCCACCACAAGGAATTAAGCTTACTCCCAAGCATTTTGCCTACTTAAAAATTTCAGAAGGATGTAATCATCGTTGTACTTTTTGCATTATTCCATCTATGCGAGGAGACTTAATTAGCCGCCCTGTAAGTGAAGTTATTGCTGAAACCAAACGCTTAAAAGAAGCAGGAGTGAAAGAGTTGTTAGTGGTGTCCCAAGATACAGCAGCTTATGGGGTAGATGTTAAATATAAAACAGATTTTGCCGACGGCAGACCCACCAAAACTTCTATGCAAGGATTATCAGAAGCACTAGGTGAGCTAGGAGGGGTAGATAATTTTTGGATAAGACTACACTATGTTTACCCTTACCCAAATGTAGAAGAGATTATTCCATTAATGGCAGCAGGTAAAATATTACCTTACCTAGATATGCCACTACAGCACGCTAACCCAAGGGTATTAAAAGCCATGAAACGCCCTGGCAATATTGAAAAAACTCTAGAACGCATTAAAAAATGGCGAGAAGCAGTGCCTAACTTAACCATTCGCTCCACGTTTATTGTAGGATTTCCTGGAGAAACAGATGAAGATTTTCAAGATTTGTTAGATTTTTTAGAAGAAGCACAACTAGATAGAGTGGGTTGTTTTAAATACTCTCCAGTAGATGGAGCAACGGCAAATGAAATAGCTACCCAAATTTCTGATGAGGTTAAGCAAGAGCGTTATGATCGTTTTATGCAAACTCAGCAGGTAATAAGTGCAAATAAAATGAATGCTAAAATTGGCAGTATTATTCAGGTCTTAGTCGATGAAGTTGATGAAGAAGGAGCCATTGCTCGTTCACAAGCAGATGCACCAGAAATTGATGGTTTAGTTTATATTCCAGAAGGGCACAATTTAATCGTCGGAAATTTTGTTGAGGTTAAAGTGTTTGCTGCAGATGAATATGACTTATGGGGAGAAATTGTAGCTTAATAATTAATAAAGGGCTTGAATTCACCTGACTATAATTTCGTGTCTTTTAGTCAAAAAATCTAAAACTAACATGGAACAAAAACTAAAGTAATAATGTTGTTTTTATAACTATTATATTCGCGATATCCTGTAGAGACTTGATAGCCTATCAAATAATCTATGTTATTAAATGTATCCATCACATATCCATTACTACCAGCCTTTTTTGTAAAAACATCCAATGATAAGTTTAATTTGGTGTTCAGGTCTATAGATAAAGTGTTTTCAGAGACGCTGATAATGTTTTGGTTGGTATCTAAAAACACAGAAAAGATATTTTTATATATTTCTCCTTTAGAATCTCTAGGAATCATATCATCTAAGATGGCTTTAAATTCTGG
>CAYLXI010000118.1:0-4156 GCA_964387695.1 uncultured Piscirickettsiaceae bacterium
AAAGTTATTATTTTCTAGGTTCTTACTTGTCCAAAATCGTGACACAGGAAATTGGCATATAGCAACACTCTTCGTCTGTTAATGTACAAAAATACCCACGATAATGTTAAGGTTTTTTGCATGATCATAGTAAACAAAGAGGGGGGTGGTTGCTCTATATCCATTTTTTAATCAGTGATCTAGGGTTTAAATTTTATTCTATTATTTTATGTAAGACTATTGAGGTAAGTTTACAGAATCTAATATTAAGTGCTTCCTTAAATGATAGCAAGTGATAGCAAGGTTTGAATGCTATAATCTTTTGCAGTTAATAATTAAGGATTACCCCTAATGCCAGCAGAAATATTGCGTAGAGCTTTAAAAGCGCCTGTTTATGATGTTGCACAAGAAACGCCTTTAGAAAAGGCACCTCTTATTTCTAAAAGAGTGCGTAATAATATTTGGTTAAAGCGAGAAGATTTACAGCCAGTATTTTCTTTTAAGTTAAGGGGTGCTTATAACTGCATGGTTAACCTAACTCAAGAACAAAAATTAAAAGGCGTTATTGCAGCCTCAGCAGGAAATCATGCTCAAGGTGTAGCTTTGGCAGCATCTAAAATGAAAATTAGAGCCACCATTGTGATGCCAAGAACAACCCCTTTAATTAAGGTAAGCTCGGTTAAAAACTTAGGGGCAGAGGTGGTGTTATTTGGTGATACCTATGATGAATCTTCTTTGCATGCTAAAAAATTATGCAAAGCTAATGATCTTAATTATATTCACCCTTATGATGATTTGGATGTCATTGCAGGGCAAGGAACGATTGCACTTGAAATATTAAGACAGCATAAGCCTTTCGATATTATTTTTGTAGCCGTCGGTGGGGGAGGTCTTATTGCAGGTATTTCGGCAGTTATTAAGCAAGTCTCTGCTTCAACGAGAATCGTTGGGGTAGAGCCAGAAGATGCGGCCTGTTTAACGGCTGCCTTAAAAGCTGGTAAACGAGTGGTATTAGATAAAGTAGGTATTTTTGCTGATGGTGTAGCCGTTGCTCAAGTAGGGAAAATACCTTTTAGAATTGCAAAAACCTGTGTAGATGAAATGATTACGGTTACAAGTGATGAAATTTGTGCGGCAGTAAAAGATGTTTTTGAGGATACTAGAGCTATTGCAGAGCCAGCAGGAGCTTTGGCTTTAGCAGGTATGAAAAAATTTGTAGCAGAAAAAGCAGTTTCAGATTTAAGTATAGCAGTCATTGTAAGTGGTGCTAATATGAACTTTGATCGCTTACGGCATATTTCTGAAAGAACGGAGCTGGGAGAAAAGCGAGAATCTATTTTTGCAGTTACTATTAATGAAAATCCGGGTAGTTTTAAATCTTTTTGTGAGTTTTTAGGTGATAGGAGAGCAATTACTGAATTTAATTATCGTTATTCAGACCATAAAAAAGCAGTCATTTTTGTGGGAATTAGAACAGAAGGAGGCGTAGCAGAGAAAGAATTTCTTATCGCAGAGTTAAGAAAGCAAGGTTATCAGCTAGAAGATATGAGTGAGAATGAAATGGCTAAATTACATTTGCGTTATATGGTCGGTGGTCATGCGAAGGGGGTTAAAAATGAAGTTCTATATCGTTTTAGATTTCCTGAAAGACCCGGAGCTTTGCTGCAATTTTTGACTCAAATGAGCGAAGATTGGAATATTAGTTTATTTCATTATAGAAACCATGGCGCTGCTTATGGTCGAGTATTGGTTGGTGTGCAAGTCCCTGCCGATCAAAAAGATTTATTTAAGACTTATTTAAAAAGCTTATCCTATCCTTATACTTGTGAGCAAGATAACCCCGCATATAAACTGTTTTTAAGGTCTGTAGAGTAAATTAAATGAAACAAATTGAAAAGAGACTTCACCCTAAAGACCCTTTACATGGAGTACCTTTAAAAAAGATAGTAACCGAATTAGAGGGATATTATGGCTGGGAAGCCTTAGCTGATTTAATTGCGATTAATTGTTTTAAAAATGAACCGAGCATTAAATCTAGCTTAAAATTTTTAAGAAAAACACCTTGGGCTAGAACAAAGGTAGAAAATCTTTATCTTGAAGCCAAGGTAAATTGGGGGAAGTATAAAAAGACTACTTGAACCCAAATCCCTACTTTATAAAGCTGGGATAGTGTAATGGTTTATTAAGCCATTACACTATAATCTCTTGTAACTAAACAGCTATTAAATGCTTCCATAAATAAGGCGATTTGAGCTTAAGAGAATTCAATTTTCATTGTAAATTGAGAGTATACAGGGTGAGTTTTGTGAGCAGTGGTAGCCTTATAAAGGTTAGAAAGTTTTCTTTTTGGAAAAATGTATTTAAAGTTTTTTCTGAAAATAACGGTTCTGATTCCGTTATTGTGTTGTCTTATACTTCTTTGTTAAGTATTGTGCCATTCTTGGCCATTATTATAACGGTTTTTACGACCACTGAACTTTTTCAAGACTTTTCACGGCAAATTTTGAAGCAATTATTTGAGCATATTTTGCCTGCTTCAATCACAGGTGTTCAAGATTATCTACTACAGTTTTCTCAGCAGGCATCAAAGTTAAAGGGCATGAGTTTATTCATTGCTTTTTTAACCTCTTTAATTTTACTGAGGACAATTGATAGCAAAATTAACAGTTTTTGGCCAGCTCGTAAACCAAGGAAATGGTGGGTAAGTTTAGCAAGTTATTTAGGAATTACATTATTTGGCCCCTTGTTTTTGGCTAGTAGTTTAGTGGTGAGTTCTTATTTAGTTGCTTTTCCTATTGTTGATGGCTTAATGCATACAGGTGACTGGGGGGTAGGCGTAGAGTTTTCTTTTTTAATATTTCTGCCATTTTTTTTAAACTGGCTGGGTTTTAGTTTTTTATATCGTTATGTACCAACCTCAAAAGTAAGCTGGATTTCTGCTAAATTTGGAGGTTTGTTGGCAGCATTGCTTATAGAGATACTAAAGTTTAGTTTTGGGTTGTATTTAATGTGGTTCCCAACCTATGACTTAATTTATGGTGCTTTTGCAGCAGTTCCTATTTTCTTGCTTTGGATGTATTTGAGTTGGTTTGTGATTTTATTTAATGCGGCAGTCGTCAGCCAGTTAGAGAATACTAAAAAAAGTTCTTAAATAGAAAACAAGGTTGTTTTTATTTGAGCTGTTCTATGGATAATATATTAGTTATACTCAAATTTCTACTTAGTTATTAAGCCCAGATCCCTACTTAGAAAACTGGCACTATATACCAGCTTTTAAATGGTGATTAGGGAGTGTTTGATTTATTCTTCTTCAGAATGAACGCCATAAATAACAAGGCTGTGACTGGTGAGCTTGTAACCTTTTTCTTTTGAAATTTGTTTAATCCTGTCTTCAATGATTGGGTCAACAAATTCTTTTACTTTACCCGTTTTGATGCAAACCAAGTGATCATGATTGTCACCAGTGTCTAGTTCAAAAGTTGAGATATTGTTTTCAAAGCTCAATCGTCTTACAATACCCGCCTGTTCAAATTGTGTTAAGACTCGGTAAACTGTTGCCAGCCCGACCTCTTCTCCTTGTTCAATCAAAACTTTATAAACATCTTCGGCAGTCAAGTGATGATCTGTCTCTGTTTTTTCAAGAATTTCTAAAACCTTTAATCTTGGTAAGGTTACTTTTAAGCCAACTTTTTTTAAATTTGCACCGCTCATTTATGAGTACTACCTTTATTTTTCAAATTAAGTGATATAATAAACCAAATTATGAAATTAAACAGTTATTATTCAATGTCTTTGTTAAAGTTATTATTTATTTTTGGTTTTTCTCTTAATATTGTCTTCTTGCAAGGTTGCTCCTTCCTTGCTCCTTATACAGTTCCTTTAACACAAGGGACTATTATTAAGCAAGAAAATGTTGATTTGTTGCAGGCAGGCTTAACAAAAGGTCAGGTACAAGAATTATTAGGCCCAGTGTTTGGAGAAAACATGTTTAATCCTAAGCACTGGAAGTATGTGTTTTATACTACAGATACAGAATTTCATCCTGATGCCATTTCCCATTTAATTGTGCAATTTGATAGGGACGGATATTTAGAGCATTGGAAAGTATATGATAGGCGAGTTGAGTTAAATTAACCCCAGTAAATAGCGGGTACTTGTCTCTTTTTAGAAAGATATG
>CAYLXI010000119.1:0-4145 GCA_964387695.1 uncultured Piscirickettsiaceae bacterium
CTAAAAGTTAGTCATGACTAATTTATTATTTTTTATATTATTTTTTATATTATTTATTGAGGTGTTTTATGTCTAGTATTCAGCGTTATTTTATTTTTATTGTTGCATTAATGGTACCGTTTTTGGTGCAAGCCAAGACGCTTAATGTTGTCACAACAACAGGTATGATTGGTGATCTTGTTCACAATATAGGTCAAGAAAAAGTTACCGTAACCTCCCTAATGGCACCAGGTGTTGATCCTCATATTTATCAGGCGACCCATGGTGATTTGCGTCGTTTAGAAAACGCAGACATTGTTTTTTACAATGGCTTATTTTTAGAAGGGAAAATGCAGCCTATTTTAGAAAAAATGGCAGTTAAGGACCCTGTTTATGCCGTAACTAAAAATATAGCATCTAAGTACTTATTAAGCTTTGATGCAGAGCCAGGCTCTCTTTACAGCTATGATCCGCATATTTGGTTTGATGTGAGTTTATGGGAGCAAGCTGGGGATTTAGTTTTAAAAAAACTAATTAAGCATGATCCACAAAATAAGGCTGTTTTTAAAAAAAATGCTAAAGCTTATTTTGCTGAATTAAATGATTTACATTTGTGGGTTAAGGAACAGATTGATGTCATTCCAAATAATCGTAGAATGTTGATTACTGCACACGATGCTTTTGGGTATTTTGGTAATGCTTACGGCATGGAAGTAAGAGGTTTGCAAGGTGTAAATACTGCAACAGGTTTTGGTTTACATGATATTAAACAACTTAAAGACCTTATTGTTGAGCGTGAAATAACAGCCGTATTTACAGAAGCCAGCGTGCCTAAAAGATTTATAGAATCACTTGTCGAAGGTGTTAGAGCAGAAGGTAGAACATTAAAGATTGGTGGCGAATTGTTTTCAGATGCAATGGGTCTAACTGGCACTCCAGAAGGTACTTATATTGGTATGATAAAGCATAATATTAATACTATCTCTGGAGCATTAAAATAAGTGCAGGTAATTGACAACTCACCTTTGGTTGTTAAGCAATTAAGTATGCGTTACCACCATAAACCGGTGTTAACGGATGTAAGTTTTTCCATACCTAGCGGAAAAACTATTGCAATTATCGGTCCTAATGGAGCAGGAAAATCTACTTTATTAAAAGGCATTATGGGAATAGAGCCTGTTATGTCAGGTGAGAGTATTTTTTTTGGAGAAACCCTAGATAAAAAGCGTTTAACTGTTTCTTATGTTCCGCAACGCGAAGAATCTGACTGGGATTTCCCTATCAATGTTATGGATGTTGTCTTAATGGGTCGGCATGGTCAGTTAAAGTTTTGGCAAAGACCTAGCAAAAAAGATATTTTAATTGCTGAAAAATCTTTAGAGCAACTGGGCGTTTTAGACTTTAAATATCGTCAAATTAATCAATTATCAGGAGGGCAACAACAAAGAGTTTTTTTAGCCAGATCACTTGCTCAACAAGCCAATTTGTATTTAATGGACGAGCCTTTTGCGGGAGTTGATGTGACCACTGAAAAGGCTATTATTGAGCTTTTTAATAATTTAAAAGAGCAGAATAAAACCATTGTTTGTGTGCATCATGATCTAAACACAGTAGGAGACTACTTTGATTGGGTCATTCTAATTAATGCCCGTCTTGTTGCGGCGGGTCCAACTAAAGATGTTTTAACTGCAGAAAATCTAAATAAAACTTACGGTGGGCGTTTATCTCTACTCAGTGAGATGACAGAAAAGCTTTATCGTTCTGACCTTGACAAAGTTCATGATGATTAACCCTGCTATGCAGCCAGATTACTGGAATTTATTTTTAGAGTTTTGGACATTATCCGATCCTAATGTGGTTTGGGTTTTAGTCGGTTCAATTTTGCTAGGTATTTCTGCATCAGTAATCGGTAGTTTTGCTTTTTTACGCAAACGAGCTTTAATGGGTGATGCTCTAGCACACGCCGCCTTGCCTGGCGTTATGACAGCTTTTATACTTTTTCAAAGTAACGACCCTATCATAATGTTTTTTGGTGCTGTTGTGAGTAGCTTTTTTGGATTGTTTCTTATGGATTGGCTGCCCAAAAATACTAAAATAAAGCCAGATGCTGCCATGGCAATAACCCTGTCTTTTTCATTCGCTCTAGGAATTATGCAGCTATCCTATATTCAAGGGTTAGAAGTAGCAGGTAAAAGTGGGCTGGATAATATGTTATTTGGTCAAGCCGCAGCCATGTTACCTAGAGATATTTACCTGCTTTCAACGGTTGCTATTATTATTTTACTAACGGTGGCGATCTTTTTTCAAAAGTTCCGTTTAATTGCTTTTAATCGTCCTTATGCAAAAACGATAGGGGTGAATATCGTTTTTTATGAAATTTTACTGGCTATGCTTATTGTGTTATCGGTAGTGATTGGTTTGCAAATTGTTGGCGTTGTTTTAATGGCTGCGGTACTTTTAACCCCTATTGCAGCCGCGAAGTTTTGGAGCCAAAAATTATCAGTGATGCTAGTTATTGCAGGGAGTATAGGAGGGGTTAGTGGTCTTTTAAGTGCGAATATATCTTATATGGCACCTGCCATGCCCAGCGGCCCTTGGATGGTTGTAGTGCTATCAATGATTTTCTTTATTTCTTTTTTATTTGCTCCTCAAAGAGGGATAGTTTCTGGCTGGAGAAGATTAAGAAAGTTTCGTCATAAAGTAAGAGAAGAAAATATTTTACGAACCCTTTATGTCTTAAATGAAAGGCGGTTTTCATCTTCACCGCCGTATCAATCTCCTTTAAGGTTAACCCAAAAGTTTAATTTAGAAGATATTTTAATGGCACGATCTATGCCGATTAACGAATTAAACTCATCCCTAAAAAGCTTAAGAAAGCAGGGGTTTATATCTTCCAGAGGAACAGAAAGTTCAGTGCAATTAACTTCAGAAGGCTCTAAGTTAGCAACTAGCTTAACCCGTCGCCATCGTTTATGGGAAACCTACTTAATAGAGCAAGCAGATTTAACCTCAGATTTGGTGCATCACCAAGCAGAACAGGTTGAGCATTTACTTACCGAAGAACAAGCTAATCAGCTAGAAAAAGAGTTAAAAACGGATGGCAAAGATCCTCATGGTAAAAACATTCCTCATGGAGAAATATAAAGTGTTTAGACATGAGTGATGTATGGATTTTAGCCACCGCTAGTTTAGTTGCTATAACCTGCTCAATGGTAGGGGTTTTTCTAATCTTGCGTCGCATGTCATTATTGGGTGATGCAATTAGTCACTCGGTATTATTAGGTATAGTTTTAGCCTTTTTGATTTCAGGTGGGGATTCTATGTTTGCCATGATAATCGGGGCAGTTTTAATCGGGGTTATAACCGCTTGGCTCTCCAGTGTATTGCACAAGCTAGGCAAGTTACAAATGGATGCCAGCATGGGCATTATTTTTACTTGGTTTTTTGCGATGGGAGTAATATTAATTTCTATTTATGCCGAAAATGTACATATAGATCAAGATGCTGTAATACTGGGTGAAATAGCCTTTATTCCTTTTGATACTCTAATTTTATGGGGAATGGACATAGGACCAAGAGCTTTCTGGATGATTTTAGGGGTGTTTATTATCAACTTAGCTATTATTGTTATGGCTTTTGAGCGTTTTAAAGCGGTATCCTTTCATCCTGTTTTGGCAGTGTCATTAGGTATTAGCATCACGTTTTGGCATTATCTGTTAATGACAATGGTGTCTCTGACCACTGTAGCCTCATTTGAAGCGGTAGGGGCAGTTCTTGTGGTAGCTTTATTGGTCATTCCTGCCAGCAGTGCTTATTTGTGGGCAAAATCTTTAAAGGGAATGCTTTGGTTGGCAGCTGCCTATGCTCAGGTTTCAGTGTTTCTAGGCTATGGGGTCGCAGTTTGGTTGGATAGTTCCATTGCCGCTTCTATTGCCGTTATGTCAGGTGTTTTACTTTTTTTAACCATTGCTTATTTACAATGGCAAAAAAAGAGTTTGGTTGCGATGCCTTAAGAAATAATCCCGCTCATAAAGTAGGGATTGGTCAGCACATCTCGGTTAAAAATTAAACTCTTATAAATCATACTATTAAGGGTGTTTTTAAATATAGTCTTCGCACTATTTATTAAATAATTTTCTTGTTTATCAAGAGCTTAACATGTTTTT
>CAYLXI010000120.1:0-4124 GCA_964387695.1 uncultured Piscirickettsiaceae bacterium
CAAGGGCTGGTGCTATATGCCAACTTCCTATGTAGGAACTTTAGATACTATAAACTCTTGTAATTTCAACTAAACCCTATACACTATTACACAAATTAAATGCCTTTCAAATACAAATAAGGAACAAAATAAAATGCCAAAAATTACTCTCATAGGAGAAGGTGAAGTAGAATTTGGAGGAGAATCTTCAATCCTTGACGCTTTAGATGAAGCAGAGCTTGATATTCCCTATAGCTGCCGAGATGGTAACTGCGGTGCTTGCGAAGTCATTTTATTATCTGGTGAAGTTGAATATCTTCAAGACCCTTCTTATGAAACATCAGAAAGCTGCATTTTAATTTGCTGTGCTATTCCAATAACAAATGTTTCTATTGAGCTAATGTAAGATATTCTATAAGGAATCTTTTAACAACTCATTTTTAAACACTATCTCCGCCCGTTTAGAAAGAGTAAACTCTAGAACCTCAATCTCATGATACCAGTGCAACACTTGAGGTCTGCTATCAGAAACAAGCCATAACGCTATTCTTAAATCATCAAGACTGGTTAAATTATAATTTCCTAGCTTAAATAATATGTCGCCTCTTTTTAACCCTATTTCATCAGCAATAGAATCTTTAATCACCTCTTTTATGACAACCCCTTCTCTTTCAACATCAACATCAACTTTAACTCCTAAGCTAGGCACTTCAGGTAATTTTATTTTGGGCAAAAGAGCATAATAATCAAATCTTTCTTCTTCAAAGTCTGCAAATTTCCCACTTCCTAAAGTTACGATATTTTTATCAGGCATCATTTGCCTTAATGCATCCTCAATACCTTGCCCTTTACCAGCATGCACCATACCTGTAAAAATCAACAGTTGATAGTTCTGAAATTCCTGTAAAAAAGTGTAGGCTGTTTGAGCCATTGTTTGATCCCAAACAGATTGAATAATCAACATCCTTTCAATTCTTTCTTCAGACAATTCCATTTTTCTGCTTTCAAAAAAATATCGTAAAAAACTTTCATATTTTTCTGATTTTAAATACAACGGATTTGGAAAAATAGCTCTTTCACTAGAAAGCAATGAATCTAAACCATTTCGCGATATTTTTCGGGTTATTTTTTTAGGGGCGTTTAAACCCATAAAAGGAATGTTTTTTTGCTTTACATACTTAATAACGGGTTGCAACAATCTAAAATCATAACCCCAGTTTTTAACATAATTAGAGGCTTGCAAAAACTCAAATGTTGTCGTTTTACCCATTAAATAATTTTCTATTTCATCTTGCACAGCAATAGAAAACCACTCTACTCCTACCGCTAAATCTCTATTACTTGCTCTATTACTTGATAAAGAAGACAGCACTTTTTTTTGTAATAAATGAGATGAAAGTTGATTATGGTACTCTCCAACAATCACCACATCCACAACAGCTAGCTCACTCTCCAAATCTTGAAAAGTTAAAGTCTGCTCTCCTTTTAAAATTTCTAAATCATTAAGCTTTAATTCTGTCGCCATGACTAGCCCTATTAACCCTATCCAAAGCGTTAAAACCTTACCAAGTAATCGCATACACCCACTTTCCTATTAAAATTTTATTAAAAACCATTCTACCGACATTTCTTCTAAATCCCTAGCAAATTGATATGCTATATAATACTCAAACATCTAATAATAAGGTCTTTAACAGTATCTCTCGCTTAACAATAAAACTTGTTTAACAACACGCCTTATTTTCTGAACCTTAGTTTTGTCAACTTTGTTTTTCAGTCTAATAAGACTTACACACAGGAGGCTAATATGCCTAACCAACAAAGTATTTCAAAAATTAAAACCCAATCTATTGTATTAGGCATGGGCTGCTTTTGGGGAGCCGAAAAATGTCTTGCTGGTGTACAAGGTGTTATTGATGTTGAAAGTGGCTATGCAGGAGGAGAGGATAAACAGGCAGGATATCAAAAAATTCTGCTCCTAGAAAAACAAATACAACGAGGACAATCCACTGCACCAAATCATGCAGAAGTAATTAAAGTAACCTTTAACCCAGACCTGGTAGATTTAGAGGGGATTTTAATCTCTTTTTGGGAAAACCATGACCCTACTCAGGGCAACCGACAAGGCAATGATATTGGCAGCAATTATCGCAGTGTCATCTACACTTTAAATGACAAGCAAACAGCCATAGCAGAACATACCAAAACACAGTTTCAAATGGCTTTAAACAAAGCAAATAAAAGAAAAATAACAACTGAAATCACTATTCTTAAAAATTACATCACCGCAGAAGAATACCATCAAAATTATTTGCAAAAAAACCCAAATGGCTATTGTGGATTAAGCAGAACAGGCGTTTCTTATCCAACACTCTCTACAAATCCTCTCCAACTTAAATCAGATATCAATAATATAAACCATAAAGAAGCACTGATTGTTTTTGAGTCAAAAAACTGCCCTTTTTGTAAAAAGTTTAAACAAGATATAATGGCCGACTGGAAGGCTTCAATACCTATTTTTACCACCATAAATTCAGAACCACCAACAGAATGGATATTAGAGCAGCCACTCTTTTCTACCCCTACCATCGTATTATTTGAAAATAACAAAGAGGTCTCTCGTTATAAAAAATACAACGGAGACAAGAAAAGTTTTTGGAAATGGCTAGGACTTAAACTACTCACCCCAGAACAATACATAATTGCCTTTAAACAAGCCACTGAGCAGGCTTTTACAGGGCCTCATCTAGACGAAAAACGATCTGGTTGTTTCCATGACCCCATTACAGGAAAACCTTTATTTAGAAGCAACACCAAATTCAACAGCGGCACAGGTTGGCCTAGCTTTTTCAACTCTGTCGAAGGAGCAGTTACCGAACATAGTGACACTTCTCACGGCATAGAACGCACTGAAGTATGTAGTGCTTCTTCAGGTATTCACCTTGGCCATGTCTTTAATGATGGTCCTGCCCCGAGCTTTAAACGCTTTTGCATTAACGGCAGTGTTTTAAAGTTTGTACCAGATAAAAAGTAGTATGGGGGTTTCTATATGCCGATTTATAAATATCGGCTAGGGTAAATATGATGTCTATATTTTGCTTAAAAACTAGATATATAGCAACGCTAACCTCCTAAACAAAAAATCTTAGTAAGCAGATGCTTGTTATTTTTTTACTACCCAAATCCCTATAAAATTCGGGTAGCACTACAAATATCCAATCCGCCCTAGACAAGATTATCTACTTGTCATATACCCTCTTAGTAAGCCAATCATCATCTCCCATTGAGAGTCATTTAAAACCTTTCTCATATTATCACGACAGGCCAAAGACATGGTTGCCATTTCGTTACGCTTTGCACTCATTTCGCTATAATTTTCCATGAGTTTTTTAGCATCAACCATCGTTAAAGCATTTTCTGTCATGATTTTTTCTGCTCTCAATACTTGATCAAATAACAAGGCCCAATGGTTCATATTCTGTAAACGCCAATCTTGCAAGGCTTTAGACTGCTCTGCATTTAAAGCTAGCTCACTACTATGCATCAAAACAATAGCCATAAGCTTTGGCATAGGAGAAACCCGCAAAAAGGCTTGAATTTCATTGCCTGCTGCATTAGCAGAAGCTGTCAAACGCCTTTGCCTATCGTGCAACGCCATTGCCTGTTCCCACTGCCCTTTCGTTAGAACTTTTTGCATATTAATTGCACAGAGATATCTTATATCAATTAATTTAGCTCTGGATTCAATAATGAAATCACGCAAATCATTTTTTTCATTAATACTGACTCCATCTAAAGTTGCTTGACGCAACTCATTCTCAAATTCAATAATTTCTGTAGTTAAGCGGCGAACTGTAGAATTATTGCCTTGCTTCCAAGACTTTAATGCCTTCTTCTGTTCTTCTTCTAAATTTAATTTAGTCGCATTTTGCATAACCAACATCATTAAATTTGGCATAGGAGAAGCATGCCTAGCCTCTTGCATTTTTGTCATTTTAGCTGCTGAAGCCGTTAAACTAACGCCTAACAACATCCCTCCCACAGCGATACTCAAAACCACAGCCTTAACAAAACCAACACTTTTACTTAACATAATTTTTCCTTTATCCCATCGATCACAATGACCCTGCACATATTTAATACCC
>CAYLXI010000121.1:0-3901 GCA_964387695.1 uncultured Piscirickettsiaceae bacterium
AGCCCCGATAATACTCTAACAGGAGGAGTAAATGTTCAGCATATTGGTGAACAAGAGTCAACAACTTGGGTAGGAAGAACTTCTACACGAGTTACTCTACCAAGCTACAATCTACTAGGATTAAATTTACAAAAATCTTTAAACAACAACTTAACCCTTCGTACAGGGGTTGAAAACCTAGCCGATGTAAGGCTAGCAGACCAACACGACAATTATGGCTTTGAAGTAAGAGGAAGATTTGTCTATGCAGGTGCAGAGTTCAGCTTTTAAATAACTTTTTACCAGTATAAACTAATTTTAGTTATTAAGTGGCTCCTTAAAATAAGGAGCCTTTTTTGTTTCTAAGACAAGCTAGAATCTTCCGCCCTTTGAAATAGCATAAAACACGAAAAAATATGACAATACATAAAAGGTATTGGGGTCAAAAAGGCATTGGGGTCAGGTCTTTTATTTTGCATTTTTATTTGATATGTTTCTTTGATGTCCTGACCCCGTTTTCTTATGACCCTGTTTTCTTCGTTTTCTTTAGTGCTGTTTATTTTTAGCGTTCACCGCCTAACAGGCAGCTAAACAGTCGTTACAGGGTTTTAATGGTTAAGGAGAGGTTTGTTTTTCTAGTTCTTCCCAGCGTTCAAAAGCATTTTCTAGTTTTTCTTCTTGAAGTTTTAGGTCTATTAGAATTTCTTCAGAGTTGTTTTTTTGATAAAAATTAGCTTGGCAAATTTGTTGGTTTAGGGATTCTAGAGAAGTTTCTAAACCTTCAATTATTTTAGGCAGTTCGTCATATTCTTTTTGCTCTTTATAGCTTAATTTTTTTGGTTTATTTTTTACGGTTTCTGCTAAGTTGTTTTTGTTGTTTTGCTGAACTTTCTTTTCATTTTTAGACAGAGATGTTTCTGCAAGTATGTCAGGGCGTTGACGCAACCAGTCGTCATATCCGCCAACATATTCATTGACGATTCCTGGGGCTTCAAAGACAATAGAGCTGGTCGCAATATTATTTAAAAAGGCTCTGTCATGGCTAACAATAAGCACGGTTCCCGTGTAGTTCATTAGCAGTTCTTCCAGCAGCTCTAAGGTTTCAATGTCGAGATCATTTGTTGGTTCATCAAGGATCATTAGGTTAGAGGGCTTGCAAAAAGCACGGGCAAGTAATAGGCGATTTCTTTCTCCTCCAGATAGAGCTTTAACAGGCTGTCTTGCTCTTTCTGGAGAAAATAGAAAGTCATTTAAATAACTCATGATATGTTTTCGTTGTCCGTTTATTTCAACGAAATCTGATTCTTCTAATATGCTTTCAACAACAGGTTTGTTTTCATCTAGTTGTTCTCTGTGCTGGTCAAAATAGGCAATGGAAATATTGGTTCCTAGTTTAACTTCTCCTGAAGTAGGAGCTATTTTTCCTAAAATTAAGTTTATTAGGGTGGATTTTCCACAGCCATTTTCACCAATAATTCCTATCTTGTCACCACGAATAATCATGGTAGAAAAGTCTGTAATAACAGGTTTGTTTGGCCAGTTAAAAGAGAGTTTATCTATTTCTATCACTTGTTTGCCAGAATTAGCGGCACGGCTGGCTTGTAGTTTAACTTTGCCTTGTTGTGAACGGCGGTCTTTGTGTTCTTCGCGTAATTTTTCTAAGGCTCTTACTCTGCCTTCGTTACGAGTACGGCGAGCTTTAATACCTTGTCTAATCCAGACTTCTTCTTGAGCTAGTTTTTTATCGAAGACGGCGTTGGTTTTTGCTTCAGATTCGAGTTGGGCTTGTTTTCTTTCAAGGTAGGTTAAATAGTCACATTCCCAGTTGTGTAGTTGTCCGCGATCTACTTCAATAATGCGAGTTGCTAGGGCTTGTAAAAAAGAGCGGTCATGGGTAATGAAGACTAGGCTGCAGCTAAGGTTTTTTAAGAAGTCCTCTAGCCATTGAATAGAGGGGATATCTAGGTGGTTAGTTGGTTCATCTAATAATAAAATATGTGGTTCTTGTACTAAAGCCTGAGCGAGGAGCACGCGGCGTTTCATTCCGCCAGAAAGTGAAGAAAATTCATCTTCTGCGGGTAAGTTTAGTTTTGAGATAATGGTTTCAACTTTTTGGTTTAATTCCCAGCCATTTTTTTCGTCTATCTTTTGTTGTATACGCGACATTTCTTCCATGAGTTTATCGCTGTAATTTTCAGCGAGTTCATGACTGATATCATGAAAACTTTCTAGTAAATGCCCCATGTTACCTAGCCCCATAGATATGGTGTGAAACACAGTGCCTTTTAAGTCATGGGGGACTTCTTGTTGTAGCTTGGCTATTTTAATGCCGTCTGGCAGAACTCGAGTGCCGTCGTCGGCTTCTATTGAGCCTTCCATGATTTTTAGTAGTGTAGATTTTCCTTCTCCGTTGCGTCCAACGATACAAAGTCTTTCTCCTTCTTCGACTTGTAGGTTAACCTTATTGAATAAGGTGGTGGTGGCGAAGCTAAGTTGAATGTCGCGCAGAAATAAGTTCGCCATAAAAAACAGAATCTTTTAAGTATAAGGGGAGGAGGATTATACTCCTAATTTCATATTGAGTCCAAATCCATACTTGAAAAAGAGGGTTTAATTATCCAAAAACGCTTAACCACCAAAAGCGTACTCTTAGTCCTACGCCTGTGGTAAAGCCAACCTCTATAAATCTAATTTCTCCGTTGGTGTCGATAATAAAGCTGGCAGGCACTGCACGAGCACCAAAGGCTTGAAGAATCTCTCCGTTAAAATCATTGAAGATTAAATCAGGATTCATGTTGTTTTCTTTTGCATGAGCAAGCAAAAAATCATTATCACCAGATTGTGTGGCAATGTTAATAACGGGATGATGTTTAGCAAGAGCTTCAATGCCAGATTGGGTTGTGCTGCAAATAGGACACCAAGTTGCCCAAAAGTGAATTAAGGTGGGTTCTTGAATGCTTTGTAGGTCAATGGTTTTGCCCGTAATAGATTCACCTTGAATAAGAGGGGCTTGACCTTGAGCCACATCACCTTGCATAAAAGGTCTTAATCCTAAGAAAATAATGAGCAGTAAAACGATCCAAATACCATTTTGTACCCAGTTTTTACGGAAGACTCTTAGTATAGTCGATATTAAGCTTGGTTTTTCAGGCTGTAGGTTATTGGGGGGAGCATTTTTTGTCATATAAATCTCTTGTGATATTTAATTGTTATAGTGGTGCGAACATCAAAGATGTTTAGCTTGGTAAGGGGGGCATTATTTCATTAAAGTGTTCAAAATATGGAAATCCCTTAGGATCTACTTTGTCTAGCTGGGGGCTAATATGAGTGGCTGCCAAACAATGTGCTATCTTAAAGTTTTTGGCTGTTATTAGGGCTTGAATATTGTCATCAATAAGAAGGGTTTTGGCAGGGTTAAAAGGTGCGGTGTTTTGAATGTGTTGCCATATTTCAGGGTTTTCTTTAGGGATTCCGTAGTCATGAGAGGAGATGATGGTGTCAAAATAACGCTCAATTTCAGTCATTTCTAGTTTTAGGGTTAGGCTATCTCTGTGAGCATTGGTAACCATAATCACTTGTTTGCCGAGTTGTTTTAGTCGAGAGAGAAAAGTAATCACTTCTGGGTGTGTTTGAATCATATGTTTTAATTCATGTTTAAGTTTTGCTACGGGTAACTCAAATTCTTTTGTCCAGTAGTCTAGGCAGTACCAGTTTAAAGTTCCTTGAATTTTTTTAATTCGATCATGGATAATGGTATTGGCTTCTTTTAGGGGAAGTTGGTTTTTATCAGCGTAGGCTTGGGGTAAAAAGCTCATCCAAAAGTGCCAGTCGAAATAAAGGTCAAGCAAGGTGCCATCCATGTCTAGTAAAACAGTTTCAATTTGTGTCCAATCTATTTTAGGGTTAGGCATATTTAGTTAGA
>CAYLXI010000122.1:0-3896 GCA_964387695.1 uncultured Piscirickettsiaceae bacterium
TCCTTTTCTTTCTACTACTGTAAACCAATCTCCGTCACTTACCATTTTAAGTGCTTGTACTGTATTATTCATTCCTGCAACAAAACTTCGAGTAACATAACCGGTAGCGGGTGAATAAAATTGTTTAGGGAAGATTTAAGCTTAGGTAGGTCTTTATTAATTGCCCAGCCAATTTTTCCGTTTTCATGAAAAGTAAGGTCTTGATGTACTTGTATATCAGACAGTATTTCTTGCCATATCTCGGCAATATGGCTGTCAGCAACAGTGTATTGAAAAATATTGGCGTTTACCATGTTGAGTATGTCTTCAGACTCTAACAAGGGGTCGGCTTGAATAACTTCTATCGCGGGCAAGGCAAGTTTCCCTAAAGTTTGGTTAAAAAGCTCTAAGTGAACAATGTGGCTACTTTTTGCTAGGACGACGACTTTCTTGCCAGAGAGGTCTTCTAAAGAATGTATTGGCGGGGCATGTTTGTTTGAAACTAAAATAGCATTAATGTTTGTAATATAAGGTTTAGTAAAATCAACCATAGCCTCTCGCTCGGGGATTATAGTTATTCCTGCGGCAGCAATATCACCTTTACCTGCGACTAGATAGCTGATTAAATCTTGAGAAGGCACAGGAATAAATATCACTTGAGTGCGGTAGCGTTGTTTAAGAGGGCCTCTATTTAAATGATTTTCATAGGCTTGCAATAAATCATGTTCAACACCTCGATTTCCTTTTGGGGTAATAAAGAAATTAGTTCGGTTATAGCTGACCAGTACGCGAATAATGCGTCGCTCTCTAAGTTGATCTAAGTCCCCCCAAAAAGGCTCCTGAATGCGGTCTATGATTGAGGGCGTTCTTTCTTGAGCTTCCGAACTTTTTGCTAGGCTAGGAAGAAGTGAAGCGACAAAAAACATAAAGAGCATTAAGAATGTTATTAACGAATTATTTATCCAAATATTAAGTTTTTTCATTTGAGTATTGTACCTAAACCATTTTTTAGAAACTAAAAATTTGGATTTAAGTGTTTTTTTGGACCAAAGTAAGTAGTTTTAACCGTTTTTCAAGCAGGATAGACTACTTTGGACTAACAAAGGTTGAAGAAATTTAATTATTGGGTTTATCAATCGGTTATAATTCGTGCGATCTTGTAAAAATGTTAGAAGTTTTATGGGAGAGGATGCAGGTAACCTTGTATTAAATCTTTGTTTTTTGTTGAAGCTGAATTGAAATAGAATAGCAGTTTCGTGAAAAAAACAAGGTTATTTTAATTAAATAATTTCTTAAAAAGTTGGAAGTTATTAAGAATAAAGCCTTTAAAAAAGCGGGGCTTTTAAAAAGTTTTTTACTAAAGATTAATTAAAGGTCTCTAAAGTTAAAAACTTTTCAGAAAAAGAGAATATTAAATAAAGTGAATGAAGAAACAAAAGAAATAAAAGTCGTTGAAAATAATTTAGAAGAACATGTCGTTTTAAATGATTCAACAGATATGGAAAACAAAGAGAACGCCCCTCATAAAAAAGATGCTCATGCCAGTCGTGAAGCAGAGAGGTATGTCAACCCAATTCCCAGTAGAGAGTTTATTTTAGACCTGTTAGAATCAGAGCAAAAACCTTTACGCCTAAAGCAAGTTGCACAATTATTAGAAATTGAAGATGATGATCGTTTTGAAGCTCTATCTCGTCGCTTAAAAGCCATGGTTAGAGATCAGCAAATTATTCGTAATCGCCGTGGTTGTTTTGCTGTGATTAAAAAAATGGATTTAATTAAAGGCAAGGTTCTAGGACATGCAGGTGGTTTTGGATTTCTGATACCAGAAGAAGGAGGAGATGATTTATTTCTTTCTGACGGTGAAATGCATAAAGTATTTCATGGGGATAAAGTGCTCGCATCAGTTATCGGTTTGGATAAGCGTGGACGCCAAGAAGGTATGATTATTGAAGTGATTGAACATACTCATGAAAAAGTCATGGGTCGTTTGCATTTTGAAGATGGTTTAGCATGGATTCAACCAAATAACAATAGGATTGCTCAAGATATTTTTATCCCAAGTGACGGTATTTTGGAAGCAGAAGAAGGTCAGATTGTTTTAGTTAAAATTTTACACCGTCCTACTAAACGCACCAGCGCTATAGGAAAAGTTGTTGAAATAGTGGGGGATTATTTGTCTCCTGGTATGGAGATTGATTCAGCTATTCATGCATTTAATATTCCAAATGAGTGGAGTGAAGATTTAACAGAGCAACTTAATGGCATTTCTGATGAATTACTCGAATCAGAATATGAAGGCCGTAAAGATTTGCGTACCATGAATTTTGTTACCATTGATGGTGAAGATTCAAAAGATTTTGATGATGCGGTGTATGCCAAAAAACGCAAGAAAGGTTGGCGGTTAGTTGTCGCAATTGCTGATGTATCTCATTATGTTCCCGTGAACAGTTCTTTAGATCAGGAGGCTTATAAACGAGGTAATTCTGTGTACTTTCCACAAAGAGTTATTCCGATGTTGCCTGAAAAGCTTTCAAATGGTTTATGCTCGTTAAATCCTCATGTCGATCGTTTGTGTATGGTTTGTGATATGTCTATTGATGAAACGGGTAAGTTAGAAAGAACCCAGTTTTATGATGCAGTGATGAATTCTCAAGCACGATTAACTTACAATCAAGTCAATGACATTCTTACAAATGAAGACTCTGAACACAGAGAAACTTTTAAAGACCTTGTGCCTGATCTTGAAGAACTTAGTTCTCTTTATCAAAGATTAAAATTGGCCCGTGCAGAACGAGGAGCATTAGAATTTGAAACAACAGAAACCCGTATCGTGTTTGATGGGGAACGCAAAATTGAAGAAATTGTGCCAGTGGTACGCAATGATGCACATAAATTAATTGAAGAATGCATGCTAATGGCAAATGTTGCCACGGCTCGATATCTTAAATATCATAAGTTACCGATTCTATACCGAGTGCATGAAAGTCCTACCGAAGTTAAGTTAGCTAGTCTAAGGACTTTTCTTGGAGATTTTGGGGTTCAGTTAGGTGGTGGAGAAGAACCTACTGCCCTAGATTTTGCTGGTGTTGCAGAAGCCGTAAAAGGCCAGCCTTATGAACATCTTGTGCAAACAGTCTTGTTAAGAAGCATGAAGCAAGCGATCTATTCACCAGAAAATAAAGGTCATTTTGGTCTGAATTATGAGCATTATGCCCACTTTACTTCGCCCATTCGTCGTTATCCAGATTTATTAATTCATCGTGCAATTCGTCATGTGTGGACAAAATCTCCTGTTGAGGACTTTGATTATTCAGAAAAAGACATGCTTATTCTTGGGCAGCATTGTTCTGATATGGAACGCCGTGCAGATGAAGCAACGCGTGATGCAGTCACTTTCTTAAAGTGTGAATATTTATCCCATCGTTTAGGGGGAGAATATGACGCTATTATTACTGCGGCGACTAATTTTGGTTTGTTTGTTGAATTAGAACCTTTGTATGTTGAAGGATTAGTGCATATTACCGAGTTGGGCGAAGATTACTTCCATTATGATAATGCGCGTCATTGTTTAAAAGGGGAAAGAACAGGTAAAGTTTATCGCCTAGGTGATAAGGTTCGTGTTCAAGTTGCTCAGGTGAACTTAGATGATCGTAAGGTAGATTTAAAATTTATTGCTACTGATGAATCGCCTGAAGATTTATCAGAGGATAATGATATAGATGAATCAACTTCAGAAGAAGAGCCAAGAAAAAAACGGCGTTCACGCAATTATCACCGTAAAGGGAGAAGTCGTAATAACCGTAATCGTTCAAAATCCTCAGATGGTAACTCGTCAGAGGCATCTGAATAAGAGCCTAATTCTAACCTTAGTTATTAAGGAAGCACTTAACAACCGCCAATTATTTTTTACTGGCTAA
>CAYLXI010000123.1:0-3560 GCA_964387695.1 uncultured Piscirickettsiaceae bacterium
CTTCATTTTTAATTTCTCTTTAAGAATAATAAGGTAAGCCTTTTTGTACCAGATAATTTACTGATTAAAATAAGATATGATCTCACTCTTTCAGCTTACTCGCACAAAGACCTTTACATGTGTTATTTCAACGCCCCTATTATGCGAGTTATTCATAACACCTATATGAAACAAATATTACGAGTTAATGACAAATACAAAATAATTATTTCTAACTTCTATTTCAGCCTAAATTACTGCTTAGAAATTGGATATAGAGTGCTAGAGATTATTTGCAAGGAGTTTGCAAAAGAACAATTTCTTCACTAGGCGTTAGCGTTAGCCGTAAAGGTTAAGCCAAAATTTTTTGTGAATGCATAGAGGGCAAGGGCGGGTGTTATATACCAGATTTATAAGCAGGGGTTTGGGTTTAGAGCTATCTTTGTAGGCAAACGGTCTTTAAATAATTACTCGGTCCATAGGAAAGTCGCAACCAAACAGAGATCCTTTTCCGACTTGACTGTCTATTTTTAAAACAGAATCATGCTTATCCAGTACATGCTTAACAATTGCCAGCCCTAACCCTGTTCCTCCTGTTCCCCGAGAGCGAGCTGTGTCAACACGATAAAAACGCTCCGTTAAACGACTCAAGTGCTCTGTAGAAATACCAATACCTGAATCTTCAACCTCAAAATGTGCACCTTCATCACTTAAATACCACCTGACTTTTATTACCCCCCCTTCTGGGGTATAACGAAAAGCATTTGAAATAAGATTACTAAAAACACTTTTTAATGGCTCTTCTACTCCTTTAATGGATAGTCCTTCTGTAATTTCAAAGATAATTTGGTAATTTTTTGCGTAAAGATGCTCTATATCGGTTTGAGTGTTTTTTAAAACCTTGTCAACCAAAACCGTTTTAACTTTTTTCATTAAAGTATCTGATTCAATGGCAGAAAGAGTTAATAAATCTTCAACAATATGATGCATCCGAACAGATTGCTGGTGCATTTGCTCTAAAGGCTTTAACCATTGTTGTTGATGAGATTCTGGCATATCTATCATCATTTCAAGATAACCATTAAGTACCGTTAAAGGGGTTCTTAATTCATGAGAAGCATTGGCAACAAAATCTTTACGAATTTGAGCTAGATGATAAAGCTCGTGAATATCTTCTAGCAACAATAAACGGTGTCCTTCATAATAATCAATAACTTGACAGCGATAAGCTCTATTTTCTCCCATTATCTTTTCTAAAATAAGTGGCTTACTAAAATCTAACCCTTTTAGGTACTGTACAAAATCAGGGCTTCTGACCAAAGTCTCAATTTTTCGCCCTATGTCTTCTTGACGAATAGATAAAATCTTTTCCGCGGATAAATTAAACCACTCAATATGATGATGCTCATTTAATGAAATAATAGAAATAGGCAAAGCCATAGAGGCAGCTCTAAATCGTTCAGAACGGTAACTTTGAAGACTAGCACGCTTTTCAAGAGCTTTTTGTTTTTTTGCCACTAGATAAGAAATTTCGTGCCAAAAACCCGTTGCTCTAGGAAAAGATCCTTGGTTTTTGCTTTGTATCCAGTTTTCAAATTTTCTTATATTCCAAAGCTGGCGAACTAGGTAATAAACAAGAAAAACAAAGAGCATTTCTCTCCAAAACCCCGTTAGACCACCGACAATTAAAATCACCCAAAAAAAAACAGCAATCCAAGCCAGTTCTTCAGATAAACTTTTCGGAATATTTACAGACAAATTAACACCCTTAATTTTTAATGTAAATAAATTTACAAAACCAAGAATTTGATTCCAGAAGACCAAATCGGAATATTTTATTCAATCGAAAAACGATAACCCGCTCCACGAACCGTTTGAATAACTTCTGCTTGCTTCATTGGCTCCAGAATTCTTCGTAAGCGACGAATATGCACATCAACAGTGCGATCTTCAACCACCACATGTTCACCCCAGACATGATCGAGTAATTGCATTCTAGTATAAACTCGGTTTGGATGACTCATGAAAAACTGCATAAGTTTAAACTCTGTAGGCCCTAGCTTAACCTCAACACCATTCACGCTAAATCGATAACTAGAAAGATCTAATTTTAAAGCACCTTGCTCTAAAATCTCGGCAACATTCACATCTGGATTTTGACGACGCAATAAAGATTTAATACGAGCAACCAAAGCTCTAGGAGAAAAGGGTTTCACAACATAGTCATCCACTCCCGTTTCAAACCCTTGCACCTGGTCATTTTCTTCTCCGCGCGCGGTCAAAAGGATAATAGCCATAGCAGAAAACTTGTCTTGGTTACGAATTCTTTGTGCTAAATCAATTCCTGACACCCCTGGTAACATCCAATCTAATAACAAACAGTCAGGCATTTTATCTCCGCTTAACATTTGCCAAGCCTGTTCAGCATTATGAGCCTCAACAACTTTATAATTTGCCGCCGACAAAGTAAAATTAAGCATATCTCGGATAGCAGATTCATCTTCAACAATCATGATTGTTTGCTGCATCATTTAACCTTCTTTTTGACATTTTTAGAGGAAGCACTTAACAACCGCCATTTAAATTTTACCAAAAATTAACTATCTTCAGCAAGTGATTCTTGTGTTAACCCCTCTAAAAATGACTGCAATTTTTCTTGATTCATACTGCGAATATCTTTCCCCTTAACTAAGTAAATAATGCTTTCCATTATATTAGTTGCGTGATCAGATAACCGCTCACTGGCTCTCAAGGCAGAAAAAACTGCCAACAAGCTTTCTACGCTTTCTGAATCAACTTTAAACTGCTGGGTAACACTCTGGCAAGCCTGTGCATAAACTTGATCAATACTTTCTTCTTCTTCTAAGATAATCAAAGCGTCGTCAATAGAAACTCGGGCGAATGCATTTAAAGTAATTTTAAGCATTTCAAGAGATCTCGTCGAGATATCTACTAATTCATAATAACCTGAAAACTGACTGCAAACTTTAACCTCCCCTGAATTAAATTTAATGACCAATTTAGCCAATTTAGAAATTTCGTCTCCCATTCGCTCTAAATCCATCGCAATACGAATCGTGGATAAAATTAATCTTAAATCTGAAGCGGTAGGTTGTTGGCGTGCAAGTACCTTTGCACATAAACGATCAATCTCTTGTTCTGCTTGGTTTATGATTTTATCAAAACGAATGACTTCTTTCGCTTTTTTGACATCTCCATTCCCTAAAGCAATAATAACAGACTCTAACTGACTTTCTACTAAACCTCCCATTTCTAGAATATGATTAAACAAATCTTCTAAATTACGATTCATTTGGTTTGAAATATGCGAACTAAATGTTTTTTTTTCCATTTTTAATACCTTTTTAAAACTCTTAGAGACCTTTGCATAAATGGGGCGCGAATAAAAATGAGAAAAATTTTGCCTTATCTTGCCTAAAAAATAAGCGTAATAGCTAGCTATTGCGTGTTTTTTTAGGTGAAAGAAGGTTAAATTTAGCCATTTTAATTTGTGCATCCATTTATGCAAAGGTCTCTCTTAAATTAACCATATCGCCCAGAAATGTAGTCTTCTGTGCGCT
>CAYLXI010000124.1:0-3532 GCA_964387695.1 uncultured Piscirickettsiaceae bacterium
AATTTCGGTTTCTATTGGTGCTTCAACTTATCAAATGGGGGAATCACTAGAGAGCTTGTTTGAGAGGGCTGATAAAGCCCTCTATAAAGCTAAAAACACGGGACGAAACAAAGCATGTGGTGAAGACGAGTTATGAATAAGCAGGCTTTAAACTATTATTACCTAGACCCTATTTAGAATAGTTGACCCATACTCTGTAATTTTTTAAGAATTTAAGCTGGATGTTTTGCAAACTACTTATCTGTTTTTGGTTTAAGGAATCACTTAACAACTAAGATTATTTTATGTTGGCTAAAAGAGCCGATATTTTCACTTCAATTCGTTGCAATAGCGAGCTATTACGCCTCATTTCAGCACAAATAGCGACTCGTTTTTCTCAGCCTAATTCTAGCCTTAGTTATTAAGCTCTTCCTTAAGTAGATTGCAAATCCTTTATAATAATATTTATTAGGTGTTTACTAAGATTTAACTTTTTTCTTTTTTAAAGAGAAGCGTTTTTTTGCAGGTGAGTTGCCATCATTAATTCGAGTAATGTTAAGCTTTTGACCACATACCCAAGCATTTTTTAAGTCACTAAAAACTTCTTTAGGCATATCAGATGGAAGATCGATGGTGCTAAAGCTTTCATCAATGTTTAGTTTTTGAATAAACTCTCCGTCTAATCCTGCTTCATTGGCGATACAGCCAATAATGTTACCAGGTTTTACACCATGTGAGCGACCTACTTCAATGCGAAAACGACCCATGCCTTCGTTAGGCGTTGCATCACGACGACCACGGTCTGCGCCGCGAGAACGGCCACGGTCTGCGCCTCTATCTGGACGACGATTGCTTTCTCTGTCATGGCCTCTTTCACGACGAGGTTTCATTGGTTTATCTGATAAGAAAAAAGGCGTACTTCCTTGCAGTAATTTAGCCAAACCTGCGGCAATTTCAGTAGCAGGAATGTTGTTGTCCATTTCAATGGCTTCTACCATTTTTTGATAAAAATCTAAATCACCACTTTGTGCCGCATCAACAATTTTGTCTTTAAAGCGAGTAACACGGCTGTCATTAATCTCTTGAGCCGTAGGTAAAACCATTTCGGTAATTTTCTTATTGGTAGAATTTTCGATAGAACGCAATAGTCGTCTTTCTCTAGGTGCAACAAACAATATTGCCGTTCCTGAACGACCTGCACGACCTGTGCGACCAATACGGTGAACATAGGATTCATTGTCATAAGGAATGTCGTAGTTAATTACATGGCTGATGCGTTCAACATCTAGTCCACGAGCGACTACATCTGTTCCTATTAAAATATCTAGTTTTCCTGATTTAAGCTGGCTAACAATGCGTTCGCGCTGGTTTTGAGCAATGTCGCCATTTAATGCCGCTGCGGCATAACCGCGGGCTTCTAGTTTTTCTGCCAGTTCAAGAGTAGCCGTTTTTGTACGAACAAATATAATAATACCATCAAATTCTTCGGCTTCTAAAATGCGGGTAAGTGCATCTAATTTGTGAAGTCCGCTAACGAGCCAGTATTTTTGCTCAATCGTGGAAGCTGTTGCCATTTTTTGTTTGATGATAACGTCTGTAGGGTTTTTTAGGTAAGTTTTAGCAATACGGTGAATTTCTTTTGGCATGGTAGCTGAAAAAAGAGCTATTTGACGAGTATCAGGGGTGTGTTTTAAAATCCATTCAACATCATCAATAAAGCCCATTCGTAACATTTCATCGGCTTCATCTAGTACCATTGCGGTAAGCTTATGAAGTTTTAAAGTTCCTTTTTGGATATGATCCATTACTCGTCCAGGCGTACCAACCACAACTTGTACACCGCGTTTTAAGGCTCTAATTTGGGTGCTGTAATCCGCACCACCATAAACAGGTAAAACATGCAGGCCTTTAATGCCTCGAGCAAATGTTTGAAAAGCCTCTGCTACCTGGATTGCCAGCTCTCTTGTTGGGGCTAAAACCAACACTTGCGGGTCTTTTTGCTTTAAGTCAATGTTTGATAATATAGGTAAGGCAAAAGCGGCAGTTTTTCCTGTGCCTGTTTGAGCCATACCTAAAACATCGCCACCTTTTAGTAAAACAGGGATAGCCTGTTCTTGAATAGGGGAAGGAGTTTCGTAACCAATTTCGATAAGGGTTTTTAATATAGGTGTAGATAGACCTAGATCACTAAATTTGATCTCTGTATTCATTTTTTGTCCTTTTTGTAGGGTACTTTTAATTTTAACAAAATGATTTGTTGTAACCAAAAGATTGTCGTAATACTTACCCGTAGCACCAAAAAGCAAATTTCTCACATAATAATGAATAACAGAACAGGCAGGTATTTTAAGAAACCACTTAACAACCACGATTCCTTAAAGAAGGTGTATTCTACAAGAAAACAGAATAAATATCCTATTTTATTTAAAGATATTCTGACATTAAGCCTAAAACCTTAATCCTTATTTAGAAAATTGGCGTATCGCACCGCCTTGTTCATTATATGGCCTAGTTCCAAGTTCTTATGATTAACTATCATTTTCAAATTTAGACGAGTAACTAAGATCTCTTTATCCAAACCCCTATTTAGAAACTGAATACAAAGTGTTAAAGCTTGTTCGTTAGCTGTAGGTTAAGTGATTGAAATTATGTGCGGAATTCTAGCCTATCAATTCTAAGTAGCGACTTGGGCTTTAGATAATATTTTCATTGTTCTTATCGATAAAGCCCCTAAATTAACTCGCTCTAATTTACACCTCTGCTTGGTTCGTAACTGACTAAAAAAGCAACCATAAAAACAGGAAAAGTATAAACTTATTCTCCTGTGTGATTTACGGCAAGAAACTCCCCTTCTAGCGAGATAAATACATAAAGATTTTGCTTATCTTCCTCAACAATTTTTTGATTGTTAAAAGTTACAACCCACACAGAAACATCACTTATTATCTTTTTTTCGAGAGAACTTGCTGTGATAGAACTCCAGTTTTTGTCAACTCTTTCTCTTTTAACAAGTGAGGCAATAACTTTATCAGCCGTTTTTTTAACTGTTTCTTGATTAACTACATGGCCATGGCTGTGTCCATCATCATGGCTATGGTCATGACCGTGATTATGAGCATAGCTATGAGATGAAATAAAAAATGTTATACAAAGTAAAGGCAGTGCTTTCAGTAAGGTTTTCATAAAATATCCTGTTTAAAACCTTGCCACAAGGAGGTTACAAAAAAGTTAATCCCAAATCTCTTTTCTAGGTAGGGATTTGGGTTAATCGCTTTTTTTGCCTACAACCTTGTAAAAAGATTTGTTTTAAATAAATAGATTCAATAATCGGTTTGTTAAGCGGCTTCTTAAGCATTGAAGGTGTCTGTATACGCTAGTCTCCAGAAATGTTTAAAGTAATAACAACATAATAGTTAAGCCCAAATCATTGCCATCATATTAGGGGCTTTAATATTTAGGTACTTGGAGTGGCTACACTATTTAGAACCTAGATTATAAATTATAATCATCAAAAAGGAATAAATAGATGACCCACAGAAAATACGACCCAAAA
>CAYLXI010000125.1:0-3523 GCA_964387695.1 uncultured Piscirickettsiaceae bacterium
TCTTTGTTTAAAATCTGGACGTTGCGATATGATATTTTTATAAACAGGGATTAGGATAGTAGCTCTCATTATAATTATAGGTGTTATTGATTATGCTTTAAATAATCTTGCCATTCATTGAATAGTTGCGGCGTGGTGGCTGCGATGGCTGAACGCTTGGTAACCTTAGCCATTAATACTCTTTCCCCGTCTAGGGTGGTGCTTTGACCACCTGCTTCATTTAAAATTAGCCATCCAGCAGCGTAGTCCCAAATGTTTTGCGCACCATGACAGTAAATTTGTCCACGACCTGCTGCTATCCAGCACCAGTCTAAAGCAACGGATCCAATGCTTCTTTGTGAAGCAAAAGGAGCTTGTTGGGCAAGTTTAAGTGCCAGTTGTGTGGTTAAGCGCTTGAAATCAACAATGCCAATACATTGTTTAAGTGATGCCTTGGGTGTTTTAGCAATTAAGGGAAGGTTGTTGAGTTCTGCACCAAGACTTAACCTTGCCGAAAACAGTTCTTTACGACTTGGATCATAGACCATGCCAGCAACAATGTCTCCTTGTACGATTAAAGCAAGAGAAACAGAAAATATTGGAATCCCACTAGCAAAGTTGCTGGTACCATCTACAGGGTCTAAAATCCAACAGCCTTTTGTTGAAGTCATGGCTTTTTTTTGCTCTTCATCGGTTGATTCTTCTCCTAAAAAAGCAAACTCAGGCCAATACTTTTTTAAAAAAGCCTCAGTAGCTATTTGCATTTGGGTGTCGGCCTCTGTCAGTAGAGAGCCGTCAGGTTTAAACTCGGCATTGACTTTTTCGAAGCGGCTAAGGATTTCTTGTTTGGCTAATTGAATAATGCCATTTTTAAGTCGGCTCCATTGCGTGTCGTCATTAAAAAGTGTTTTAATCATACATTCTTTCCTTGGTTTTATGATCCTCTGTTTGTAAAGTTAATTTTATTTTTTCAACAGCGTTGGTTGAGCGTTCAATAACTTCTAATACATAGTTGTCGATTAAAATGCAGGTTCCTACATTTGGTAGAGATTCTAATTGTTCTTGAATTAGACCGTTGAGGGTTTTAGGGCCTTTTGTTGGAAGGAAAAAGCCGTGTTCTTTATTAATGTCTCGAATAAAATCACCCGCATCAAAGGTAAAAGAACCGTCTTCATTAAAATCGGTGTTTAAATCTCCAGAGTTGCTACGAGAGTCGGTAGAAAGCTTGCCAACAATCTCTTCTAGTAAATCTTCTATGGTTAGCAGGCCTTGTAAATTACCATACTCATCAACAATCATTGCCATACGTCGTGTTTTGCTGTTAAATTGAGATAGTTGAAGATTAAGAGGGGTGGTTTCAGGAACAAAATAACCAGGCCTGGTAGTTTTGATAATGTCTTTAAGTGAGACGGTTTCGTTCATTAGGATAGGTAAGACACGCCGTAAATTTAGGATGCCAATAAAGTCATTGTCGATACAGCCACGATAAACAGGGATGCGAGTGTAGGGAGATTTCTGTAAAACTTTAATAATGTTTTTTAAGGGTTGATCTACATCAAGAGCATAAATATCTTGTTTGGGAGTCATAACATCTTCAACTGTGATGGACTCTAGTCTTAAAATGCTTGTGAGCATGCCGCGGTATTGTTCAGGAAGTTGTCCTGTATCTTCATCAATTAGGGTTTGTAACTCTTCTTGAGTTAAGCTATGCTGGTCATTAGTGTTTTCTTTTACCTTAATTCCAAATAGTCGTAAAAAATTATTAGCAAAGAAATTGACCATCCAAACAATGGGAGAAAGTATTTTTAATAAAGGTCCTAAAACATAAGCAGCTGGGTAAGCAATTCTTTCTGGGTATAAAGCGGCTAAAGTTTTAGGCGCAACTTCAGAAAAAACTAGAATAACGAGGGTTAATAGCCCTGCTGCAATAGCAATGCCAGCTTCACCGATTAAGCGTAAGGCAATAATCGTGGCGATAGAAGAGGCAAAAATATTAACAAAGTTATTGCCTAGTAAAATCACACCTAGCAATCTATCAGGAGCTTCTAAGAGCTTTTGTACGCGAATAGCTCCAGGGTCTCCTTCATTAGCTTTGTGTTTGAGGCGATATTTGTTTAAAGCCATCATTCCTGTTTCAGAGCTAGAGAATAGAGCGGAAAGTATAATGAGGGTGAAGAGTATTCCAAAAAGGAAAGATGTGGGTATGCTGCTCAAGAGTAATCTTTTAAAGAGTTTGTCGTGAGATAATTATAACGATTGATTTAGCCCCACTCAAGAGTTAATTTTGAAGTGCCCTTTAGAGAGAGTTTTATATTAAGCCCAAACCCTTACTTAGAGTTGGCATGAGTAGCAAGGTATGACTCTGGCATATTTTAGATTTAAAAGTTTATTTTCTTTTACCCAATTTACTATGTAGGAGCCTAGGTTTTATGTTAGATTGGTTTTTAATAAAAGTAAAATGCTTTCTGTGCCCATATAGCTAATTAATAATAAGATATAAGCCCAAAGGATAAAATGGGCAGCTTTTTGCCCTCTCCAACCTCTTTGGAAATGACCAAATAAAAAAGTAGCGTAAATAAACCAAGCTATAATAGAAAAAAAAGTTTTATGAATCAGGTGTTGTGCAAAAATGTCTTCAATGTAAAATCCGCCAGATATTAAAGCTAAGCTTAGAAGAAAAAACCCGATTAGAGTTAACTGTACTAAAGTTTTTTCCATTACTTGTAACGGAGGCAAGGCTTTAAATAAAATAGAAAGTTGGCGTTTTTGAAAGCGTTTTTCTTGTTGGCTGTATAAGATAGCTTGGGCGGCAGCCAGACCAAGCACGCTGTAGGCAGAAATAGAAAGTAAAATATGCGTGCCTATCTCATAGGTTAAATAGTCTTCTGATGGGTAGCCTATCGGTAGTAATGGGCTTAAGGCAGCGATGGGATAAATAAAAATTCCTAGTATTCCAGTGTTCTTATTAAGGTTCGTAATAAGTAATGCAACGACCGCTCCCCAAGATATAAAAGAGACGGAAAGAGCTAAGTTAAAATTAACTCCTGATAGGGTAAAAATCTGTGGAGCAAGTGATGCTAGATGAAAAATTGCTGCAACAGTCACTATTTTAATCAATAAAGAATGATAAAGTTCTGCTTGATTAAATCTTATTCTGCGCAAAAGCAGGTTGATTGCAACTAAGTACAGTAAACTGGCAGTAATTGCACTGAGACCACTAAGTATCATTAAAAACCCAATCGTTAGATATTTTTTATGTAAAGGCTTATAATACCCTAATCCCTATACATAAGCGTTAAATTAATATGTGAAATGTTGGTTTTACATGAAAAAGATGACGTTAAAGCTTTGGATTGGTTGAAGGCTTTTATCGCATCAAAACTTGTATCGAATTAGGGGGGATACTAAATTTAATAATTAATGAATCCTAAAATTCCCGAATTTTACATTTTGGTATTGTGTTTTAATGAAGGAAGCACTTAAGGAGACACTTAATAACTAAGATTATTTTATACTGGCTAAACGAGCCGATATTTTCACTGCA
>CAYLXI010000126.1:0-3504 GCA_964387695.1 uncultured Piscirickettsiaceae bacterium
GGCAACAACTTCAGCCATATCAGGGTTTTTTGTATCTAAAATTCGTAATGGGTTGGAGGTTAAACGACGCAAACTGTCCTCATCTAAAGAAGATCTATTCTGCTCAAGATAACCCACCAAAACAGCTCTATAAGAATCTCTTGCTTCTTTAGTTCCTAGCGAATTAATTTGTAACTCTAAATTTTCTAATCCTAACTCTTGCCAAAACCTTGCAGTTATGGCAATTAATTCTGCATCAGAATCAACGTCAGCCAATCCAAAAACTTCAACTCCAAATTGATGAAACTGACGATAACGCCCTTTTTGCGGCCTTTCATAACGAAACATGGGACCAGTATAAAACAACTTTTGGATTTGATTATGCACTAACCCATTTTGAATAACCGCTCTTACACATCCTGCCGTACCCTCTGGTCGTAAGGCTAAACTATCATTATTACGATCAGCAAAAGTGTACATCTCTTTTTCAACAATATCGGTTACTTCTCCAATAGTTCGGCAAAATAACTCTGTCTTTTCTACAACAGGCAAATGAATAGATTCAAAACCGTATTGACCTAATATACTCTTTAGCGTGCTCACAACCCTATCAAATGCCTGTGCCTCTTGGCCATAACGGTCATTCATGCCTCTAACTGCTGAAACTTTTGCTACCATAAACTTTTTATTTCCTTGAGGAGTCGCTTAAGGAAGATCTTAATAACTAAGATTATTTTATACTGGCTAAACGAGCCGATATTTTCACTGCATTTCGTTGCAATAGCTAGCTATTACGCCTCATTTCAGCACAAATAGCGACTCGTTTTTCTCAGCCTAATTCTAACCTTAGTTATTAAGATCTTCCTTAACCTTGTACTCTATTTGTTCTATCTTTAACTTTTCCTGCCAACTGACCACAAGCCGCGTCAATATCATCTCCACGGGTGCGTCTTATTGTGCAATTTATTCCTGTCGCCATCAAAGCTTTTTGAAAACGATGAATCGCATTATTAGACGAGCGTTTATAGTCAGTATTAGGAAAAGGATTAAAAGGAATCAAATTAACTTTACAAGCTAAATCGCCCAATAAGATTATCAATTCTTTAGAATGTTCTCTAGTATCATTAATTTGATCCAACATCACATATTCAATCGTAACATGTTTTTTGCTATGTCCTCCTTCAACAAAAGCATGTAGAGCAGGCATCAATACTTCTAAAGGGTATTTTTTATTAATAGGTACTAAAATATCACGCAAGGCATTATTAGGAGCGTGTAACGAGATAGCTAAACTTACATCCAACTCACTTTTAATTCGTTCAATTGCAGGCACAACACCCGAGGTACTAATCGTAACTCGCCGTTTCGACAAGCCGTAAGCATTATCATCCATTAAAATACTGGCACTAGGAAAAGTATGAGCTACATTTAAAAGTGGCTCACCCATTCCCATGAAAACCACATTTGAAATCACTCTTTGTTCTTTAGGTTTACAACCAAGGGCTTTATTTGCCACCCACATTTGGGCAATAATTTCCCAATTTTCTAAATTTCTATTAAACCCCTGTTGTCCTGTTGAGCAAAAAGTACATTCTAACGCACACCCTACTTGAGATGAGATACAAAGCGTACCACGAGATTTTTCTGGAATAAAAACTGCCTCAACGGAATTATGATTATCTACCTCTAATAACCACTTAATCGTTCCGTCTGATGAGCGTTGTTCTTCAACAATCTTAGGAGTTCTGATAATGGCTTTTTGCTTTAATTTTTCTCTTAAAGCCTTGCCAACATTAGTCATTTCATCAAAATCACTCACCCCAAATTGATGAATCCATTTCATTATTTGCGTCGCACGAAAAGGTTTTTCACCAATACTTACAAAAAACTTAGACAAAGCTTTATTATCCATGCCCAATAAATCTGTTTTTGTGGCATAAATAGAAGCTTTGCTGTTAAGCTTAATTTCAGAAACTATCAATTCTTATCAACCTTAGTTAGCACAAAGGTCTCTATTTTACTAAAAAAATAACTAATTTCTCTGGCTGCACTTTCTGGAGAGTCTGAACCATGCACTGAATTTTCTCTCAAGCTCAAAGCAAACTGTTGACGAATGGTTCCTTCGGCGGCGGCTTCTGGATTAGTTGCTCCCATAATTTCACGGTTTAAAGCAATCGCATTATCTCCCTCCAAAACCTGAACAACGATTGCCCCAGAAATCATAAAGTCAATCAGTGGCTCAAAAAACTCTCGTCCTTTATGCTCTGCATAAAACCCTTCTGCCTGCTCTCTAGTTAAACGCAACATTTTAGAAGCGACAACTTTTAAACCTTTTGTTTCAAACTGCATTAAAATTTGTCCAATTAAATTGCGTTTAACTGCATCAGGCTTAATAATAGAAAATGTTTTTTCAAGCATAATATCCCCCTATAATTTTTTATCTTCGCTATTTTACCTGAATATTTATCTATAAGCACATCTTAGTCTCTACAAAAAACAAAAAACCCTGAACTTGCCAGGGTTTAAAGGGTAAAAAATAAATGTCATATTGACTACACGGTAAAAGATTCCCCACAGCCACAGCTGTCTTTTACATTAGGGTTATTAAATTCAAACCCTTCATTTAGAAGGCTTTCTTTAACATATCCCAGCTCCATACCATCTACATTTAACAGGCTCTTTTTATCAACGACAATTTTTACGCCAAAGCTTTCAAAAACCTCATCATTTTCAGTCGCTTCATCTGCGTAATCCACCACATAAGAAAATCCCGCACACCCACTAATTTTTGTACTCAGCTTTAACCCAATACCCTTGCCTCGTTTACCAAGCATAGACCTCACTCTTGACGCTGCATCTTCAGTTAGAGTAACCGCCATATGACCTCCTTAATTATAAGTTTATAAACATTTTTTATTGGTAAGCCCTTTCTTCTAATAGAAAAAACTAAGCGTAAAGACGTTATTCAAGAACAACCCGATTTTCAATAAGTTGTTGCAAGGTAATACCCTTTAAAAATCCATCAATCATCTCACTTAAATCTGACCATAAATGATGAGATAAGCACCTTTCTCCATTTTGGCAATCTTCTCTGCCCTGACACTTTCTTGGGTCCATAACTTCATTCATAGCCAGTACAATTTGACTAATAGAAATCTCATCTGCCTCACGACTTAAACGATACCCACCACCAGGACCTCTTGCACTTAAAACCAATCCAGACTTCTTCAACCTTGCAAAAATTTGCTCTAAGTAAGACAAAGAAATATCTTGCCGATCAGAAATCATAGCTAGAGTGATGGGATGATTTGATTGATTCACAGCAATATCTAACATTGCAGTCACCGCATAACGCCCTTTAGAAGTTAACTTCATTAAAAACCCTTAAATTATATACAAAATTCTATTTACTAGATTTAATATTACTAGACTTATAGAATCTCTTAATAACTAAGGCTAGAGTTAGACTGAAAAAGTGTCGCTATTTGTGCTGAAATGAGGCGTAATAGCTAGCTATTGCAACGA
>CAYLXI010000127.1:0-3454 GCA_964387695.1 uncultured Piscirickettsiaceae bacterium
CATCATTATTAAGTAGAATGCCATTTTCACCTTCTTCAAAGATGGTTCCTCCTCGCACATAATTTTTATGGAATATGGCTTGTGGGTTAAGGTCTGAGTTAAGTGGTTGAATATAGTCTTGTATAGCTTGTGCAACCTCTTCTCCTTGACCTTCTTTAATAACCATAGCACAACGGTCAAACTTTTTATCAAGTGATATAAACTGTAATTGCTCAATGCTTATTGAACCATAAGAGGTATATTTTGTATTTCCAAAAGTGGTTTTTGAATAAAACGATGAACTATCTCTCTCACCAGCTTGACCAAATTGTTCAAAATTTCCATTACCTAGTTCATCTACAAAATCCTCCATTAATAACGGGCTAGTTCGTTTACACTGGCTAGATGGTACAACAAAGCCTCTAATTAATCCTGTAATAGAAGCCAAAACGCCTTGTAAACTTTTTTCTGCGGCATAGTGAATATCAAATGCTTGGTCTCTAAATAAATGATGTCGAATACAATTTTGACTTATATATAATGGTGTTTTTTTAAAATCAATATCGGTTGCTTCTTTTTTGTATTTATAACCTGTTTCCTCTTTAACTTTTCCCGTAAGATTAGTGTAGCCTCGTAATTTTGGTAAAGTGTGATTATCGACTGTTTTGCCTCCATCTCCTGTTAATGTTGTTGGACCATTCCAATTTACCACGCCATGACCTAATGCGGTTATTTTAAAATCGACACTTTTTATACCTGTTACTTTTTTCATAATTACTCTCCTTGAGTATTAAATTGGTGGGCTGAAATAGCTCCAATTACTTGGTTTTTCCCCACTGCATAATAAATCGCATACGGGTTTTGTTCTGCTTCTACTTGCTTTAAATCTCCTGGTGTATAACTTAAATAAATTGGCGTTTCTGGTTCCTTGGATTTTTTTAAATATAGTCTGTCCTTGTATTTTGTGGTTTTGCTTACGCCATAATTAGGGTCATTTATTATGTTATGATGTTTTTTTGCCATAAAAGCTAGTAAATCCATTTCACTCTCACCATAACCTGTAATTAACTCGACTGATATGGTTAAGCTCTCACTTTTACAAGCATACTCCTCGTAAAACTTTTTTTCACCATTACCAATATTCATCACTGCCATTTGTACAAAACGGCTGTTGCCTCGCAGGGAATTAGCTTTAATTTTAACTTTTCCATCTTTAAGTTTTTTCTTATTAGGAAAGGTCACTGGGTCTATAATTTTTTCATTAATCAACCATACACTCTTTTTTAATGCGGTTAGTAAATCTTGCTCTATCGCGTTAATGCTGTTTTTATCTTGATAAAACTCTTGATAAATTTTATAGATTTTTGCAATCGTTATAATTTTATTCTCTGGTAGTTTTTTCTTTAAGAACTCAAACCATGCTTTGGTACTTTGTAGGCAAAACAGGCTATTTAAAAATTTCGCATTACCCAAACATTTTCCATTTTTTACATGTTTAGATAATGCTGATATGTATACATTAGGATTAGTATTTTCTCCAAAACGATCTAATCTTCCCATTCTCTGCAGCCAATTTTCTGCATTAGTAAACTCTGTTACCATTTTATTACAGGTAATATTTAACGATGCCTGCACAATTGGCCCTGCTCGTAAAACATCAAAACTTTTATTACCGTTTTCTTTAAATGCGTTAAATACTTTATCGAACAGTTCTTTTTTGTCGGTTTGTTTAAATTTGGAATGAATTAAGATGGCATTTTCTTGATTTTGATTTTGAATAAAGCTTTTTTGAGCTGTTAAAGCTGTGTTACTAATTACGAAAGTATTTTCAGGTTGAGATTCATAAAGAGGGTTAGTGCTATCTTCTAACTTTTCATCAAAGTCTTGAAATTCAATTTTATATTGGCTTTGATTGAAGCTGTCAATACTAACGATATCATCTTTACCTAGTCCTAATATTTTTTGTACAAAATAATAATTGGGGGTGGCTGATACAAGCAAAGTGCTGTTGTTTTTATGTTGTAATTTTTTGCACGCTACTAACTCCGCAAACAATAAGTTAAATCCTGCCATAGGAATATATTCATGATATTCATCAAATATCACATGGGCATTCATAAATTGCACTAAACCTGTAATTTTTGTATGTGTTGTTATGGTGTTTATTATTTGGTCAATCGTGGTTAGAACAATATCACCAGAAAAAGCTTCATTTTCTGGTGTTGAAATCTCTTTACCATTTTGATAAATAGTTTTAAATTCGCCTGTACAAATTTCAATTTTAGTATTAGGTAAATATTCATCACTGGTTAAATCGTTAATTAGTCCTTGACAAACTTGCACCCTTGGACAAACCCATATAATTTTCTTAGCATGATTATTTGCAGCCCACTCCAGTGCAATTTTGGTCTTCCCACACCCTGCTGGCCCTTGCAACACACCAACAACAATATCTTCATCAGCTAATTCTTGTACAGCTATAGTTTGTTTTTTATTTCTGTCACTATTTGGATATTTTGTTTCAAATTTTTGTAAGCAGCTTTGTATGTCAGACTTTAAACCTCTTTCGGTTAGTAATGCTTTTTCCAGTAATTCATCCAGAGTTCCTTGTTCAATATGCGAGTTTAATGCTTCCTCACTCAATGCCGACACTAGCCTATCTGCTGTTACAGTAACTGTTCTAGCAAGATTAGTCCTAGCATTAAAATCTATATCTTTTTTAAAATCGCCAATGCGTTCATTTTCGCCATAATTTTTATAGGGGGCTAAAAACTCTTTTTTTATTTTATACAATTTATCTTCATTATGCTTTTTAACGCACTTACTGAGTAGTAGGCTATTATCATAAGCTTCGATTATATTTTTTAAATTTTTTATAATAGCGTTTGTTACTGGAATTATTTTATTAACTTGCTCGGAAGTTAACTTGTTATACACTCCTTCTATTTTTTTAATATCCTCTTTTCTATTGGGCTTTGCATGATGCCAAAGAATAGTGTGTTTAATTAATTCTTTATTAGATAGGTTAATAGATTTATCAGCATCATCATCCAACAAAAAATAAAGTAATAATGAAATTTCATTGTGTCTGGGGTGTTTTTCAAAAGAAAACTTGCCTGCTTTGTCGATATGTTGCCCTTCTTCAGGAATATCATTAATTAGTTTTTTCTTGGTTTTATCTAAAAGCCATTGCTGGAATGCTGGATCAACTTTTCCTATATCGTGCCAACAACCCGCTACAAAAATAGCTTTAGAAAGCTTATCATTATTTGTTAATTGCTTACATAATAAGTAAGCTACATATCCCACCGCAAAAAGGTGTTGATCTAAACGTTGTTTTTTTGTGTTGGCATAATAGTTTTCTATATTCATAATTATTTCATCCATTTTTAGTGCATTCATTTGATTTGTATAATTTACGGGAACGTATCCCGTTCTATTAAATTTTTCTTTACTACCCACCACCCAAACAAAC
>CAYLXI010000128.1:0-3196 GCA_964387695.1 uncultured Piscirickettsiaceae bacterium
TAATTTAACATAAATACATGATAATCTAAATGGTTAAGGTGCTATTTAATTTAAGCTCTTCCTTAACGATTATTGGGAAAGGGTTTTTTTATGAGTATGAATGGACATGAGGATACCAAAGCTAATCATAAGAGTGAGTAATGCACTGCCACCATAGCTAATAAGGGGGAGAGGTAGTCCTACAACAGGTAATATGCCACTGACCATGCCGATATTAACGAAAACATAAACAAACATAGTCATGATAAGGCTGGCTGAAAGAAGACGAGTAAAGTTTTCTTGCGCTTTGCTGGCGATGTAAAGTCCTCTGGCAATAATAAAACTGTAAAGGGATAGAAGCAAAATAACACCAATAAGTCCAAATTCTTCGGCAAGAACGGAAAAAATAAAGTCTGTGGTGCTTTCAGGCAAAAAGTCTAAATGGGCTTGTGTGCTTCCCATAAACCCTTTGCCATCAATTCCCCCAGATCCTATGGCTATTTTAGATTGAATAATGTGATAGCCACTTCCTAATGGGTCGCTTTCAGGATCTAAGAAGGTTAAAACGCGTTGTTTTTGATAGTTAAACATATAAAAATGCCAAATAATAGGGGTACTTGCTATGATCAAAGCGATGGCAGAAATAATCCACTTCCAAGATAATCCAGCAAAAAATATCACAAACAATCCACTCATGGCAATCAAAATGGAAGTTCCCAAGTCAGGTTGAATTATGATTAATGCAGAGGTCAGTCCCACTAAAAAAAGTCCTAAAAGCATTTTTTTGCCAGAAGGAGGAAGGTGTTCGTGAGAAAATAGCCAAGCAATCATCATAGGAAGAGCAAGCTTCATAAGTTCAGACGGTTGAAAGCTAAAAAAACCTAAATCTAACCAGCGCTGCGCTCCTTTTCCTGTGTCACCAAATATTAATACACTGATAAGCATTATAATGCCCAGTATAAAAATCCATGGAGCAATGATTTTTAAATAGCTAGGGGGGATTTGGGCAAAGAAAATCATAAGTATAAAAGCGATGCCAGCTCGAATAAGATGGTTTTGGAGAAGTATTTCACTGCCTCCAGAAGCACTGTAAATAAGAACAGAGCTGGCAATAATTAACAGTAAAACACTGAAAATAATCCAAGCATCTAGATGAAGAACCCTCCAAAACCCCTTATTTTTACGGTAAACTTCTTTAGATCCTGTTAGATTAATAAGCATTGTTTTCACCTGTTACACTAGGGTGAGAAATTTTGTTTAAATAGAACTCTAAAATATCAACGGCAACTGAAACAGCTCTAATATCAGCATTTTCTATAACAATACTTATAGCAACTTCAGGGTTTTTAACAGGGGTAAAGCCAGTAAAAAGTGAATGGTTTCTAAGGGCTTTTTTAATGCTTTCGGCATCATACTCTTCTCCGTGTAAACTGAATACTTGAGCCGTACCTGTTTTACCTGCTATTTGAAAATTAATGTCTCGGGTATAGTTTCGTCCAGTTCCGCGTCTGCCATGCATTGCTTCTACCTTAGCCTGTATTACATTTTCCCAGTGAGAATGTTGTTTAATTGGAATATGACCTTGATCTTCAATGATTTTATTTTTTAAAAGGTGAGGTCGGATAATTTTGCCTCTATTAGCAAGAATGGAAACAGATTTAGCCAATTGTATTGGTGTTGCTAAAAAAAATCCTTGTCCAATGGCTGTAATAATAGTTTCTCCTTTAAACCAAGCTTCACCACGAGCTTCTTGTTTCCATTCTCTAGAAGGTAGTATTCCTGCTTTTTCAGTTGGGAGGTCTATGCCTGTTATTCTTCCAAATCCAAAGGGATATAAATAATCATGAATCATATTTATTCCCATGTCTAGGCCTAGTTTGTAATAATAGGTATCGCAAGATTGTGCAATAGCGGCTTTCATATTAACAATACCATGACCCGCACGATTCCAGTTTCTAAAACGATGTCCTTTAAACATAAAGTAACCTGGATCAAATATAGTTTCTTCTTCTGTAATAACGCTGTTTTCTAATGAGGCTAAAGACATAAATGCTTTGACAGTTGAAGCAGGAGGATATTGTCCATTTGTAGCACGATTGATTAATGGCTTATAGGGGTGATTAAGTAGTTTATTAAATTCTTTTTGGCTAATTCCGCCAATAAATGAATTTAAATCAAAGGTTGGATTGCTAACAAGAGCTAAAACCTCCCCTGTTTGAGGTTTCATAACGACTACGGATGCTTTACGATCTCCTAGTAAGCTTTCAATATAGGCTTGTAGATGAATGTCGATGGTCAGTCTAATGTTTTGACCAGGTGTAGAAGGGGTTGTTCTTAAGGTTCGTACAATTCTTCCCCTAACATTGGTTTCAATTTCTTGAAATCCTGGATGTCCGTGTAAAAGGTCTTCATATTGTCTTTCAATTCCTGTCCTTCCAATAATCTTAGTGCCACGATAACGATCTCTGTCTAATGTTACCATTTCTTGCGAATTAATTTTTCCGACATAACCTAGTGCATGAGCAAGATTAGATTTAAATGGATAAATGCGTTTAAGGTTTGCGGCTAAAGTGACCCCAGGAAACTGATGGCTTTGAACAGAAAAAATGGCAGCTTGTTCTTCAGTTAAATTGATGGGAAGGGTGAGTGGTCTTGCGTTGTAATAGCGTTTTAATTGGTTGAAAAATCTTTCTGTTGTTGATAAGGGCAAGTTAGGTAATAACTTAGCTAAATCAACTTGGGTTTGCTCAATATTTTTAACTCGTCTTTTATCAAATTCTAAAACAAATACAGGTTGGTTGCCAGCAAGTAAAATACCATTTCGATCATATATTCTTCCTCGAGTGGGGGGAATAACCTCAGTTGAAATTCTATTTCCTTCTGCCATACTTTTATAAAGGTCGTAGTTTACCCATTGTAAATAAGACATTCTAAAAATAAGAATAAAAAATAGAAACAAAACAAATCCCATCGCAAAAAATAAACGATTTTTGAGGATTTTTTTTTGAGAGACTCTTTCAGGGCGAGGATTATAATGGGTTTTAGGCATGATATTATTAAGTGTAGACAGCTTTAAAGGCGATCTTATTTAGTAATTGGTGGATAATCGGCCAAAGAAGAAGCGTTATTAAAGGAATGCTCCAGTACATGATTAAACTGTAACCTGAAAGAGATGGCTGTAATAAAATTAATCCTAATATTTGAAATAAGTAGAAAT
>CAYLXI010000129.1:0-3072 GCA_964387695.1 uncultured Piscirickettsiaceae bacterium
AAATCAAGATAATTTTATCTCACTTACCATGCCAGTAAGAGCGAAAAGCTATTCACACAATAAACTTCATCCCATCTTTGAAATGCACCTGCCAGAGGGGTATTTACTTTCAGTCATCAAAAAACACTGTTCAAAATTAGTTGAAACCGATGATATTGGTCTATTAAAATTTATGGCATCTAGTGTTAGAGGGCGAGTAAGTTATTTTTCTAAACATAAAACCTTGCAAACTGACCTAGAGTTAAATGATTTACTCCGTCCTGCTAACCCTAACTTATTTAAAGAGTTAGTTGATAGGTTTGCACTGACAACTCCGCTAAGTGGAGTGCAACCAAAGGTGTTAGCTCAAGTTAAAGATAAGGCAACCTTGCAATTAGAAGATTATATTGTGAAATCTTGGGGAGATGACTATCCGCAATTGGCTTTAAATGAATATCTGTGTATGCAGGCAGTTAAATCCGCAGGCATTGTTGTGCCTGAATTTTATCTTTCTGACGATGATAAACTATTTATTATGAAGCGTTTTGATGTAGCAAAAGATGGCGGTTTTTTTGGGTTTGAAGATATGTGCGTGCTTCAAGCTAGGCAAAGGGATGATAAATACAAAGGCAGTTATGAAAAGGTCGCTAAAACAATTGCGCAGTTTACCTCTAAACAAAATAAAAATAAGGCGTTAGAACAGTTCTTCAAAATAACGGTCATGAACTACCTATTGCAAAATGGAGACGGACACCTAAAAAACTTTGGTCTTTTGTACAAAGACGCTCAAAATGTTGATTTAGCACCTGCGTATGACATTGTATGTACAACAGCCTATATCAAAAATGACATCCCAGCATTAATGCTAGCAGGTAGCAAACGCTGGCATAATCAAGAAGCTCTTATCGAGTTTGGGGTGAATGCCTGCACACTAAATAAAAAGCAAGCAAAAGCACTTTTTTTACAGTGTTTAGACGGTATAAAAATAATGGAAAGTTTAATTACCATACGCCTTAAAACAGAAAAAGAAGCCGAAAAAATTAATCTGTTAAATCACTTGTCAAAGGTGGCAAAAAAGGTTTTGTAAATTGTACATCTTCAACTGTTTTCTAAATTATTTTTTTAATTTGTGCATCCATTTATGCAAAGTTCTATTTAAGTATCTTTCTTAGTAAAGTATAAAACTTTGCAATATCTAAGGGTTTTTTAAGATAGTCATTCATTCCCGCTTTTAAAAATCTTTCTTTATCCCCTTCTAGTGCATTTGCAGTAATTGCAATTATTTTAATGTCTTTGCCTTCCATAAGTTTTCTAATTTCAGTAGTAGCTTCAATTCCTGTCATTCGAGGCATATTTTCATCCATAAGAATGAGATCGAAAGGCTGTTTTTTGAATTGTTCTATCGCTTCTATTCCATCATTAGCAATCGTATAGTCTAGGCCAATACTTTGTACTAACTTACTAATTAATAGTTGGCTAGTAGGGTTGTCTTCGACAATAAGGATACTTCCTGTTAACTTATCTTTTTTTAGATTAATTTTAGATTCTTCAGCAGGTATGGTGAAGCAAAAAGTACTACCTTGATTTAATTCAGATTCAATGCTTAACTTACCACCTAGTAGGTTGATAAGTTGGTAGGCAATGGTTAAACCAAGTCCTTGCCCATCATGATCCCTCTTGTCAGATAAATCTTCTTGAGTAAAAGGTAATAATATATAGTCTAGCTTGTCGGGATGAATTCCTTTGCCAAAATCTTGAATCGTAATACTTAACGTTTGGTTTGAAGTTTGGTAGTTTACGGAGATATTTATTAGCTGGTTTTTTTTAGAAAATTTAATGGCATTGGATAGCAGTGCTTCGGTGATTTGTTGAACTTTCAATGCATCGATTTCAATTTTTTCGGGTAGGCTAGAGCCTGTGTCGAGGTTAACTTTAATTTGTTTTTGAGTGAGTAGTGATTGGTGCAGTTTAATCGTCTTGTTAATGATTTGTATAATAGATTCAGATTTATTTAAAATTACCATTTCTTTTTCTTCTAGATTTGCAAAGCTAAGAATGCTATCAATCTTTTCTAGTAATTCTTTGCTAGCATTATAAATGATAGATAGGTAGTTTTTTTTAATCGCATCATTTTCTGTTTGTTTAAGCAAGTGAATAAAACCTAGTGTAGAATTAATCGGTGTCCGTAACTCATGAGACATGTTTGATAAGAAACGATTTTTAAGATGGTTTGCAGAGGTGATTTCATTATTTTGTTGTTTTAATTCAGTAATGAGAACTTCATTATTTCTGTTTAATAGTAGATTGTTAATAATCTGTTTTCTATAAAGATTAGCTACTTTTACCATGTATAGTCCAAAAAATGTAATTGTCGCGGCATAAATCATTGAATGGTTATCGCCTTGTATCAGGTAGCCCAAGATTAAAGGTGATGCTGAAATAAATATAAAAGATATATAGTAATTAATTAAATATGAAGTGGATGCTATGCTCCCTGCCGCTAAGCCCGTTAAGGCAAGAAGAACATAGGAATTGATGATAATATTATCAGGTTGTAAAAATACGCCTCCTGCATACCCCCATCCTACAGCCATGGCGAGTAAGCTCATAAGTAAATAAGTGCCTGATTGTTGTTTTTTAGACTGTTTTAATTGCTTTTCAGTAATCTTTCCTGCCAAAAATCTAAGCACAGATATTACGAGCATGTAAGCGATCCATATGGTAAGAGAGCTTTCTTGGATGTTACTTTGAAGAATGTAAAATATAATCAACGCAAGGATTATTTCTCCAATAATAGAGGTATTGTTGTTTTTAACGATGTAGCCTAACAAAGCATTATGTAAGAATTTTTTTTCTTCTTTAGATACATCTGTTTCTTCAGTATTAGATAACAAAGTATTCCTTTACGTTAAATAAATTACATTTTTACTTTAGAAGCCTTTGTATAATTGGGTACACAAATTAAAAAGGCTAAATTTTACCTTGTAGCGAGCTATTACGATTGTTTTTATTAGGAAAAACTTATCTAATTTTTATTCGCACCCCATTTATGCAAAGGTCTCTTTAATAGGTGCTTTATAGATTATATTTTAT
>CAYLXI010000130.1:0-2960 GCA_964387695.1 uncultured Piscirickettsiaceae bacterium
ACTGGAATCTGCTCTTCGTTTAACTCTGTTTTATTTTCAGACACTGTAACTACCTCCATTTAATTTCTAATCTAAACATTAAGTAGGGATGAGAGACTTTCTTTTCAAGAGATTAAATATAATTTAATTTGCAACCTTTGTTTGCAATCACCCAATCTTTTGCTATTCTTTAAGATTATTTACTCAGTTACAAAGCATATTATGTTTAATAAAATCGCTCTTTATGGAAAATACGATGGTATCCAATCTTGGGAAACCATTGATAAACTTATTCAGTTTTTACAAAGCCGTCATAAAACCGTTTATTTAGATGCTATTTCTTGCACTGATTTTCCTGTAGAACGCTATGGTATTCAGTTTATAAACCGTCAAGAAGAACTAAATAACATTAATCTTGCTATGGTTATTGGAGGGGACGGTACTTTTTTAGAAGTCGCGAGAAGCATTGTTGACAAAAACATTCCCATTATTGGAATAAACTTAGGGCGACTAGGGTTTCTTACTGACATATCACCTGAATCTATTAACCCTATTTTAGACGAGATTTTTAACGGTGAATTTTTAGAAGAAAAACGCAATATGCTATCGGTAACGATTCAGGTAGAAGGCAACGATGCTTTTCATCAAATTGCATTTAATGATATCGTTCTTCATAAAAACAAATCACCAAAAATGGTTGAATTTGAAACTTTTATCAATAAAAAACTTTTAAACAGTCAGCGTTCCGACGGACTTATTATTTCTACACCCACTGGATCCAGCGCCTATGCACTTTCTGCTGGAGGACCGTTAATTGAACCCAACCTAGACATTCTTAGCTTGGTATCTATTAACCCACACACTATGAGCAACCGCCCTATTGTTATCTCAGGAGATAGTGAAATTATGCTGCGACCTCATGAGAACTGCAAAGGAACTGCCTGCATTATCTGTGACGGACACACCACCTTTCAAATTAAAGCGGGTGACATCACAACCATCAAACGACACTCAAATCTTATTACCTTAATTCACCCTAAAGGACACGACCACTTCAAATTGCTGCGAGCCAAACTTGGCTGGGGGAAAAAACTCTAATGCTACAAGAATTGACCATTCACAACCTTGCTTTAATTGAAAAACTTTCACTTAATTTTAAAACAGGCTTTACCACCTTAACTGGTGAAACGGGAGCAGGAAAATCTATTCTTTTAGATGCTCTTGGACTAACCCTTGGCAATCGTGCCGACAGCAGCCTGGTACGTCATGGCACAGCTAGAGCAGATGTAACCGCCAACTTTGATATTTGCCAACTAAATCTTGTTAAACTCTGGCTAAAAGAGCAAGAACTAGACAACAATGAAGAGCATGATTGCCTACTGCGGCGTACTTTAACTGCCGAAGGTCGCTCTAAAGCCTATATTAATGGATTACCTGTCGCTGCTTCACAGTTAAAGGCCTTAAGCAGCTTACTCATTGACATTCATGGGCAACACGAGCATCAAAGACTATTAAGCACCAACAAGCAACTTGAGCTTTTAGATTCCTATGCTCAGCACAATGATTTAACTCAAAAGTATCGTCAAAATTACCAGGTGTGGTCAAAGCTCAATCAAACCTATAAAATTTTATTAGAAAACCAAGAAGATCAACAAGACAAAATAGAACTACTTGAATTTCAACTTAACGAACTTAACAGCGTTTTACCAACCGAAAATGAGTTTAAAGCCTTATCTAAAGAACAAAACAGCCTGTCTCATGCCAACGAAATAAAAACGGCTGGCCAAACCGCCTATGAAACCATTGATGGTGAAAAAGGCATTGTAGAACTCTTGAATTATGCTATAAATACTCTTGAAAAAGTCGTTAATTATCAACCTCAACTAAATTCAACCCTAGAACAACTTAATTCATTACGCATTGACTCCCAAGAAATAGCAACAGACCTACAACATCAAAACAACCAAATAGAACTAGACCCACAACGATTAGAACAAGTCGACAACCGTCTTTCAGAACTTTTTATACTCGCTAAAAAACACCAAATAGATCCAGATAACCTCATTAACAAACAACAAAGCATCACCCATGAACTAACAGATCTTAACCATTCACTTAGCACCTTAGACAACTTTCAAGAAGACATAAACCAAGCATGGCTAACTCTGAACAAGACCGCACAAGAACTATCTCTCTCTAGGCAAACAGCTGCCAAAACACTTAACCAAACCGTCAGTAAATCCATGCATTCATTAGGCATGCCCAATGGACTATTCAACATCAACCTATCCAGTATTCAAAAGCCCAATCAAACAGGACTTGACCTAATAGAACTGCAAGTTACAACCAACAAAGGCCAACCCCTGCAAGCACTTGCCAAGGTTGTTTCTGGAGGAGAATTATCCAGAATAAGCCTAGCCATTCAAGTAGCCTGCGCCGAAGTAGCAAGCTTGCCCACACTTATTTTTGATGAAGTTGATGTTGGAATTGGCGGCGGCATTGCAGAAGTGGTAGGACAACAAATGCAAACTCTTGGCCTGCAACGCCAAATATTTTCCATCACACATTTACCACAAGTTGCTGCGTTTGGACACCAGCACCTCCTTATTGAAAAACACTCAAACCATCAAAAAACAACCACTCAAGTCAGTGAGCTACGCCAACAAAATAGAATAAACGAATTGGCAAGAATGCTAGGAGGCATAACAACCACCCAACAAACCTTAAAGCATGCCGAAGAAATGCTCTCTCTAGCCCAAAAATCTTCAGACTGAATTTTTCAAGTCTTTTTAACTTATAGGAGTGCTAAGTCTTCTAGTCGTAATCCTCTGTGCTCATATTCTGCAATAGTATATTTTTCAGTATTTTTGACTGAACCATCTTCTCTTATATTTGGTAGTTGATTTTTATTTATTTGTACCATCTTAATGTTTGCCTTTACAGAGATGTTTCATTGTGTAGCTAACGCCTAAATCAGCGGC
>CAYLXI010000131.1:0-2957 GCA_964387695.1 uncultured Piscirickettsiaceae bacterium
TTTTGCTAAAGCAAAAACTCGCGCCTCTTTTAGCAACTGGTGATGCTTGTAGTTAATTGTTTAGATAGAGGGCGCAAAGAAATTAATTCTTTAGCGTTAATTATAACGAGAGAAGGTTTAAAGTGTCATTAAATGCTAAGAAAGTGGTTTTGGCTTCAGGAAATAAAGGGAAATTAGCTGAAATACAGGATTTGCTTAAACCTTTAGGATGGACGGTACTGCCTCAGTCTGATTTTTTTAGTGCGGAAGCTGAAGAGACTGGACTTAGCTTTATAGAAAATGCCATTTTAAAAGCTCGATTTGCAGCAAAAAAAACGGGGCTACCTGCAATAGCGGATGATTCAGGTTTAGAGGTGCTAGCCCTAAAAGGCAGGCCTGGTATTTATTCAGCAAGATATTCTGCGGATGTAAAGGGGTTGGGTGCGACGGATGCAAAAAACAATCAAAAGTTATTAGCTCAAATGCAAGGAGAAAGCAACCGTCAGGCTTGCTACTATTGTGCCGTTGTGTTGGTTCGCTTTGCTGAAGACCCCACGCCTATGATAGGTCTTGGTCAGTGGTGCGGAGAGGTGTTAACAGAGCTTAAAGGCAAAGGGGGGTTTGGCTATGATCCTGCTATTTGGTTACCGCAAGAAAATTGTTCTGTTGCCGAGCTAAGTTCTGAACATAAAAACAAACAAAGTCACCGAGCACTTGCTTTACAAGAATTGATTTCAAAACTGCAGGGATTCGGGTAAGAGCAAAAAAACATGAATTATTCATTGTTTTCTATATTATAATTCAAGAGTTAAAAATCAATGTTTCTTCAAGGACACATGCATGAGCAACCTCTTTAAAAAACAAAAAGGGTTTACCTTAGTTGAAATAGCCATTGTTTTAGTCATTATTGGCATATTGCTAGGGGGCATTCTTAAGGGACAAGAAATCATCCAAAATGCAAGATTTAAAAATGCAATCAATCAATTCCATGGCATAGTTACTGCCGCTTACAGCTACCAAGATCGTTATAGTTTTATGCCTGGAGATGATGCTAATGCCGATCGTTTTACAGGTGTTAGCTCATCTCAAAAAGGCAATGGTAACGGCATCATTGAAGGGAGCTTTAACGGGACATCCGCTGGAGACGAATCAAGAAGGTTTTTTCAACATCTCCGCGCTGCTGGACTAATTAAGGGGTCTGGCACAGACTCAAGTCAACCAAAACACCCATGGGGTGGCATTATAGGCATACAAAATAATGCTCAAAACATGAGTGGTCACAGTATTTGCTTTGGAGATTTATCGGGAGAGATAGCTGAAATATTAGACCGTCAAAATGATGACGGTATTGCAAACAGGGGTTCTGTACGCGGGAGCGGAGCGACAGGAGCAACGGTTAACTATATTGCTACAACTCAATACGATGTTTGCTTTAAATTTTAAAAAAACAATTTTAATCTCAACGCCAAATCCCTACTTATAAACTGGTGTACAGCACTAGAGCAACACTAGATCTTGCCCACTATGCATTTCGTTTCTAAGCAAGGATTTGAGTCAACATTTCTCAAGGAATAATATGCCATTACTAGATAGTTTTACCGTAGACCATAAAATAATGAACGCTCCGGCTGTTCGCATTGCCAAAACCATGAGTACTCCATCAGGGGATACTATTACCGTTTTTGATTTACGCTTTAATAAGCCCAACAAAGCCATGATGGGCGAGAAAGGCATTCATACTCTTGAGCATTTATTTGCAGGGTTTATTCGCTCTCATTTAAATGCAAATGATATTGAAATTATTGATGTTTCACCTATGGGATGTCGTACAGGTTTTTATATGAGTGTCATTGGTACACCAGATGAAACACGCGTGGGAGAGGCTTGGCTAGCATCCATGCAAGATGTTTTAGCCGTTAAACTCCTAGAAGATATTCCAGAACTTAATGAATATCAGTGCGGAACTTGTAATATGCATTCTCTTAAAGACGCTCAAGAGATTGCCCAAGAAATTATATCTAAAGGCATTGGTATCAACAAAAATAAAGACCTCGCATTAGATCCATCCCTCCTAAAGTCTCTAGGGAATGATGTGAGCACACTATGAAAATAGCTATTATTGGTGCAATGGAAGAAGAAGTTTCTATTTTAAGAAAACAGTTACAAAATTTAACCACCGACACTCATGCTAAGTTTGAATACTATTTGGGTAAAATTGGAAGGCTAGAAGTTGTTTTATTGCGTTCAGGAATAGGTAAAGTAAATGCTGCTGTTAGCACTGCCTTATTGCTCGATAGATACCAGCCTGACTATGTTATCAATACTGGTTCTGCTGGTGGATTTCATCCTGACCTAGAGGTTGGAGATATTATTATCAGTCAATCCGTTTGCCACCACGATGTAGATTTAACGCCCTTTGGCTATGAATTAGGGCAAGTACCAGGCTGCCCTTCTTGTTTTTTACCCGACCCAGACCTGGTAAAAATAGCACAAAGTTCGATTGAATCCCTGCACGAAGTAACCCATATGTACGGCTTAATTGCCACGGGTGATCGCTTTATGCACCAAGAAGAAGATGTGTCTCAAACACGCGAAAAATTTCCAGAAATGATCGCTTGTGAGATGGAAGCGGCTGCAATTGCTCAAACCTGCTACTCTATGAGCACACCTTTTGTTATTATTCGTGCTTTATCTGATATTGTGGGAAAAGAAAATGCCATCACTTTTGAAAAGCATTTGGAACAAGCGGCAATCCATTCTGCTAAATTAATTTTAGAAATGCTAAAGGAGCTTGATAACGACCAAATTCAGCGAACAATTTAAAGTTCTCATAGCTCCTTGCCTAAGCAAAAAGGAGACCTTTAAAATGCCTTCTGAAGTGCCTTGTTAACCGCTGTGATGTTTTTAGCTTTCGATATTGGGACTAAACAGATAGAACAAAACAATAACGAAAATGTCAACTAGCCCTAAGCTAAAGC
>CAYLXI010000132.1:0-2891 GCA_964387695.1 uncultured Piscirickettsiaceae bacterium
GTACTCGGCTACGAACCGAGCGGTTAGGGGTTCGACTCCCTTCGGGCGCACCATACTTTAAACCTTGTAATTCATAGAGTTACGAGGTTTTTTATTATCTTAGAAAAAGCTGGATTTTTACTTTTCCCCCAGTCTTTCCCCCAGAATTGTTATTTTGTCGCTTTCACTTCTTTGGTTTTACGCATATAAACGGCTTTAGCTTTCTCTGATTTGTGGCCCGATTCGTTTAATTCGTGATCAGATACGCCTTTAGCTTTTATATCATGAAACGAGAACCTTTTTTCTTTACTCATTGAAGCCTTATTATCATCAACCAATCTTTTATAAAGCCTTTACCATGCAGAATCGTACTAGCAGGACGAGATAGCTGGCAACAAGATGAAACCATTCGTTGGGCAATAAATCTTGATAATGGCGTTATTCAAAGCCCCGCCATTCTATCATTCCAAAATCGTGAGCCAAACTACCCGCATGAAAATGCTAAAAAATAAAGGGGAAACATAGTTTTATAAATTTTTGGTACGAAAGGTGCTAGTACGAAAGTTGCTTTAGGCTATTGGTTAGGAAATCCTTTAATTTACAAGAGAAATTTATGAATATTAAAAATAGAATTTTACTAGTAGGTGTTGTTCCGCTAGCCATTGCGGTATGGTTTATGGGGGCAATTATTGTTGATGACTTTATCGCAATGAATAAAGTCTATAAGGAAAAAGAAATAGCGCAACTTATTGTTAATATTGGTAATTATGTTCATGAAACACAAAAAGAAAGAGGGTATTCAGCGGTATTTGTAGGTAGTAACGGGGAAAAATTTAGTAGCGAAGTTATTGAACAGCGTAAACTAACGGAGCAAAAATGGCAAATTCTTTCTCGCACATTACAGGAAATAAAAGGCAAAAACTATTCTAGTGCCTTTGATAAAATTATCACTGAAGCCGTTAAATTAACCGAAGATATTAAAGAACAGAGGACTAAAGTGTCTACCAACCAGGCTACGGTTGCGAATACCTTATCTGTTTATACCGAACATAACAATACTTGGCTTTCCTTGATTGAGGAGACCTCTTTAATTACAGATAATGCTCACGTTGCTAAAGCCCGTTCAAGCTATGCAAACTTCTTAAAAGCTAAAGAAAGTGTTGGTGTTGAACGAGCTGTGGTAGGGCAAGTTTTTGCAAAAGATTTGCTTACTCCCAGATTGCTTAATTTGTTTGTGGAAAAAATAACGGAGGAGAAAGCTTATTTTAGTGTGTTTTATCAGTTAGCAAATGAAAATGAAAAGAAATTTTATAACAAAATAAAATTAGACGCGGTGTTTTTAAAAACTGACCTTTTAAGGGATAAGATTTTAGAAAAAGTAAATAACCTAGATAAAACTAATTTTATTTTTCAGCTGTATCAACAGCTTGGTTATGGCGGTGCAATTCATCAATTTAAAAACTATGTTCTGCGTGGCAAACAAAAACACTATGATGGCTTTATTGCTAATTATGAAGAAAGTTTAAAAGTAATGCAATCTTTAGAGGGATTGAGTAGTTTGTCTTCTGTAGAAAGAAAACAAATAAACATAATAAAAGAAGTGTTTTTGAAATATAGAAAAGGCATCGAAAAAGCATCCGTTTTATTCAAGACAGGAGCACTACCTCGTGCGATCGATTCGTCCATTAAAATTAGTGACACGCCAGCGATTAACGCTTTGAATGTTTTAGCTAAAGGCTCTAAGTTGAGTGATTTTGGGGTGGATTCTAAAGAGGCGTTTAAATTATATACCAAAAAAATAAATCTACTAAAAGAGGTTGAGGAGTTTATTGATGAAGAGCTTGCTGAGTTAAGTATGAAGTTGAGTAGTGCGGCGAGTACAAGTTTTTATTTAATGTTGCTATTCACTATTTTTATTAGTGTCACGGTGCTTTTAACCATATTTTATGTTGCCCGTGGAATTGTCGAACCGTTAAAAAAGTCGGTTGCTTTTTCTCAGGCAATCGCCAATAAAGATTTAACCAAATCAATTAGCGTAGATAAAGATGATGAGGTGGGTGAATTAGCTTCGGCACTGAATAGCATGTCGGATAATTTAACCAAAGTGGTTTCAGGTATTACTTACAATTCTAAAGAATTATTTAGTCATTCAGAACAAATGAAGATAAGTTCTGAACAGGTACTAAATAGTATTAGTCAGCAAACTAAAACCATCGCCCATGTTAAAGGGGTGGCGTCATCTATCTCTAACGAATCTGAACAGGTTGCTAAAATGACGGCTGATGCCACTGAAAACGCGGCTCAAGCAGAGAAAAAAGCGGTAAGAGGTGGACTTGTTGTTAATCAAGCCATCACCAGCATTCAAGAGATATCAACCATTGTTAATCATTCTGCAAGTTCGGTAGAAAGTTTAAATACAATGGTCGAAAGCATTAATAGTATTATTAATGTGATAGACGATATTGCAGAGCAAACTAATCTGCTTGCACTAAATGCGGCAATAGAAGCGGCAAGAGCAGGTGAGCATGGGCGAGGATTTGCCGTGGTTGCGGATGAAGTGCGTCAGTTATCGAAACGAACAGCTTTAGCGACGAAAGAAGTCACCGATTCAATAAAAGAAATTCAAGACCATACTCAACAAGTTTCTAAGCAAATGAGAACGGGGACAGAAAGTGTTGCAAAAAGTGTTGTATTAACCAAAGAAGCAAATTCTGCACTTGATGAAATAGTCACTCAATCTCAAGGTATTGCAACAATGATTGATTCAATTGCGAAGGCATCTAGTCAGCAAGCTGTAGGCATTACTCAAGTCAGTGAAAATATTCAAGAAATCGCAGGGTTGGCATCTGAATCAATGAGTGCAACTGAAAAATCGGCAATCGTTGCCGTTGAGTTGGAAGAAAGTGCTAGAG
>CAYLXI010000133.1:0-2855 GCA_964387695.1 uncultured Piscirickettsiaceae bacterium
TGTGTTTCATGTTACAGCCCTTAACGGGATGGTACAACGTGGTGAAACCTGACATGTAGGCTATAAAGAACGAAAACAAGTGGCTAGTGATTTAAAGTTAATTTATCAATCCATTACAGAAGAAGGTGCATTACTTGCCCTTGAAAAATTCGAAGATAAATGGGATGCTAAATTCCCAATTATTAGCCGTTCATGGCGTAATAACTGGGATAATGTATCAACTATATTTTTATATCCAGAAGACATTAGAAAAGATATTTAATACGAGACAGGCTCGTATCCTATATCCAGCTGAAGATTAACATTACACAAAATTACCAGGCCTGGTAATTTTGCATTACAACTTTAGTTACACTTAAGATTAAACATTAAACCTAAAGTGCATGACATCGCCATCTTTTACAATATATTCCTTTCCTTCTAGGCGTTGTTTTCCTGCTGTTTTAGAACCTGCATCACCTTTAAATGCTACAAAATCTTCATAAGCCGTCACTTCTGCTCTAATAAAACCTTTTTCAAAATCTGTATGAATAACGCCTGCGGCCTGCGGAGCCGTTGCTCCTTTTTTAATTGTCCAGGCTCTGACCTCTTGAACACCTGCCGTAAAATAAGTTTGCAAATCTAAAAGTTCATAAGCAGCTCTAATAACACGGTTTAAACCTGGTTCATTTTGTCCCACTTCTTCTAAAAATGCAGCCTTATCTTCATCGTCTAATTCAGCAATTTCTGCTTCAATTTCTGCACAAACCGCTACGACAACCGCTCCCTGTTTTTTTGCGAGATTTTTAACTGACTCAAGAAAAGGATTGTTTTCAAAACCATCTTCACTCACATTAGCAACATACATCATTGGCTTAATTGTTAATAAATGCAAATCTTGCAATACCATCAATTCATCTTCAGTTAAGTTCACCAGACGCACTAAAGTGCCTTCTTCTACTTCTGCCAGCACTTTATCATAAACAGCTTGTTTTGCGGCAGCGTCTTTATTGCCACTTCTTGCTACTCTTTGCACTTTTTGCACTGCTTTTTGTAGAGACTCCATATCAGCCAATACCAGCTCCATATTGATAATTTCAATATCAGATAAAGGGTCAATCTTGCCTGCAACATGCACAATATCTTCATTTTCAAAACAACGCACCACCTGAACAATAGCATCTGTTTCACGAATATTGGCTAAAAACTTATTTCCTAAACCTTCGCCCTTTGAGGCACCTTCAACAAGACCGGCAATGTCCATAAAATCAACCGTTGCTGATAAAGTTTTTTCTGGCTTAACGATATCAACCAAAGCCTGTTCGCGAGAATCAGGAACTGCCACCACACCAACATTAGGTTCAATTGTACAGAAAGGATAATTTGCAGATTCAATGCCTGCATTAGTTAATGCATTAAATAATGTTGATTTTCCAACATTTGGCAGACCAACAATTCCACACTTAATTGCCATGATATCTCCTAATTTTATGTATTTTTATGTAACTGGTTCATTGCTTTACCCATATTTCCTTCAAGAACCTCTGGTAAAACTCGAATAGCTTCATAAATTGCATTATCAATCTTTTGATAATCTTCTTTAGAAGGCGATTTTAAAACATAATTAACAACTTGGCTACTTTCTCCAGGATGTCCCACGCCCAAACGCAATCTATTAAATTCTTTCGAACCAAATGCGGCAATCGTATCTCTTAGACCATTATGCCCACCATGCCCGCCTCCTTTCTTAAGGCGAGCAACGCTTGGCTCTAAATCAAGTTCATCATGCACAACCAAAACTTCTTCTGGTAAGATTTTATAAAATTTTGCAATGGACTGAATAGATTGACCACTACGATTCATAAAGGTCATGGGTTTTAATAACCAAAAATCTTGGCTAGAGGATTGAATCCGAACAGATTCACCTAAAAACTTGGTTTCTGGACGAAATTGGACGCTATTTTGGCGAGCAACTTCCTCCACAAACCAAAAACCAGCATTATGCCGAGTCTGTTCATATTGATTACCTGGATTACCCAGGCCGACAATTAATTTAACAGGGGACATATAAGCTGGCTTTTAATTAATTAATTAAACAAATAAATAAGATTATTTATATTTATACTTTTACTTTTCCTACCCCAACAACCGCTTGATCATAATCTGTATTACCATGAGTCAATGCAATAATGGTGAGTCCTTCAGGAAGAGACAGCTCAGACAATCGTAAATTTGAACCAGATTCCATTTTAGAAACATCAACAGAGATTGATGCAACAAGATCTTTTGCCAAACATCTAACTTCGACATCCGTTTGCATAAAAGTCATTTGTCCTCCAGATTTAACACCTGGAGAACTTGAGACCCCTTCAAACTCAAAAGGAACTCGTTTAATTATGACTGAATCATCATTTGCTCGCTGCATATCTATATGCATTACAAGACCTGTAGCAGGATGTCTTTGCATATCTTTAATAATACAAGACTCTGTATTGCCTAAAAGATCAATATTTAATACTGTGTTATAAACAGTGTCATCTTGTAAAACTCTTGATATAAAATTAGCGGCAAAAGAAACCGACTTAGGTTCTTTATCTGCTCCATAAATAATTGCTGGTATTTTTCCAGCATGACGAAGACGGCGGCTCGCACCCTTCCCTTCATCTGTGCGTAATTCTGCTCTCCATGTTTGACTCATTTTTTTCTCCAAAATTAATAAATGTTAAGACCTGTACTTGCGACCAGTACAGAAAGGATAGAGTATTATACTGAAAAACAATAAAAAAGAAAGCCTTAACCCAAATCCCAGGGCCACCGCATATAAATCACTGTTGAAATACAACCTTAGCTCTGTATTCATCGCTCCACGCTGATTT
>CAYLXI010000134.1:0-2723 GCA_964387695.1 uncultured Piscirickettsiaceae bacterium
ATAATATTTGGCGCAACCTAAGTTCATCTATCAGCAATAAGTTAGGTAGGTTCTTATCTACTGAAACCCTTAACGCTAAAGATTTATCATTAGCCGAAATAGAAAACACACTAACAAGATCCTCAATCATTTTTGTAATATTGGTCGGTTTTAATGTAATCTCCATTTTCCCCGCTTCTATTTTTGATAAGTCTAAAATATCATTAATCAGGCTAAGCAATGTTTTACCCGCACTATTAATAGTTTTAATGTAAGATTTATGGCGAGAGGAGGTTATTTGCTTAGATAATAATTCCGTAAATCCTAAAATAGCATTCATCGGTGTGCGAATTTCATGGCTCATATTTGCTAAAAATTCTGACTTAGCTTGGTCTGCTATTTCAGCTATTTTTTTAGCTTCTGTTAGCTCTTTTTCAATCATTTTTCTACGAGCTATTTCTTTACTAAGTTTTAAATTCCAATAAAAAATAATTGCCATAATAAATAACAACACGGTTACTATTTTAGCTATTAGCCAATAATCAATTTTTTCAGCAAATTCTATTTTTGCCCACTTGCCCACTATGCCTAACTTGTCTTGTTGAGAAAAACTTAATAGTGATTTATCTAAGATACTCCGTAATAAAGGTTTATTTTTTGCGACATGAAATACTAATTTCATGTCAATTTTAGTACGTCCCACTACTCTAACGTTATTAATATTTAATTTTCTAAGCGAAAAAGTGGCTTTAGGCAAAGACATCACTGCGGCATTTACTTCGCCGATTGCTAAAGAATTAATTACATCTTCTGCGGTAGGTTTTATAATAAATGTAACTTCTGGATAATCTTTAATTAGTTTTGCTACATAGCCATAATCTTCAATTACCGCAACACTAGTGGTGGTTAATACATCTAAGTCTTCAATAAAATCATTTCCATCTTGCATTAAAATAACAACAGGAGCTAAAAAATAATGATTTGTTTGAATGTAATTTTCAGACAAAGCCAGTTCTACAGTCGAGCCAGAAACAACATCTATGCGACCATCTTTAGATTTATCTAAGGTTTCAGACCAAGTACTTGTTTGTTGTATACTAAATTTAATTGGGACTCTATTTTCTATTTCATTTAAAACATCTGCAACGATGCCTACATACTCACTCTTTTCATTAAAAGCTTCAAAAGGCAACCAGTCTGGGTCGCCTGCAAAACTAATATGTGGATTATTAGCCAGCCATTTTTTTTCTTCTAAACTTAGCGAAACTAACTTTGAATTTAATTTATTATCGGGCAATGGTGTGATCCAGCGATTGTGAATATCGATTCGTTCTCTTTTTGTAATCGATTCCAGCCCCTTATTAATAATATTTAGAAGAATTGGCTGATCTTTATCAACCATGAAATGCAAGGGATTTTCTATAAATATTTTAGGGGCTTTAAAAGGTTGTATATTTATCACACTAAGCTCTCTAAGACGATACGATAAAACAGGATAGCTATCAAACAAAATGTCAGCCTTTCGCTCTAACACCGCCGCAATGGCTTCATCTATACTCGATACTTTCAGCAGTTTAATATTAGGATAATTAGCTTCCAATGTAGTAATTGCGGCATAACCTTCAATTATTGCTAGCACTTTCCCATCCAAATCTTGGTAGGATTTTACTTTAACATCTTCATGCACAAAGAAAACCCGTAATGAACTTGCATAAGGGTCAGAAAAAGAGGCAAACTCCTGCCTTGCGCTTGTTTTCGTCGTATTAGGCATTAGGTCAATTTTTTTTTCTTGCAGATCATGGATAGAGTTAGCCCAAGAATCAACCTTTATCACAAAATCTAAGCCCGTTCGTTGCTGAATCAAGTCTAAATACTCTTTAGACAGTCCAGCCACTTTATTTTTTTCATTTACAAAACTCATTGGTGCCCAATTTTTCTCAGCACTAACTATAATTTTTGGGTTATCTTTTATCCATAATTTCTCTTCTTCAGAAAGAGCAATTACGGTATTTTCAGCAGAAGCATTAAACCAATAACTCTCTATTACTTTTCTTTCTTGTAAGGAAATAGCATCTAATGATTTTTGCATAATTGATAAGAGCATTGGTTTATCTTTATCAATTGCAATCGATACTTTCGTTTTAAAATTTTCAACCTTTGCCACTATCTTTAAATTGGTTAAAAATTCTTTATTTATTATGTAAGTTGCCACTGCAATATTGCCAACATAGGCATCTACTTTCCCCGCGCTGGTTAAGAATAAAGATTCTTGATTTGAGAACTTTATTTTTGGATGATTTTTAACTAACCACTCTTGTAAATAGGTACCTTTATTAACGGCAATCGTTTTACCATCAAGCTCTGCTAGCGAATCAATGCTTATTGTGGTATTGAGGGTAACTATTGCTAAAGGCATGGCAATATAAGGCGTACTAAAAGAAAGATAGTTTTCTCGTTCAGGTGTTTTTGCGGCGGCGGCTAAACCATCTAATTTTTTAGCCTGCATTTTGGACATGATATTAGACCAAACATCAGCCTCTATCTTAAATTTTAAGCCTGTTTTTTTGGCAATTAATGTTAGAAAATCGGCTGAAATACCTGCATGTTGTTGCTGTTGATCAACAAAATCAAAAGGCGGCCAAGCATAATCAGCCCCTAAGGTTACGATAGGATTTTGTTTAATCCATTTTTTTTCTTGTTCGGTTAAATTTAGCCCCCAACTAAATGAAGAAAATAATATTAAA
>CAYLXI010000135.1:0-2684 GCA_964387695.1 uncultured Piscirickettsiaceae bacterium
ATATCGGCTCGTTTAGCCAGTATAAAATAATCTTAGTTGTTAAGTGATTCCTTAAGCGATTCCTTAAAAATAAAAAAGGCCTGCTTATGAGCAGGCCTTTTTTTATTGATTAAATGTCATTATAGTGAAAAGTAAATGAAAGGCTTTATATCCAGTTTCTAAGTAGGGGTTTGTGTTTATAAACTTAATTTACAGAGGCATTTTTAATTTTATGTTATTGTCATGACGCTTTTGTTGTGCAAACTCAATTTCTTTTTGTTGAATAAAATAAATAAGCTTTCTTTTATCGTCTTCATTAATTTGTTGAAACTGAAGAGAAACGGTTGAGTCATTATTATTGTTTCTTCCTTGCATAATATTTATAATGTTACAGCGTAATAAAATAGGATGATCATCTTTTAGGGGTTTAATCAGTACATCGATAACATCGGTTACTTCAAGTTTTTCTTCAATGTTAAAAGAAAGTCCGCTTGCGCTGACATTGACCATTTTTTGTGGAATTGTTCGAGATAAGTGTTTTTCGTCTATTGTTTGTAATACGAAATTGACCTTACTGTTAATGGCAGTTAAAGCATTAGCCATAAGGTGGCTTTTTTGGTCAATTTGAGCAATTATTTCATTAATTTGCTGATCTAGTTCTGTTAAATTCTCTAAAAAAAACTTTTCAATATAGTTGCTATCAAGCTTGGAAGGAAGAGGGGTGTCCTCTGCTTCTTTGGCCGACATGATGTGGTAACTGCACGGAAGCATGACATCTATTCTGAAGAAGGAGCGCTGATCTGTCGGCATATAAAAAAGACCTTGTTTTAGTAAATTATGTAAGAAGTGTAACTCTGTTGTTATGAAAAATAAAGCAGAAAATAAGCCAAAACATACATTTAATTTTAGAAGGTAGGCGCGTATAGCTAAATCTTTAGGAAGGGTAAGTCTTGCGATGAGATTTTTTTAGGCTTTTCCTAAGCTTGTTTTGGTTTTAGAAGTGTCTTTTTCACCTGTTGATCCATAGCTACTTATTGTATTATTGGTTTGACCCTTGAGTAGATTTAAGGAGACTTCATTTAAATTATTAAGTATTTGAACCGTCATGGCGTTAGACAGGTTTAAATCATAGCATTGATTGATTATGGTAATAATTTTTTTGATTTGTTTTTGAAGATGAGTTGAGAAGGTAGAAAAAACTTTAGATTCTATTAGCTGATCTAAGGTAATGTTTTTTTGGTTGTGAGAGAGGTTGAATAGCTTAAAAGTTTTATCTACCTTATTAGAAAGATGAGATTTTTTTTCTAGAAGAGAGGTAAGATCTTCAATATTATTGGATTTAAGAAGTTTTTCTTCTTCGGTTAAAAGAGCTTTAAATTTCTCTAATGATTGGAGAAATTCATCTGCGTGAGATCTAAGGGAGTTAAAATCAATGGCTTTAGTCATTGATTTTTATCATCCTGCTATTAATCGTTCAGTTTGAATGATGTTTTTAGCAATGTTTTCAGCGTTAATTTCATAGTTACCTTCTTTTATCGCAATTTTTATCGATTCAATACGAGCATTATTATCGATATTGCTGGCTGCCGCTTTTGCTTCAAGATTTTTTACTTGAGAAGAGGCATCCGTTAAGGTAACTTTATCGGAAGATTTTGTGACAGAACCTGTGTTTTCATTGGTTTTAGCTGCCGCATCCCCTTGTTTTTCTCGGGTTCTTTCCGTGTCATTTAAGCGGTTGTTAACCATGTTGGAGTTAATGCTTTTAACATCCATTTTAATACCCTCTTTACCTTATGACTGATTCTATCAGTAATATTTAATTTTATCTAAAAAATATAACGGCAGCTTTGTAAAAAACTTTACATTTTTATCATTAAAAAATGACTTAAGGAATCCATACTGTGTTTGGAGCAATTATTATGCCCTTAACTGTTTTTTTAGAAGATAAGTTTTTGACGGGGATCTGTTCTTGCTCAACGCCGCTTTTTAAGGCGATGCCTTTTGTTTCTATTTTAATATTCCCTACCTGAGTAACGAGAGTAACCTTTTTGTCTTTAAAAGCCCAGTAGGGTGGCTGTACCAGCCTGACGGTTAATATAGTATTTGGTCCCATAGATCTTTTTGCTCTTAAGCCAATGACTTGTTCGACTTGAGTAAAGCCGCCTCTTCTTACTCTTTTATGGGGGACTAGGATTCGTTGAACATCTTCTGGTTTAATCATAGCTTGTTGCAAAATGCCTTGAGTGGCAATAATGACAGGTAAATCTCCTGAAATGGTTGCTGATACGGTAACCTTCCATTCTGGTGCGGCACAGGTGATTTGAAAAGTGTTGCGCCCTGTTATCTTTTCGGGGGTTCTATCCCTTAAGTTAAGTGGCGTTTGGCATTGAGGAAAATTAATGTGTCGGCTTAACGTTTGTAGCTGAAAGTCGGCATTAAATAGTTTTTGGTCGGTTTTTTGCTTAAGATGGTTAAGCACTAATTGGTATAGGCTGTCGTGCGATTGATAGCTCGTTTGTTGTGCCGTTGCTTGGGTAGAAAATAAGGTAAAGGTAAGTAAAGCTATCAGGCTGGGTAAAAAAATCCAGTAAGAATTAAGAATAGTTGTTTTAAATGGCTTCATGCTTGTATTTTATCTTATTATCCTAATCTCTGTTTAGAAGTTGGATATGAGGATGCTATACTCTGTTAAGAGCTTCCATAAG
>CAYLXI010000136.1:0-2677 GCA_964387695.1 uncultured Piscirickettsiaceae bacterium
CCTTTTTGAGGGTGTTTTAAATTATGGGCGTTTACACAGAATTATTTACAGGCTCATTGCAACGAATTGCAGTGAAAATATTGGCTCGTTTAGCCAGTATAAAATAATCTTAGTTATTAAGTTCTTCCTCAAGGTAATTAAAAGTGTTTCTTCTGGTTTTGTAAGAGCCAGTCCCTAATTTTATTAGAGGGCGGCATCTGTTGTTGTGCTTTTTATGCAAAGGGTTTATCGTGAGCGAATAATACGAATTCCCGCGCTCTTAGCTTGTGGTATGGCTTGAGGCTTTTTAACTGTTAGGGTCATGCTTTTAACACTAGCATAAGATTTTAATATTAGTTGACAGATATCCTCAGCAAGAGTTTCTAATAACTCATATTTTGTTGCCTCAACAAATGCAATGATATCATCGCTCAATGCTTTGTAATTAACGGTTTTATGAATGTCGTCGGTTTGTGCTGAAATTCTAGTGTCTGCTTGCACCTCTATGTCAAAATATAAAGGTTGTTTAAACTGTTTTTCCCAATCATAAATGCCGATAATGGTATCTACTTTAAGTGCTTCTATAAAAATAATATCCATTAGATCCTCTTTTTTTAGTTGAATATATCAAAATTTAGTAGAATAGTGAAAATATATTTAATAGGACAAAGATATGCTTGAGGTTATGGTCATAATAGGGTCTTATTTGTTAGGGTCTATTTCATCAGCAATTATTGTTTGTAAAGTGATGGGGCTTTCAGATCCGCGAGAGGCAGGGTCAGGAAATCCTGGAGCGACGAATGTAAAGCGTTTATATGGTTCAAAACCAGCAGGGGTTACGCTGGTTGGTGATATGCTAAAAGGGCTGTTACCTGTTCTTATTGCTCATCAATTAGAGTTTTCAGCTCTTATAATTGCCCTAGTTGGTTTTTCAGCATTTGTTGGGCATTTGTTTCCGATTTTCTTTCAGTTTAAGGGGGGCAAGGGTGTGGCAACCATGTTGGGGGTAATGTTCGGTTTGTCTCTGCCCATTGGGTTGGCGGTTGCCATGACTTGGTTGTTTGTGGCTAAGGTGTTAAAAATTTCCTCTGTATCGGCATTAGTTGCGACAGCTCTTGCACCTGTTTATATTTTTTTTCTTTCGGGCGAAGTAAACTGGGTTGTTTTAACCTTACTGATGACAGTGATTTTATTTTGGCGTCACAAAAGTAATATTAAAGATTTGTTGGCAGAAAAGAAAGAGAAAAAGGTTTCTTGAGTGCATCTCAAATCCCTACTTAGTTATTAAGTTATTAAGTTATTAAGTTATTAAGTTATTAAGTTATTAGTTATTAAGTGTTTCCTTAGAAAACAGGTATATAACACAATCCCTTGCCTGCTATGTTTTTAATTACAAATTCTTATAGATTGACAGCCGTATATACGACTTAAAATGCTAAATTTTAGTTACAAGGCAGGAAGATCTTCCAAGCTCCAGCGGGGTCGGCAGGAAAAGTTCAAATCATCTTTTTGACCAGCACCAAGTCGTTGAGATCCTGCATAGGCAATCATTGCACCATTGTCTGTACAAAACTCTAGCCGTGGATAAAATACTTCTCCTTGGCGTTTTTCCATTAAGGTGTTGAGTTTTTTACGAATTTCACTGTTAGCACTAACACCCCCTGAAACGACTAAACTATTTAATCCTTCTTGTTCTAAAGCTCGTTTACATTTTATTCTTAGGGTGTCTGCTACGGCAACCTCAAAAGCACGGCAAATGTTTGCTTGAGTTTTTTCATCGGCATTTCCTAGAGCTTTTTCTTTTAACCAAGTGTTAAGAGTAAATGTTTTTAATCCACTAAAGCTCATATCTAGCCCTGGTCTGTCGACCATTGGGCGAGGGAATTTGTATTTGTTAGTATCTCCTTTTAAAGCGAGCTGGGAAACAATGGATCCCCCTGGGTATCCTAGGCCAAGCATTTTAGCCGTTTTATCAAAAGCCTCTCCTGCAGCATCATCTAAAGTTTCTCCTAATAACTTGTATCTTCCTATGGCATCAACTTTAATCAGCATAGTGTGTCCGCCAGACACCAGTAAACAAATAAAAGGAAATTTAGGCTGCGTATCTTCAAGCATAGGAGCAAGTAGGTGGGCTTCCATGTGATGTACGCCAAGGGCAGGTATTTTCCAAGCAAAAGCTAGGCTGCGTGCAACTGCCGCACCTGAAAGTAGAGCTCCCATCAATCCTGGGCCCGCAGTATATGCAATGCCAGTAATATCTGTTTGCACAATATTAGATTGAATAAGAGTTTTTTCTATAAGGGGTAATAACCTTAGAATATGATCTCGTGATGCCAGTTCAGGTACAACGCCTCCATACTCTGCATGTAAAGGTATTTGGCTATATAAGTTGTGAGACAGCAATCCTTTTTCTGAGTGATAAATGGCAATGCCAGTTTCGTCACAAGAGCTTTCTATGCCTAAAGTAATTTGTGGAATTTTGAAGGTGTCATTGCTCATGAAAAAAATGCTCTTGGTCGCTTTTATAAAAACCTTATTATAACCCAAATTGCACAAACAAAGAAAACATGGCTTTTAATTTACAGCAATTCTCGCTTAAACCACAACTCTAATAAAATCCAACATAAACCTATGTCAAATTCAAAAAAATCCAGTCATTATAGTAAAAACTACACAGGTATCTAAGCCTATACATTCA
>CAYLXI010000137.1:0-2598 GCA_964387695.1 uncultured Piscirickettsiaceae bacterium
TGTAAAAGAAAAATAGGTTGTCCAAATACATTTTCACAAAAATACCGTTGCCTTTATTTGGCTTTGGCGAAATAGATGTTTTGTAAATTCATAGTAAGCAAGGGTTTATGATAGATATGCCTGCTTTTTATGTAGAGATTTGGGTGTTGTGATAGATTTACCTTTAAGATTCAGAGGATGAGCATGTCTAGTTTTTTAGCAAGTGTTGACCAGAGAACTTCTTTAGCGGGAATGAACCGCATGGAGTTGTTACTTTTTAAAATACATGGCGACCAACTGTTTGGGATTAATGTATTTAAAGTGAGAGAGGTCATTCGTACGCCCCATATTTCACCCGTCCCTAAATCTGATTGTCGTATTGTTGGGGTGTCAGATATTCGTGGTAAAACCATGCCAATGATTGATTTAGCTGGGGCGTTAGATTTAGAGCCAGTCGATTTAAAAAATTATAGGAAAACTTTAACGATAGTGACTGAATTTAATTCTTCTGTTCAAGGTTTTTTAGTTGAAAATGTCGACAGAATTGTTCATTTGCGTTGGGAAGACATTTTGGCACCGCCTGATACTTTGCAAGGAGTGAATTATTTGACGGGTATTACCCGTGCACAAAATCAGATTGTTGAAATAGTGGATGTTGAAAAGGTATTGGTTGAGGTCTCTGGTGTTTCTGGGAAGATGACCCCTGAGTTTTTAGAGGCAAATCAAGGTAAAACTAAAGGTCATGACTTTTTTGTTTTAGGAGCAGATGATTCCGTTGTTGCACGCAAACAACTAAAGGGAATCCTAGACAAGTTAGGTATAGCGAATAAAATCATGAACAATGGTCGTTTGGCTTTAGAATTTTTGCAAAAATGGGCTGATGACGCGGATAAAGGTATTTCTCCGTCGGTAGGAAAGCGAGTTTTAATGGTCATATCAGATATTGAAATGCCAGAAATGGATGGCTATACCTTGACCACTAATATTAGAAAAGACCCTAGGTTGTCTGATTTATATATTGTTTTAAGTTCTTCATTAAGTGGGGGTTTTAATGATTCTTTGACAGAAAAAGTCGGTGCGAATAAATTTATGTCTAAATGGCATCCAGAAGAGTTAGCCCAGGAAATTATTGATCGAATTGATAAGGTTAAAGAGGGTTGATATCGTGCTTATAATGTCGCGCTTGTTTCAAGTGGTGTTGTTGTGCTGTTTAGCGCCACTTTATTTGTCTCAAGTTGTTTTGGCTCAAGAATCGGTTTATTTAAGTTCAGACCTATTTCCTTCTGCTCAAGAGGAAAGTCAGGCACATTGTGTTCGTGCGACAGGAGTGGCTTCAACGGAGGGAGTCACTAAAGCCTTTGCACGACAAATGGCTATTCGAGATGCCCTTAAGAATGCCAGTATGCAAAACAATTTGACAGTTTCTTCTTCTCAAGAAATGGCGAATCATCAATTAATTAAGGGTTCAGGAAGGTTTACGACTCAAAGCAAAGTAATTGGTTATAAAATAATCAGTGAGGGTATGCAAAATCTCGATGAGATTGAGATTTATGATGAGTATGGTGTTGATATTAAAGGGGCTGCAGAGCAAGCTTTAACCACTTATGAAGTCGTAATTGAAGCTTGTTTAACAGAAGATGAAAGAGCCTGTGGTCAAGTGCGGGGTAATCAGTATCAATTAAAGCTGGCGGTTTCTCAAGTTGTAATGAGCCCTAATAAGAGCCAGTCGGTTTCAGATATATCTAACTTGTTAGAGGGCTATCAGTCAGAGCTTTATCGGCGTTTAACGGCATCTGGCTATAGAAATTTAATGAGGTTTAATTCTGGAGGAGCTTTATTCCCTAACCGTTCAATTGTACCTAATGTTTCTATGAATGTTTTGCAACCTATTCGAGATGCAACAGGGGCACAGTATTTATTGTTGACTGTGATTAATTCGGCATCTAAGCATAATCAAGACTCTGATATGAAGAATAGCTTTAGGCGTTTTTATAACCTTGAAGTTAGGCCGAACGCGCGCTATCTTGAGGTAGATTGGTATTTAATTGATTTGATGAACTATGAGGTGGTAAGTCAAAATAGAATCGGTTTTGATGTTAAAGGGAGCGTAGTTGTTGGACGCGACAAACCTTTTGGAACCAATGCTTTCTTTTCGACCGATACTGGAATGATGTTTCATGCTTTATTGACGAAGCAGGTGCGTTCAGTGTTGCAAGAATTAAATTGCAGGCCTTTAGAAACACAAATTATTGATATTAGAGATGGGGATTATATTTTGTACTTATCTGCTGATTCAGGGGTTCAGGTAGGAGATATTCTTTCTGTTTACCATCGATTTGGTCGAGAGATTAGGTTTCAAGGCGTTAATTTAGGTGTAGACAGTGAGCCAGTTGGTTTTTTGACAATAAAAAGAATGCATTCTAAGTTTGCGGTGGCAGAGCTTTTAGGTAAGCAGGGTGTTATTGCGGTAGGAGATAGAGTAAAGCCTTGGTAGGTGTTAAATATGGTTAAGCATTGTTATTGATACACTTAACAATTAACTATAATCCCCTCTCTTAGTTATTAAGTTCTTCCTTAGGGGGTCTTAGTCAAGTTTACAGCCTCTGCGTTATCATTTCT
>CAYLXI010000138.1:0-2545 GCA_964387695.1 uncultured Piscirickettsiaceae bacterium
TTACCAAGTTATCTTTGAACTAAAAAGACTTTGAAAAAATTATGACTGACGAAGTACCTAAAATGACTAAAACAGAAAATACATACGACTCCTCTTCCATCAAAGTTTTAAAAGGGCTAGATGCCGTTCGTAAACGACCTGGAATGTATATTGGAGATACTGATGATGGCAGTGGTTTACACCACATGGTGTTTGAGGTGGTTGATAATGGTATTGATGAAGCTCTTGCAGGACATTGCGATAAGGTTGTAGTCACCATTCACACCGATGGCTCTCTTTCCGTTTCCGATAATGGCCGTGGGATTCCCGTTGATATTCATAAAGAAGAAGGTGTTTCTGCCGCAGAAGTTATTATGACCGTACTTCATGCGGGTGGAAAGTTTGATGACAACTCCTATAAAGTTTCAGGCGGACTACACGGTGTTGGAGTCTCGGTGGTTAATGCCCTATCCGAAGAGCTTATCCTTACCATTAAACGAGGAGGTCATATTTGGAAGCAAGCTTATATCCACGGCGAGCCCCAAGCACCTTTAGAAAAGGTTGCCGAAACCACAGAAACCGGTACAGAAATCCGTTTTTTGCCCAGTAAAGCTACCTTTAGTAAAACCGAATTTAGTTTTGACTACCTATTAAAACGATTGAGAGAGCTATCTTTTCTTAATTCAGGTGTTCATATTGAATTGCGTGATAAACGCGATGATCGCCATGAAATATTTGAATATGAAGGAGGTATTAAATCTTTTGTTGATTATATTAATGCTAATAAAACAACCATTCACGATAAGGCCTTTTACTTTGCAACCGTTAAAGACGATATTATGGTTGAAGTAGCCATGCAGTGGTCTGAATCTTATCAAGAGTCTATTTTTTGCTTTACTAACAACATTCCGCAACGCGATGGTGGCTCTCACTTATCTGGATTTAGAGCGGCTTTAACTCGTAGTATGAATCAATATGCAGAATCAGAAGGACTGGTCAAAAAATATAAAATGACAGTTTCTGGTGATGATGCTCGCGAAGGTTTAGCTGCCATTATTTCTGTTAAAGTTCCTGACCCTAAATTTTCTTCACAAACTAAAGATAAATTAGTTTCTTCAGAAGTAAAAAGGGCCGTAGAAACCACAATGAATGAAAAGCTTTCTGAGTTCTTAATGGAAAACCCTAAAGAAGCTTTAGCTGTTTTTGCGAAAATCATGGATGCTGCCAGAGCGCGTGAAGCGGCTCGTAAAGCCAGAGAAATGACGCGTCGCAAAGGTGCTTTAGACATTGCTGGTCTTCCAGGAAAGCTGGCAGACTGCCAAGAAAAAGATCCTGCCCGCTCAGAGCTTTACCTAGTGGAGGGGGATTCTGCGGGTGGCTCTGCCAAGCAAGGCAGAGATCGCCGCACCCAAGCAATCTTACCTCTTAAGGGCAAGATTCTTAATGTTGAAAAATCTCGTTTTGATAAAATGATTTCCTCTGCCGAAGTTGGCACGCTGATTACCGCACTAGGTTGTGGTATAGGTCCTGATGAATACAATATCGACAAGCTCCGCTATCATCGTATTATCATTATGACCGATGCCGATGTAGATGGTTCACACATTCGTACACTATTACTTACCTTCTTTTATCGTCAGCTACCAGAGCTAGTAGAAAAAGGTTATATCTACATTGCTCAGCCACCGCTTTATAAAGTTAAAAAAGGCAAGCAAGAAAGATATTTAAAGGACGATTCTCAATTAGAATCTTATTTACTACAAACCGCTCTTGATCAAGCGGCATTATCCGTTGCAAAAGAAGGCCCTAGAATTACTGGATTGCCTTTAGAAAATCTAACAAAAGATTATCTGAAAGTTGAAAGAGTTATTCAGCGTTTAGCGCGCCGTTATAATATAACCTTTCTTAATCATCTTATTGATGCCGAGCCAGTTACGCTAGATATGCTAAATGATAACACTCAATTAGAGGGCTGGATATCACAAATTCAACCAATTTTAAGTGCCATTGGAGAGGCTCAAAAAGTTACCTATCAACTTAGTGTAGAAACAGCTCTTGAAGGTGATGCCAAATTTCAAATTATCTTACAGCAACGCGAGCATGGTACTTTAACAACTCAAGTTTATAGTGAAAGTTTTTTTGCCTCAACAGAATATGAAACTATTACTAAACTAGCAGCAGCATTAAACGGCTTGCTTACGGATACGGCTTATATTCAACGCGGTGAAAAACAACAGCCAGTTAAAGCCTTTAAAGAGGTGCTTGATTGGCTAATGAAAGAAGCTAAGCGCGGGCAAAATATTCAACGCTATAAAGGTTTAGGAGAAATGAACCCTGAGCAACTGTGGGATACCACAATGAACGCAGAAAGTCGCAGTCTATTGCAAGTAACCATTACAGATGCGATTGCCGCAGACCAAGTATTCACCACTTTAATGGGTGATGAAGTTGAGCCAAGACGAAAATTTATTGAATCTAATGCATTACAAGTTGAAAATTTAGATGTTTAGTATTTCCATAAAAATATTAAACAGATATTAATCTTAGTTGTTAAGAGGTTCCTTAA
>CAYLXI010000139.1:0-2442 GCA_964387695.1 uncultured Piscirickettsiaceae bacterium
TATAGAGTAATCTTAGTTATTAAGCGTTTCCTTATGCAAAGGTCTCTCTTTAGAAGGAAACGACTAAGTCTCCTATCTTTAAGTACAAGGGATAGACCTAGGCAAGACTCCGTAAATAGGCGTAAGATAGTGTTGTCTTTTTTCAGCAGTCATTGCTTAGAAATAAAATATAAAATGACCTTAGTTGTTCTGTGTTGCCTTTCTTAGTAATATTTTTGGTGCGGCGGTTCCTAATGGTTGTATTTAACTTTAATTTGGGATAATTGAGTTTAAATAATGCAAAAAAATGAAAATCAAGAAATACGACGTTTAACCTCTGTCGATATGATTGATATGTTTAATAAGCTTGATAAGGCGATGGTGTTGTTCTCAGAGCAAGGTGCCCCCGTGTTTTTTAATCAGCTGTTTGTCGACTATTTTCCACAAGCTGAAGCGAACAATATTTTCTTTGAAAAAGTGTTTTTTTATACGCAAAAAATAAATCGGCAGCACTTTGCTTTTTCTCATTGGCTTTCTGCTTTTAGACACTCTGGAGCCAAACAATTACAGTCCGAACAACTTTGGATTGAACTTACCTACCTAGACAGTTTTATTCCTGTGACATTAGATATTTGTCAAATAACTTTAGAGGGACAGTCATATATTTTGTTGTCGATTCAGAATAATAGCCTGAGTCGAGAGTTTTATGCTCATAATCGTTTAGCGGATGAGCATTTTGCGGGACAGTTTATTACCGACGATAGCGGGTTGATTACCCACCCAAATGCAGCATTTTGTAAGTATACATCCTTGTCAAAAGAGCAATTAAAAAAACTAAATTATATTAGCTGGTTAAAAAAGCAAGTTTCATTTGAAATGCCGTTTGATATTGTCATGTCGACACTTTTACACTCACATCACTGGTCTGGCCCCGTTAAAGTTTTTAATGAAGAAAAAGCAACGTTTAGTGCGATCTTGACGCTGTCAATGTTGGTTGACCCCAAGAATAACATTGAGCACTTTATTGCTGTACTTCAAGATTTAACGGAAATAAAGCAAGCAGAGCAGGAAATAGATAAATTATCTTACTTTGACGCTTTAACGGGTTTGGAGAACCGAAAACGGTTGAATCAACATTTAGAAAAGCATTTTGAAAGCAAAGACAGTCAGTCTTTTTACTGCTTGTTTTTGTTAGGGCTCAATGAATTCGACATCATTAATGATACTTACGGTTCAAAGATTGGCGATTCCTTATTGATTGAAGTAGGACAAAAAATAAGTGCCTTTATTTCAGAGGGTGCGGTGGTATCTCGTCTTGAAGGAAGCCATTTTTCGGTGCTATTTAATACGAAAAAAGATGATCGATTTCTTGCAGAGCAACAGGCAGGACAGCAAGCCATAGAACTATGGGCGGAAGTGAATGGTCGGTATAATTTGCCTAGCCAGTCATTGCATACGAGCTGTGCTATCGGAATTTGTCTTTTTCCATTTAATGATATTGAAAATGAAGAATTTAGCTGTGAGCAAGTTGTGAACTTTGCTAGCATGGCATTATTTAAAGCCCGAGAAGATGAAAATCATTATTACTTCTTTGATAAAGGGTTAAAAGAATCGGCGTGTAAAAATCTTGCATTAATTGAAGCGTTAAATCACTCTGAGCTAGACTCAGAATTTCAAGTCTATTTTCAAGGGCAGGCAAATAAGAATGGAGAAATTGTTTCTGCCGAAACGCTCATTCGCTGGCATCATCCAGTGTTAGGTATGATTCCGCCATCTAAGTTTATTCCTGTTGCTGAAAAAGGCCGACAAATTATTAAAATTGGTTTGTGGGTGTTACATAAAGCTTTCCTTCAAACGCTTGCTTGGAACAAGTTAAAACCTAGTTTTAGAGTGGCAATTAATATTAGCCCCGTTCAGTTTCATGAGCAGAGTTTCATTGAGATTATTATTGGTCTATTAAAGTTTACTCAAGTTAATCCTGCCAACATCACGCTAGAGCTGACGGAGGGTGTTTTAATCAAGAACTCTCAGCTTGCCTTGCAAAAAATATCTCATTTAGTTTCGCTTGGTTTTGAAGTATCGATTGATGATTTTGGTACAGGCTATTCTTCGTTGAGTTATTTGCAAAAACTACCGATTCATGAATTAAAAATCGATCAAAGTTTTATAGCTCATCTGGCAGATAATCCTGATGATGATGCCGTTGTCGATTCGATTATTCAGCTTGCGGTTAATAAAAAGCTGAATATTGTCGCGGAAGGTGTTGAAACAAAAGAGCAGGCTCAATGTTTGATTGGGAAGTGCTCAGATATTTTATTGCAAGGCTACTATTATAGTAAACCCATTCCAGCACAGGAATTTGAAGAAACTTTTTTAAAGAATCGCTAGGCTATAAAATAATCTTAGTTGTTAAGGAAACGCTTAACAACCGCCAATTATTTTTTACTGGCTAAAATGCACGAC
>CAYLXI010000140.1:0-2391 GCA_964387695.1 uncultured Piscirickettsiaceae bacterium
TTAAGAAAGCACCTAACAACTAAGATTAGAATTAGGCCGTGAAAAAAGCGTCGCTATTTGTACTGAAATGAGGCGTAATAGCTAGCTATTGAACGAATTGTAGTGAAAATATCGGCACTTTTTACCTGTATAAAACAATATTAGTTATTAAGTAATTCCTTAAGCAAGCACTTAATAAAAGACTTTTAACGCTTTTTAGGTGCAAAAAATACACTTCTAGAAGTCTCGCTAACTTCAGGATTATTTAAATCTTTAACATGAATGTAAATAGGAACTTTCAGCTCAGTTAAGTGTTTTTTATGAATTCGCACAAATAAGGTTGCGGAGGCTACTTTACCTGGTGCGATAGCCACCACATCATTTACTATATAAACAAGCCCTTCATGCCCCTCTACCGTAACAGATACTTCCATTGCTGAAGTATTTTTATTCACAATTTTAAGGGCATATTTGTTTTGAATATCACCTGATGACATTTGTACAAATAAAGGCGCTCTATTGTGCAAAACCGTAACATCAAGGGGAGACATAGTCACAACCCCCCAAATTAAAATCATGGTAGCAACTACCATAATACCTGAGTAGGTCAAAACCCTAGGGCGTTTAAATAAAGCTACCGCAGGCTTACCTTCAAACTCTGCCAGAGATGCATAACGAATCAATCCTTTTGGCTTCTTAATTTTTTCCATAATAGAGTCGCAAGCATCAATACAAATACCGCAAGTAATACAACCAAATTGCTGGCCTTTGCGAATATCTACCCCCGTTGGGCATACTGCAACACATAGGTTACAATCAATGCAATCACCTAAATCAGAAGGTTCTTCACCCTCTTTAACGCGTTTAATACGCCCTCTAGGCTCACCCCTATCTACATCATAAGTAGGTAAAATAGTTTCTACATCAATCATAGCCCCTTGAATACGAGCATAAGGACAAAACCCGATGCAAGTTTGCTCTCGCAAAAATCCTGCAAAAAATGTCGTTGCAAAAGCTAAAGATAAAATAACTATTGTTTCTGTGCCAGTCCACTCAAAGGCAAACATTCTTACCCACAAATCTAGTGCGGGAGTAAAATAAGCAACAAAACTAAAAGCGGTCATAAAGCCAATAAAGCTCCAAGCAATCCACTTAGGTATTTTAAGCTTAAGTTTTTTTAAACTCATAGGCTCTTTGTCTAGCTTAACTCTTTTATTAGGCAAACCTTCAATCTTTTCTTCAATCCAAGCAAAAACATCCGCCCAAACCGTTTGAAAACAAAAATACCCACACCAAAGCCTGCCCGCAATAGCGGTTGAGGCCGCTAATAAAAGCCCCCCCAGTAACAAACCTAATGACAATACCCAAATATCTTGTGGCAACAGGGTTAAACCAAAAATATGAAACTGACGCTCAGATAAATCAAATAAAATTGCCTGTCTATCACTCCATTGCAGATAAGGAAAAGTAAATAATGAAATCCATAAAGAAGCAAATAACCATTTTGCTTTACGAAAAGTACCAGACATGCGTTTAGCGTGAACAGTTCCCTCTGTATGAACGGTTAATAATTCAACGCCAATATTTTGTAAATTTTTATTGGAAGTATCCATTCCATCCAACAGCGAGCCCGTTTGCTTATTATCTTGATACATTGCTTTTTCTTTAGCCATGCACTCTCCTCGCCCTTAATTAAGACCTGATACTTGTTGAAAAACAGAATAGAAAGATTGTTCTTTGCTTGCTAAGCATTTGTTCTAAGCTAGGATATTTTATATAAATAATTTAAAAACCATAACAAAAGTTATTAATACTTAATCATAAGTTTTATTTCTAATCGCTTATCAACACCCCAAATCCCTACTTAGAAAACTGATATTTAACAATAAATTTTGTCCGATAGACACACACAAAAAAGGCTTATTAAAAAACAAGCCTTTTTTGTGTCAAAACTCATACGCAAAAATAAAATCTAAATTAGATTTGCATAAAGAATAAAACAATCTCTTTATAAACGACCATCATCCAACTCACCGTCTTCTAATGGCGGAACAGTATCCTTCCCCTCTTCTAGACCCTCCATACCACGGGTAGTTTTCCAAGCAAAAATAACAAATGATACTATAGAAAATAATATTGCCGCTATAGACCACCATAAAACACCATCACTATTTAACTCATTCATAATATCCTCCTAAAATAAATTCATTCAATACACCCAAACCTTCTACTTAAAAGACTGACATACAGCAACGGCAGTTATAAGCAAAGATCTTGGCAATAATTCAGGACAAAATAGAGCTACTTTCATTTTTACTTTCAGGAGCTTTGCTCAAGTGAAATGAAAAAACCCAGTCCTTTTTTACAAAGATTATTGACCTCCTCCAAGAGCATGGACATAAATAGCTAATC
>CAYLXI010000141.1:0-2340 GCA_964387695.1 uncultured Piscirickettsiaceae bacterium
GAATGAGTTGCTCTATCGCTTGCTCTATCCGCATGTTGAACAAGAGATTTTATTTCAATCATATCAACAAACACTATATGACCTAGCGACTACCAACAACCGAATAGACCAGGCATGGGTACTAAGACAGTTTGAATGCCAACTACTGATGTCAATGGGTGTTGGGCTTCAAACCACAGTCGATGCCCAACAACAACCTATTCAAACACACAAAATATATCACTATTACCCGGAGTTAGGAGCGACTGATATAGATTATTTTCAATCTAAAGATAGTTTATATACCGCACGCTACACAAAAATTTCAGGGGAGTGCTTGCTAAAGTTTTCACGATTGGAAAAATGTGAAACTTGCTTAAACGACTGGAAAAAAATATTTAGAATGCTTATTGTCCATTATTTAGGAAATAAACCCATACAAACACGGGCCCTTTTTCAACCTTGAGATTTAACTATGAATTCAATTTACCTAGGTCTAAATATTGACCATGTAGCCACATTAAGACAAGCCAGAGGCACGGCTTATCCTGATCCTATTAAAGCAGCCTTAGATGCAGAAATGGCAGGAGCAGATAGTATTACACTGCATTTACGCGAAGACCGTCGTCATATTCAAGATGAAGATGTAGCACGACTTTCGGCAATGCGTCAGACCAAAATTAACCTAGAAATGGCTGCAACCCAAGAAATGGTGCAAATAGCCCTAAAATTTAAGCCCGAAGATGTCTGTTTAGTGCCAGAAAGACGAGAAGAACTCACCACCGAAGGCGGGCTAGATGTCGCAGGGCAGCAGCGGTGGTTAAGCCAAGTGTGTGCAGAGCTAGCGACTGCCAACTGTCGAGTATCACTGTTTATAGACCCAGACACAGCTCAGATAGATGCCGCTAAATCGGTAGGAGCGCCTGTTATAGAGTTGCATACAGGAACCTATGCCAAATACACAGAGCAAAACAAAGCCACGGAGATTGCAGCCGAGCTACAACGAATTAGTCAAGCTGCCAGCTACGCCAAGTCCATTGGACTAACAGTCAACGCAGGTCATGGCTTACACTACCACAATGTACAAGCCATTGCCGCCATGCAAGAGATTGAAGAGCTTAATATAGGTCACGCCATTATCGCTCAAGCAGTTTTTTCAGGGCTACCCAATGCCGTAAAAGAAATGAAGCGAATAATGGTTGAAGCCAGAATGCAGTCTTATTTAAAATGATTGCAGTGTATAAAAAGCTAGGGATAAGCATACAATGATTATAGGTATTGGAACGGATATTGTAGAAATTGAACGCATCGCTAAGTTGTACCAACGCCAAGGAGAGTCTTTTGCCAAACGATTATTGTCTAAGAAAGAGTTGCTAGAACTGTCTAATCATAAGTTTCCTGAAAGGTTTTTGTCAAAACGATGGGCATTAAAAGAAGCGGTTTCTAAGGCATTAGGAACAGGCATTGCACAGGGAGTTTGTTTTGTTGATATGACAATTAGTCATACAAAATCTGGACAACCTATTTTGACATTATCAGCAACAACTTTAGAAAAATCGAATGAGCTAGGTGTTACGGATTGGAAAATTAGTGTTAGTGATGAAAAAACTCACGCGATTGCTTTTGTCATCGCAGAAGGGAAGTAAATGAATAAAAGTATAGTAACTAATTTAATAGCTACGGTTATTTTAATTGTGGGCGTGGTGCTAGAAAATAGTGTTTTGATGTGGATAGGTCTGTTTGCTTTGTCTGGGGCTTTAACTAATTGGCTAGCCATTCATATGTTGTTTGAGAAAGTACCTTTTTTGATAGGTTCTGGGGTTATTCCTAATAATTTTGAGAAATTTAAACTGGCTATTCGTGAGCTTATGATGGAGGAGTTTTTTTCAAAAGAAAATATCGATAAGTTTATTTCAGGGTCAACAGAGCAAATGCCTAAAATTAATCTTGCTCCTGTAATAAAAAAAGTAGATTTGTCTCCAGCATTTGATAAATTAGTCAAAGTGATTATGGCATCTTCATTTGGTAGTATGTTAGGAATGTTTGGCGGAGAAAAGGCTTTAACACCCTTAAAAGAACCTTTTGTTGCGAGTATGAAAGAATCTTTAATTGAAATGACGCAAAAAGAAGAGTTTATGACATTAGTGCAAGAGGAAATAGATCAACCAGAAGTCATGGGCGATATTCAAGCAAAAGTTACAGAAATGATAGACGCACGACTCGCAGAACTTACCCCTAAAATGGTAAAAGATATGGTGCAAAAAATGATTAAACAGCACTTAGGTTGGTTGGTAGTTTGGGGTGGGGTTTTTGGAGGGTTAATTGGACTTGTTTCTAGCCTTGTGGTTTAACCCAGACCCC
>CAYLXI010000142.1:0-2333 GCA_964387695.1 uncultured Piscirickettsiaceae bacterium
AACGATTTATTTTTACAGCCTCTGAAAGCCTGTTGTAGCAAGGGTTTTATTTTGAGCGAGATGTGCTGTAAAGACTTAGGGGTAGTTGACAAAAGAACAGGAATGAGATTATCAGCTTCTACGCCAGTTCAAGCTAGAGGCAATAATGACTTTATGACGCATTTAGATTCAGCAGGAAATGAATGTTCAAATATCCCTTCTTCCTCCCCGTTTCAAATTAACATGAAGGAAAACACGGGCACAGACAAGTTAATAGCTTTAAACCACAAAGAATTTATAAAATCATGGCAAGAAGCAACTTAACCATTGCAGACAATCTTAAATGAGCTATACCCTTCCCCGTGTTTATGCAGGGATTTGAATGATATGAGTGGCTAGCCAAACTAATAACCCTGCACTTATGACATAAAATAACATTGGTGCAAGAGTGTAACGAATAATATGACCCTCTTTACCAACTAAACCTACCACAGAAGCTGCCGCAACGACATTGACGACACTGATCATATTTCCTGCATTTGCACCGAGTATTTGTAAGGCTAAAATCCAATGAGTCGGCAAGCCTGTAGCGAGTGCGGTGGACTCTTGAAGTTGAGCGAACATCATATTAGAAAAGGTTGCCGACCCTGCAACAAAACTTCCCAATGCTCCAACAAATGGTGCGGCCAGTGGCCAGTGGGTATCAAAGGTTTGTGCGGCTAAAGAAGCCAACTCCATTGGCATAGACATAAGCTCGGCTTCATTAACACCAGAGTTTAAAAATATACGCACCATAGGAACGGCTGTAGCCAGTGCAATGACAGTTGGCAGCATAACTTTGATTGAATCTAACCAAGCTTTTTTGGCTTGATTAAAAGGTACTTTATGTAAGGCAAGAGTCACAAGTGCAACGAGAATAAAGATTGTGCCAGGTAAATATAGAGGCGAGATCTGGGCAGATATTTCGGTACTTAGAATGGCATTAAATTCGATGCTAAAGCTAAGTAACCAAGCTTTAAAAGGCAAAAACTCCAACCGTGTTAATATCAAAATCACAGCAACCAATACATAGGGAAGCCATGCTTGATATAAAGGTATTTGATAGATATGTACAGGGTGTTTTTGGCTCATTGAACCTGTAGAAGAAGCAGGTAAATTATCTGACGATTTTGATACGCTTGCAACGGAATCATTTTTAAATCGCCAAATTTCTTTAGGGATTAAAAACCCTTTTTTTGCTGCAATAACGGTTATTACCAGGCCTGTTAAGCCACCAATAATTGATGGAAATTCTGGCCCTAGGGTTGAAACAACGATTAAAGCTGGCAAGGTAAAAGAAATTCCCCCTAATAAGGCAAATTTCCAAGCACCTAAGCCTTCACGCCAACTTTTGTTTTCACCAAAGAAGCGAGTTAAAATCAGCACCATAATTAAGGGCAAGAAAGTAGCGACCACTAAATCTATACTGCTGGCGGTAATAGCAATTTGTACAAGCTCTTCATGGCTAGGGTCGGTTAATCCTTGGCCTATTCCAACCATGACAGGCGTTCCTACTGCACCATAAGATACCGCTGCACTGTTAGCAATTAAAGCTAATACTACCGCACCCATGGCAGGAAACCCTAGTGCAAGCAATAGAGGAGCTACAATGGCAGCAGGAGTTCCAAAACCACTCGCCCCTTCTAAAAAAGAGACAAAGAGCCAACCAATAATAACAGTCTGTACGCGACGATCGGCAGATATTTTGGTAAACCCAGTGCGTATGCTTGCAACCGCACCACTAACTTTTAATGTGTTTAATAGGACAATCGCACCAAACACAATAATTAAAATTGCCGTTGCAATAAACCAGCCTTCTAATATTGAAGCAGCAATTTTTACGGTAGGCACTAACCAAATTAAACTGGCTAGGGCTGTTACCAGCAGCAGGCTTAACCCCATTGCTCGGCTTGCGGGTAGGCGTAGAATGACCAAAAAAAACAAGACTGCAAGAACAGGCATGGCGGCGGTAATTGCTTGAAGAAATGACATGAGTTTTTCCCGTTTTTCCTTACACTTATTCTCGCACAAAGGTATCCCCAAGTTTCTATACAGGGATTCAAGGTAGCAGATAACATTGTAAAATAGCTTTTATCTGTGTGTAACTTGGTGTTATCAAAATTACAGCCGACTTATAGCATAGGTTTACTGGAGCGATTATAGCAAGTATCGTACAAAATTGGGTTGTAAAGAGAGTTATGATTCAAGTATTATGAGCATGTTTTTTCGTATTATTAAGTGCTTCCTTAAGGAAGATCTTAACACCTAGTAACAATCATAAGTTTGATAAAGCTTGTCAAAAAGAAGGCATTGAA
>CAYLXI010000143.1:0-2241 GCA_964387695.1 uncultured Piscirickettsiaceae bacterium
TTAATATTTCTAAGAAAATACAAGATACCATGGTTTTGAAAATGGCAGTTGGTACAGGTGTTGGTGCAGGGCTATCTCAATCTAGTGCATTTGAAACCAGTTCAACTGCGACACATGATATTTGGGGATCACTGATAAACAATGTTAAGGAAATTGTTGCAACAGCAGAGCAAAAGGCTAAAGGATTTATTGTTTCTAGAACCACAAGAGAAATGTTAGGGTCTAAAAATAATAATACGAAAAATAGTATCTTAAACCAAGGCAAAGGATTAAAACTTCAAAGAGATGATCAGTATAATTCAGAAAATCTATCTAACCATACTACAACAAAAGTTAAACAATCTGAAAATGTTGTTTTAAATAGAGAAGCCGGACTGTTGACTGTTTATGCAACTAGAGCTAAGCATTTTACGGTAACAAAATATATTAATACCGTGGTTTCAAGAATATCAAAACAGGTTTTGATAGAAGCAACAGTAATCGAAGTTGAGTTGAATGATAAATATCAATCGGGCGTTGATTGGACAGCAACGAACTCTACCGCAAGTGGTTCACAAAGTGCATCGCAGCAGTTGTTAGGCACAAACTTATCAACTAACCCTGCATTCTCATTAAACCTTTCTTCTCTTGGTAGTTTTAACTTTAATCTTGGTATTAAAATGCTACAACAGTTTGGTGATGCAAAGGTGCTTTCTAGCCCTAAAATTATGGCATTGAATAACCAGTCTGCACTATTAAAAGTTGTGAATAATGAGGTTTATTTTACTGTGGATGTAGATAGAGAATCGGCAACCGCAACCAGTGCTGGTACTGTTACCTATACGACTAAGGTAAATACGGTTCCTGTTGGGTTTATGATGAATATGACCCCTTTTCTTTCAGATTCTGATGATATTACAATTAAAATTCGTCCAACTCTGTCAAGAATTATTGGTTATGTCAATGATCCGAACCCTGTGTTGGCTCAAGAGAATATAGTGAGTAGGGTGCCTATCATACAAGAAAGAGAAATGGACTCTATTCTGAGATTAAAGAATAAACAAACCGCAATACTGGGTGGTTTGATTCAAGATAAACATGATAATCAGCGTTCGGGTGTTCCTGGACTAAGCGCGATTCCATTTATAGGTGATTTGTTTTCTTATCGTTCAGATGAAGTTAAAAAATCAGAGTTAATTATCTTTATCCGTCCAATTATCGTCAAGAACCCTGATATTGCAAACGGTGATCTTAAACGTGTTAAGCACTTCTTAAACACAAGGTCTATGTAAACATGAGTATCCTACTTGATGCTTTAAAAAAAGCCTCTGAAGAAAAAAAGGCTAAAGATGAAGGTTCGCAGGATGCTAGTGTAGGGTCAGTGGAAATAAAAGAATCGTTTGTTGAAAAAAAAATAGAAGAAATTATTTCTCCTATGACTCAAAAAGAAACGATTGAGCCAGAAAAAATCGTTTTAAATTTAGAATCGGATGAAAAAATTAAAAAAGAGCAGCAGCCATCGATTGTTTTTCCAGATGCTGAAGAAGTCCCTTTGGTAATGGCAATAGAAGAAGATTTAGAAAGTGTTCTAGAAAAAAAACCTGAAAAAAAAGGTGTTAACCAATTATTTGAAGAAGAGGTAGCGGTAAATCATGTTAATGAATCAGCAAAGGCGGATAATGCTGACTGGAGCCTATCACAAATACCTGGTTACCAACAGTATAATCCTATCGAACAAGACCAAAAAAAATCTAAAAAAATATTAGGTTTTTTTTCCTTTCAAAATAAAGAAAAAAGTAAAGAGAAAAAAAACAAAAGTCTGCGAGTTTTCTTTTTTATAGGCTTGTTTTTAGTTTTTCTTTTCGCAATTGTTTTTTTTGCTTTATTCTACTATGATTCTCAATTGCAGGGACAAGATAGAGATTTAATGAGGTATCATTTAAAAAGCGTGCAAAAAAATAATGTGGAAGTTAATAATCGAAGCCATTTAAATGATAAAACAACGAATAGACAAAGTGAACAGGCGACAGAAAATATCAAAGATGACGCTAATCATACCGCATTGGCATATTTAACCCCTGATACAGATAAAAAATTAGAAGTAGTTAATGAAAATACTAATAAATCTTTAACGTCAGATAAGCTTAAACCTAAGACTAAGACTAAGACTAATACTAAGGCTAAGGCTAAGGCTAAGGCTAAGGCTAAGACTAATACTAAGACTAAAATACCTAGTGAAATACCTAGTGAAATACTTGGTAA
>CAYLXI010000144.1:0-2199 GCA_964387695.1 uncultured Piscirickettsiaceae bacterium
CAACCCCATACCTAAGGGATTCTAATTTTTATTTAGGCACTACAAAGCTTATATGGCGTAGATGAAATTGGAACCTCCATTAACTTATATATTTTTTTAGCATCTGCTGATATTTTAGATGGTATTGCAAATTTTTTATCTGTTTTTGTATCGTATAATACTGATACTTGAACAGATAACAGTATCTTTCTTATTTTCTCTGGTGATAACTTAATATATTGTAGTTTAACTCTATGCTCTAAATGTCTAACTAGAGTATAAGCCATAAATGAAATAGCTAAATGTGCCTTTACTCTTGAAGGTTTCCAATGATATATTGGTCTTATTTCCCGACTTAGCCCCTAAAATCGCTACAACCCCATACCTAAGGGATTCTAATTTTTATTTAGGCACTACAAAGCTTATATGGCGTAGATGAAATTGGAACCTCCATTAACTTATATATTTTTTTAGCATCTGCTGATATTTTAGATGGTATTGCAAATTTTTTATCTGTTTTTGTATCGTACAGTACTGATACTTGAACAGATAACAGTATCTTTCTTATTTTCTCTGCTGATAACTTAATATATTGGTCTTATTTTTAAATCATGTTTGGTTATTCTAAAACTCTCTTCAACTTGCCATAGATTAGAGTATTGATGAATAAGCTCTTCGTTTGATATCTCTAAATTATTAGTAACAATCCCTTTTAATCCGTCCCAAACTGCATCCTCTTCTATTTTTTCTTCATTTAATACAATGGATAAATCACAAGATTTCTTATCATTATTTTTATTGCTTTCATTACTGTTTTGCTCTAATTGTAGATATTTTTTATATCCTTGGTTAGATAGATGAGTTTTTACAGACTTATTCTTTTCTAATTTATCTCTTAGTTTCTGTATCCCTTTTTCTCTTTCAAATTTGTCTTTTCTAGCTCTTTTATCAGAATATGATACAAGTAGCTTTTTACCTTGATAAGGAAAGGTAGCAACCTTTGTATTGTCGTTGATAGCCTTATAATTATCCATATTAAGAATCTTTTCTTTTAATGATTTATTCATATTTTTTATTCTTGCACCTACGATATATGTTATATTTGAGCTACTGTTAAATTCATTGAATTGATGTTGATAATCTTTGATTGTTATACTTTTGGGTTTTATGCTGCTCCAACTATACTCAGTATATTTATAAAGAAATGGATTATGAATTTTGTCAAACTCTGATAAATTTGCTTTATTAAACATACCAGCATCTGCCACAAATACAACATTGTCTATATTGTAATGCTCTTGTACTTCTTGAAGTGCTGGGATTATAGTGTGTCCATCGAAAGTATTGCCAGGAAATGCTTTATAGCCAATAGGCAGTCCACCTTTGCTTACAAACAGTGCTAAGACTACTTGTGGCTGATTGAACTTACCATCTTTGCTAAAACCTTTCTTTCTAATAGCATCATCACCCATATCTTCATCAAAGCTTTCAAAGTATAAAGTAGTAGCATCGAAATAGACTATATCAATCTTATCTTTAAATAGTGACTTTGTGTTATTGTAAACCAGTTTATTTAATTTTAAAATCTCTTTATCTTCTATTTTATCCATCATTTTATAGACTGCTTTTAAATCTAGGTTTACAGCAAAATTCTCTTGCAAATTCAATACACTTCCTCTTTTGCTATCAGGATTAGCAACTCTTGCTAGTACTATCTCTTTTAGAGCCTTGCAACTGGCTACATTTCTAGCTGGATTGTATAGTAATTTATCAAATCCCAATTCATCATATAGTTTTCCATATACATCATGAATACCTTTTATAATTCTATCTTCTTCTATCATATCTAATAGATTTACATCATAATCTGCTCTATTTATATTGTTATCTTCTTGGTTTATAGCTTTTTTTAACTCTTGTCTGTATAGCAAATTTGGAATTATTAGTCAAGCAGTATAGCTTGACTAGGCACTACACATTTAAGCAAAAATCGGATTTGCCTTATTTGTGGGGTTTATTGGGATTTTGGAATTTTAGTTGTGGTGCTTTTGGGTTAAGTCAGGACAAGTACGCATTGGCTCAAAATGAAGAACGCCTACTCTCTGGACTTTGGGGTTTTAAACAAGAAGATTTTGAGCTTTTAAACAATATGACAGAGTTAGGAGAGTTTAAACAACACTATACACATTTTACTTTAGATGGCAGTGTGGTGTTGGTTAC
>CAYLXI010000145.1:0-2166 GCA_964387695.1 uncultured Piscirickettsiaceae bacterium
GTAAGTATTGAAGTAGCAGAAGGTCCTCTTAATGCACTTAATGAAAAGCTAGATTGGCAAAAAGTTTATCAGTTATCTCCCGTTGCATGGCCTTTGGCTTATGAGTGGCCAGTACACAGGTTAAACCCTAAAGAAACGGTAAATAAACCTGAATGGACGACCACTTTGTTGGTTTATCGAGATGACGAAGACATTGTACAATTTATGGAGCTGTCTCCAGTTTTATATGAGTTGCTCAATTTATTAATCGATAATGAAGAAAATTCAGCAGAAGTTGTTTTGAGTAGTCTGGCAGAAAGTTTAGGGCAATCTGTTGAAAGTATGCAAGATTTTGCAGAGAGTATTTTACAAGAGATGTTGGATAAAAATATTATTCTGGAAGTTTTACCGTCTTAATAAATCTCTGATCATGTTTGACCAGAGAAGTTTTAAGTTTTTTCTTTAACTCGTTGCTTTATCTTTACTGGTTAAGAAAGATTGTGCAATATAGGCTAGAACCGTTGCGGCCAAGGCACTGAAAAGAGCAATAAGACCTAGGAATATAACATCTGTCATTCCACCAATATCGCTAAAATCAGCTAACGTAAACCATAACATACCAGGTACAGAAACCACAGCGGTAATGGGAGCAGCCCATTTTGCCCAGGCAAAGTCTTTTGCTGAGTTGCGTTTTTCTTTAATTAAAAAGTAGAAAAACAGCCCTATACCAACAACAGCCAGTAATAGTAAAGACCAAAATACCCAAAAACCAAATAGCTCTTCAAATATGGCAATAAAAACACTTATTTTAAATTCTTCCATCTTGTTCTCCTTGTATTTTAATTATGCCTTACCGCGTAACATTGCATAATAAACCGCTTTAAACGTTACTTTTTTCATCACCCACGCCGTCCATAGTTCATCCATAGGATCAACCACGCCAGGGAAAGAAGGAATAAGTTTTTTATCATAGTCAAACTCAACCAACATCGCCTTGCCTTGAGTGGTAATTAACGGACAAGAGGTGTAACCATTAAATGATTTAGTGCCTTCTTTGCCTGCAATTTGAGCGACGATATGGTCTTCTATAACTGGAGCCATCCATTTTACAGAAGCGGCAGTTTTACCTATTGGAACACCAGCAACATCACCACAAGCAAAAATTTCAGGGTAGCGATTGTGGCGCAGGCTATGTTTGTCTACTTCAACCCAACCTTGTCCTTTCCATTTGTCAGCCCAAGGAAGCGGTGAATTCATAATGATATCAGGCGCACGTTGAGGAGGAATGACATTGGTGAAATCATAAGGCAGTTCTACATCGCCAATAGGGGTTTTGAATGTGGCTAATTTTTTACCATGGTCAATGGCTTTCATAATGTGATTGTTTTCGATACGAATATCACGCTCGTTAAACATTTTAACGACTTTTTCATGAATTACAGGTACGCCAAACAATGAGTTTGAGTGTGCCGCATAGGTAATTTCCATTTTAGAACGGTTGTTTTTTTGGCGGGCAATATCATCGGTTAAAAAAGTATATTTTAACGGTGCTCCTGCACATTTCATGCCTGTAGCTGGGCGGGTAAATAGACCTTGACCACCTTCATTGGTGAACTTGGTAAGTGCTTTAAAACTTTTTTCGGCTTGTTCAGGTCCTGCATAAACTGCGGCAATACCTTCTTTACCAACCATGTTTAAATCAAAACCTTCAATTTTATCCCACTCAAGTGTTAGACCTGGCGCGACAACAAGATAGTCATAAGGCAGTTTAGTACCATTTGCGGTCATTAAAAATTTGGCTTCAGCATCAATTTCAGTGGCATACTCTTGTAGCAAGTCAACCCCATCAGCAACCCATTTAGTGGTTTTGGTAACAGAATAACTGGCAGGCTTAAAACCAGCGGCAATTAAAGTAAAGCCTGGTTGATACCAGTGTTCTTTACGCCCATCTACCATGGTTATTTTGGCACCATCTAAGCGAGCAGCCAGTCGGTTAGCAACCGCTAAACCACCAGCACCAGCACCTAAAATAACTATTTTAGCTTTGGTTTTTATGTTGTCAGAAAAAGCGGCTAATGGCATCATTGATAATGCCGCTCCGCCTGCTACCATAGACAAGAACTTTCGCCTGTCCATTAAACGTTTTTTATTTGTGTTCATAACTAAAGATATTACCATTTGTTTATA
>CAYLXI010000146.1:0-2124 GCA_964387695.1 uncultured Piscirickettsiaceae bacterium
TGGAATAAGAAAGCATCAGGAGAAATGTTTCCATTAGATACAGGAATGAGCATCTTAAAAGATAGTAAGGGAAAAATTAAAAACTATATTGCCGTTTCATTTGATATTACAGAGCAGCTTGAAAATGAAAAAAAAGTATGGAAACAAGCGAATATAGATAGTTTAACGGGTTTGTATAATAGACAGTATTTACGAGAATCATTAAAAAAAGACCTAGCAGAAGTAAAAAGAAATCATTTGTTTCTAGCTGTATTGTTTATAGACTTAGATGGTTTTAAACTGGTTAATGACTTGCAGGGGCATGACGCAGGAGATGCATTGCTAAAATATGTCGCTAATATTATGGTATCCAATGTTCGTAAAGTTGATACTGTTGTTCGATTAGGTGGGGACGAGTTTGTTATTATTTTAACCTCCGTACAACATGTTTCAGATATTAAAAAAGTGGCATCAAAAATTTTAGAAACGATAACTGAACCGTTGAATATTGAGGGTAAATCTACTTCTGTTTCCGGCAGTATTGGCGTAGCTGTTTGTTCTCAAAGCGATAAAAGTGTCAGTGTAGACACCATTGTTCAGCAGGCAGACACGGCAATGTACCAAGCCAAAAAACTTGGAAAAAATCGCATTGAATTTTATCAAAAAAGTATGCATGATGAAATTGTAAAAATGGTAAACGTCCATGAAAGATTATTAAAAGCGGTAAAAAATAACGAGCTAAGGCTATTTTATCAACCAGTGATTGAATTGAGTACGGGAAAAATTATTGGAGCAGAGACTTTAGTTCGCTGGCAAGATTCTAAAAAAGGACTAATTTTTCCAGATGAATTTATTCCCGTGGCAGAGGAAATGGGCTCTATTATTCAGCTTGGAGAATGGGTGTTAGATGAAAGTTATCGACAAGGCATGGCGTGGATTAAGAGCGAACTTTTTGGGAAAGATAAAGAATTTAAACTGAATGTAAATCTGTCTTCAAAACAGTGTCTAGATAACTTTAAAACCATTCTTTTACAATTGAATCAAATTAGTATTAATTTAAAAAATGAAAAAATAGAAAACTTTTTACAGATTGAAGTTACCGAAAGTATGTTATTTGAAGACAGTGACAACCTGATTCAGCAGTTTAATAAAATACGAGATCTCGGCTTTAAAATACTGATAGATGATTTTGGGACAGGCTATTCTTCTTTAAGTTATATCAAAAAATTTCCTGTAAATAAATTAAAAATTGACCGTGCATTTATCAAAGATTTAGCAACGGATGTGGAAAGTAAGCCGTTAGTAACAGCTATTGTGTCTATGGCACATGCTTTAAATATTGAAGTGGTTGCGGAAGGGGTAGAGGAGGTGTACCATGGTAAGTTCCTATCTTCATTAGGTTGTGAGTATGCTCAAGGATATTTTTATTCTAAGCCAGTACCCGCAGAGCAGTTTGAACAGCTTGTCCTAAAACAATTAAATAAAGGTTAAAATTATGAGATTAAAAAAAATAATGGCAGTAATCGTACTTTTTTTGATAGCAAACGTATCAGTTGCTGATGAAGAAAGCTTGTCTGTTAAAGTAAATCGACTCACGTTAGACACGGTCGTCAAGATAGCAAATGGTGTGATTGATGCTTGTCGAGCAAAAGGTATTCCTGTTAGCGTGACGGTCGTCGATCGAAACGGCATTGCACAGGTTCAACTACGCGATACGATGGCGCCGCCAGTATCTTACCCAATCAGCTTTAAAAAAGCCTATACTTCAGTCATGTTTAACATGAAAGGCACTCAAATGGGTTCTATGGCAAGTAGTCCTTTACAGGATATAAACGTTAATCTTGCCTTTTCAGCAGGCTCAGTACCGATTAAAGCAGGTGGCACTTTATATGGTGCAATCGGCGTAAGCGGGGCTCCAAGTGGTAAAGATGATGAGTTTTGTGCACAGAAAGGACTAGAGGTCGTTTTAGAAGATTTAGAGATGATGTAGTTTTTACTGTTATTATGCGAAGGTTTGGGTATAATGCCCACTCTTCTGGATAGCTGGCTGAGTGGCTGAAGGCGCACGCTTGGAAAGCGTGTTTAGGTTAATCCCTAACAAGAGTTCGAATCTCTTGCTATCCGCCATTTTCTTTTTAAGGTGTT
>CAYLXI010000147.1:0-2093 GCA_964387695.1 uncultured Piscirickettsiaceae bacterium
TAATGTTGGTTTTTAGAAGGTTATTAGTGGTTAGAAATATTGTTTTATCAGTCGGTGTGTTATTCTAATGATTGCATTATAGACGGCTAATAGATGAGGTTTAGGATTTCTTATCCTATTAAAAACTCATGAAACAGCCACTCTTATTTGTCATATAATGGGACACTAAAAGCTAGGAATAAAATTTCAGTATTCAGTATTCAGTAAGCTATAGCCCAAATCCTTAAGATTAGGTGCGACTTGTGCTTGGCATTATTTTTTAATTATTTTGAGAGTTATTGTGACTTATACCGTCCTAGCCCGTAAATGGCGACCTAAAAACTTTTCTGAATTAGTCGGGCAATCTCATGTTATGCAGGCATTGTCTAATGCACTAGATCAGAAACGACTGCACCATGCCTATTTGTTTACAGGTACAAGAGGAGTGGGTAAAACAACCATCGCAAGGATTTTTGCTAAGGCACTTAATTGTGAGCAGGGAATAACCTCCAGCCCTTGTGGAGACTGCGTTAACTGCGTTTCAATCAATGAAGGGCGGTTTGTTGACTTAATTGAAGTAGATGCCGCTTCAAAAACCAAAGTAGATGACACTAGAGAGTTGTTAGACAATGTGCAGTATGCTGCCGTGCAAGGGCGTTATAAGGTTTACTTAATTGATGAAGTTCACATGCTCTCTAAAAGCAGCTTTAATGCACTGCTTAAAACACTAGAAGAGCCACCAGAGCATGTAAAGTTTTTGCTTGCCACCACCGACCCCCATAAACTACCCATGACAGTCTTGTCGCGTTGCTTGCAATTTAATTTAATGCGTTTAACAACGACACAAATCCAAGATCATCTTTCTTATATTTTACAACAAGAAAGAGTACCATTTGAAGAGGCCGCCTTAGCTATGATTGCTAAATCTGCAGATGGTTCGGCTCGTGATGCGTTAAGCATTCTAGATCAAGCGATAGCATTTGGAGCAGGGCAAGTTAATTTTGAGCCAGTTCAGGCAATGCTAGGGTTGGTAGATCAACAGTTTACCTCTTTGCTTTTACAGGCACTGGTTGAAGAGTCTGCCAGCTTGCTAAAAGATGCCTTGCAGCAACTTGCTTCTATGGGAGTTGATTATACGGCGTTGTTAGCACAAATGATAGAGGTCCTACATCAAGTCTCTTTAATGCAGGTGTTAGGGTCAATAGGTGAAGCTGCTGTGCTAGAAGAAACGATTCTGCAAGGCTTTGCTGATGATTTAACGCCACAAAGAACCCAGATGCTTTATCAGATTGCTCTGCTAGGTCGTCAAGACATGAACCTTGCTCCAGATGAACGAATTGGCTTTGAAATGGCTATGTTAAGAATGCTCGCCTTTGTTCCTGTGGCTGCTGCTCAAGGAAATTCTGGCTTGCCAAATAAGCCTCTAAAATTACCAGGTGTGGTAAAAAGCCCTGTAAATTCAGTGGCTGTTCCTGTTGCAAAGGTAGAAAATGAATACTCATTTCAAGAGAACCCAGCCGCTTTATTAAAGCAGCAGTTTGCTAATAGAAAAGTAGAAGAGGTTAAGAAAGTTAAATCGGTTGTTAAAGAGCCTATTCAAGAGTATGATTTGCAAGAAGTTACAGAAAAATATACTGGTAAAAGTCACCTTGAAGATTTGCAAAAGAGGTTAAAAGAAACCCTGGGAAAGCCTAAGTGTTTAGTTGATGAAGCTTTAGAAAAGGTGAAAGAAAAGACTGTTTATGAGCCTAAAAAAAATCTTAATTTTGAAATTAAGCAACAAAGCCTTAATAAGGGTAAAGAACGCCAATCTCTTTCTTCAGACTTAGAAAAAATTGTCCCCGTTAGAAAAGAAGAAGGGTGTTTACCTATTGAAGTTTGGCTAGATTTACTTAAACAAATTAAGCCAGAGGGCATGGCAGAATCTTTAGCAAACCAATCTATTTTATTAAATAAAGATGAGCATAAAATTATATTAAGTGTTGATCCCTCTCAAAAATCATCGCAAACAAGCTTGGCCGTGCAAAGACTGCAAGAAGCCATCTCATCTAGATTTGGAGCAGATGTTTTATTAGAGTTTGCAAGTTTTAAGGGGGCGTTTTTAACGCCGTATA
>CAYLXI010000148.1:0-2058 GCA_964387695.1 uncultured Piscirickettsiaceae bacterium
ACTGGCTAAACGAGCCGATATTTTCACTGCAATTCGTTGCAATAGCTAGCTATTAAGTGCTTCCTCAAGGAACTCCTTAAAAAACTTTAAAACTCAACATCATAATAAATATTTTGAACATCATCTAGCTCATCTAACATATCCAAAAAAATTTGAAACATCTCTTTATCTTCTTCTGGCAACTGGGTAGATATTTTTGGTAAAAACTGGATTTCATCTATTTCATAATCTATCTCACCAAAGGCCTCTGCCAAGGCTACCTTAGCTTTGTTATATTCGGTATGAGGAGCAAATACACTCACCTTACCGTCCTCTAGTTCAATATCGGCTACATCAATGTCTGCCAGCATTAAGGCTTCTAACACAGCCTCTTCATCATTGTTTTTGAAAACCAAAATAGCAGAATGTTCAAACATGTGGGTAACGCTGCCCTGAGTTCCAATTTTACATTTTGTTTTAGTAAAACACTGGCGAACATTGCCAAAGGTACGGTTAGGGTTATCCGTTAAACAGTCAATAATTACCATAGAATTACCTGGCCCATAGCCTTCATAGCGAGCTAAAGCAAAATCTTCACCGCCACCACCTTGAGCTTTTGCAATGGCTTTTTCAATTACATGGGTAGGCACTTGTGCTTTTTTAGCTCGCTCAATTAAGCCCCTTAATGCTAAATTACTTTCTGAATCTGCCCCACCTGATTTTGCACAAACATAAATTTCTCGTCCAAATTTTCCATAAACTTTTGTTTTTGCATCGGCGGTTTTTGCCATCGAGTCTTTGCGATTTTGGTAAGCTCTTCCCATTTTTTTATTCCATGTTTTTAACGAATTGCCATTATTATCTTTAAGCCCAAATCCTACTTAGAAACTGGCACATAGCACCAGTCCGCTATGCACTCTCAAAAAATTCCTAGCCAACAAGATCTAGCACTCTATAAGTAGAAAGTTGGGTTAAACTAGCTTTACACCATCTTTTTCAAAAATAATTTTACGCTTTTTATAAAGTTTGCTTAAAGCTTTTTTATAGCTTGCTTTACTTACTCTGTATTGCCTAAAAATATCTTCAGGAGAGCTTTTATCTCCCAGCTCTGAAAACCCCTTGTTTTCTACTAAAAAAGTCAACACTTTATCTTCTAATTCCACTCTTCCTGCACTACCTAGCTTTTGCAAAGTTAAGTTAATTTTACCGTCTGCCCTAATACTTTTAATGTAACCCGTCATTTTTTGACCTGTTCTAAGAGGCTGTAAAATTTCTGCATTATGAACCAGCCCTAAATGAGTACCGTTAATAACCGTGGTATATCCCATATCACTTCTACTGGCTACTAATAATTTTACTTCTTGCTTTTCTTTAAACTGCTCATTATTTTCCTCCTCTAAAAACAAGCTTAGTTTACTGGATGCAGCAAGTCGCCCACTTAAATCTATGTAAACGAACACACAATAAGAGCGTCCCTCTTCCATAGGAATTCTCTGTTCAGCAAAAGGGGCTAATAAGTCTTTAGGCATTCCCCAATCTAAAAAAGCACCTGTAGAATTTACATCTCGTACTTTTAAAAAAGCCACCTGACCCATTTCTACCTTAGGCTTATCATTAGTCGCCACCAATCTATCTTGAGAATCTAGGTGAATAAACACTTCTAGTAAATCATTTTTTTTTGCTCCAGACGGCATATAGCGCTTAGGCATTAAAATATCACCTAAAGACCCTCCATCTAAATACAAACCAAAATCAACAAATCTAACGATTTTAAGCTTATTAACACGGCCAATTTGTGCCATAATTTTTCCTTTAAGGGCGGGAAGGATGGGATTAAAAACAATCCCAAATATTTAACATTTTAAGCGATGTATGGCTACCATAATTAAATCTACAAAGCCCTACTTAGCAATTCGGGAAAGTTGTTTGGGAGAAACCCGCTTAGAAGCCTCCAATAGGAAGAACTTAACAACTAAGATTATTTTATACTGGCTAAACGAGCCGATATTTTCACTGCAATTCGTTGCAATAGCTAGCTATTACGCCTCATTTCAGCACAAATAGCGACACTTTTTATCA
>CAYLXI010000149.1:0-1998 GCA_964387695.1 uncultured Piscirickettsiaceae bacterium
GAGAAGTAAAAATCTCAAGCTTGTCAGCCAGTTCAGTAGAGCTAGGAAATTATCGCCACTACATGCAAAAAGAAATTTTTGAACAACCGCAATCCGTAATAAACACGCTAGCAGGAAGAGTGTCGCAAGATGAAGTTTTAATCTCTGCATTTGGCAATGAAGCAAAAAATATCTTTCAAACAATACAGCAAGTACAAATTATCGCCTGTGGCACAAGCTATCATGCAGGTTTAGTTGCAAAGTATTGGTTTGAAGACATTTTTAAAATACCGACCCAAGTAGAGGTAGCTTCAGAATTTAGATATAGAAATCCTATTATTGCAGATAATACATTACTTGTAACGATTAGTCAGTCAGGAGAAACCGCTGATACGCTAGCCGCATTGCAACAAATTAAAAGTTCAAAAAAAGACATTCAAACGCTAAGTATTTGTAATGTAGCAGAATCTAGTTTAACAAGAGAGTCAGCGCTAGTGTTCCTAACCCACGCAGGGCAAGAAATAGGCGTAGCCTCAACCAAAGCCTTTACCACTCAATTAGCCGCATTAGCTCTATTAGGAACATCGCTAGGTAAAGTAAAAAATACAATTACCAAAGAGCAAGAAAAGTTAATAGTACAAGGAATGCAAAAACTACCAAGCCTAATCAATGATGCGCTTGAACATGAAAGTACCATTCAAGAAATAGCAAAACAATTTGCCGATAAGCATAACGCACTATTTTTAGGAAGAGGCACAATGTACCCAATCGCCATGGAAGGTGCGTTAAAATTAAAAGAAATAAGCTACATTCACGCCGAAGCCTATCCAGCAGGCGAACTAAAACATGGGCCACTCGCACTAATAGATGAAGATATGCCCGTAATAGCCATCGCCCCATTAGACGATATGCTAGAAAAGCTAAAATCAAACCTACAAGAAGTAAATGCTAGGGGCGGTAAAATGATAGTTTTTGAAGATGAGCAGTCAGGAGTAAGTTCAGAAAAAGATTTTACCGTCGTAAAAGCCACCACAAATGTGGGCAGAATTACCGCACCCATTACCTTTAATATTGCACTACAACTGTTAAGTTATCATGTTGCTCTTATTAAGGGTACAGACGTAGATCAGCCAAGAAATTTAGCTAAATCGGTAACGGTTGAGTAAACGAAACTGAAGCGTATTGTTAGGTATAATGGATAATTAGTTTTTTTTAAATTGCATTAAAGTAATGAAAAATGTTGGTAGATACGCAGAAGATAGCAGACCTCTCTTTAAATGGAAGATTTGAACTTTTGGAGGCCTTGTCAAGTGCCTTTTCAGCGGAGGAAACAACTTTTAAGTCTCCAAATTGGCATTATGAGGTTTTAGAACAAAGAAAGCATGTGTATAATGGTTTAATAAACCTATAAGGTCTCATAGCCTATAATTTAATAAGAACAGGAAATAAAATGACGATCAAAACTAAATGAACTAGGAGATAGTCATGTACGAACTAACGATTGAAAACCCAAGTGTTGAAGCTCTAGTTAAAGAGCTATACGACGATGAAAACATTGCCAATGACCCCGCCTTTGTTTCATTTTTGCAGAAAAAGAAGTTGATTCGTGATTTATGTGAAAGTTATAAGCAGCTTCAAAACGGGCAAACCATTACGTCAAATGAGGCTTTTGAATCAGTTTATAACGAATTAGGTTTATAGGCTTGAGAACTATACGCTATACATTAAAAGCGCGTTCCTCAATTACGCAAATTGCTAAGTATCTTCTAGCACAAACGGCATCTAAATCATTTGTAAGACAACACCTAGATAAACTTCGCCAGTCTGTTAAAGAGTTGCTTACATCCTTTCCCGGCTCAGGCGTGCAAATTAAGCTTCAAGAATAAGTTGTAGAAGAGTTGTGGTACAGGGGTACTCTGTGCTTTATGTTCTGAAAGAAAGCGAAGTAGTCATTCTTCTTATTTTCAAACAAAACGAACCAAAATTAAACTAATACAGTGAAACTCAACACTCGCCCCA
>CAYLXI010000150.1:0-1939 GCA_964387695.1 uncultured Piscirickettsiaceae bacterium
GGCAAGATAGGCAAGATAGGCAAGATAGGCAAGATAGGCAAGATAGGCAAGATAGACAAGATAGACAAGACAAGACAGACAACTTTGAATTAGTCTAATACCCAAATCTCTATAAGAAAGAACTTAACAAACTGGATATAGCACCAGCTTTCTAAGTAGAGACTTGGGAAACAACTCTAAACAAAAAATAGCAAAACATCAGGATAAAACATGCAACCACTTTATGAATCTACCCTCACTAGCCTATCACTAATTAACAAAGGAAAAGTAAGAGATATTTATGATATTGATGAGCAACACTTACTTATCGTTACCACTGATAGAATTTCAGCCTACGACGCTATTTTACCAACTTCTATTCCAGGAAAAGGCCGACTTCTAACAGAAGTTGCACAGTTTTGGATGCAAAAAACCAGCCATATAGTTCCCAATCAACTCACTGAATGTTTAAAAATATCTGACTACCTTACCCCAGAAGAACTAAAACAAATTGACGGTCGCGGAATGATTGTACGCAAACTAAAACCCCTTCCTGTAGAAGCGATTGTTCGTGGTTATATTATTGGCTCAGGATGGAAAGAATATAAAAAATCGCAAAGCATTTGTGGCATTCCTTTACCAAAAAACCTCCAAAAAGCAGAAAAACTTCCATTACCAATCTTCACTCCCTCCACTAAAGCACAGCAAGGCAAGCATGACGAGAACATCATCTTAGACCAATTAATAGAGATAATCGGAGAAGAAAAGTCTAACCAAATAAAACAACTTAGCTTACAACTTTACAATTTTGCTTATGAATTTGCCCTACAACGAGGCATCATTATTGCAGACACTAAATTTGAATTTGGGGAGGACGAAAATGGCACTATTTACCTTATTGATGAAGCACTAACCCCCGATAGCTCACGATTTTGGGCAGCCAGTAACTACAAAACAGGAAAAAACCCAGATAGCTTTGACAAGCAATATATTCGTGATTACTTAGACTCTTTAGATTGGAATAAATCTCCAGAAACTGCACCAAATTTACCAGAAGATATTGTGCAAAAAACTTACGAAAAATACCAAGAAGCTCAAGCCCGATTAATGGACAATCCCTAAGGAATTATTTTTCTAATGAATATTATCGAATACATTAAAACTAACCAACCAACAGGTTTTTTTATTACTGGTACAGACACGGATATTGGCAAGACCTATGTTGCCTGTCAACTGGCAAAGCTAATGCGCTTAAAATTACCAGGCCTGGTAATTTCACCACGCAAACCAGCCACTTCGGGGTGTATTGAGCAAGAAGATGGGAGCTTACTGTCTAAAGACGCTTATCACCTTCAACAAGCATCAGAATCACTAGAATCTTTGAACACTATTTGCCCTTATTTATTTAAACCTGCTATCTCTCCCGCTAGAGCCATAAAACAAACAGGAAAAAACATCAAGCTTCAAGACCTTTTTGTTGCTACAAACACTCCCATCAACACCTTTAAATTAGTAGAAGGTGCTGGAGGAATTTATTCTCCCCTTGCTCCAGATGGTTTAAATATTGATCTTGCAAAACTCCTTAACTTACCGATAATATTAGTGGTAGGCAATAAGCTAGGCTGTTTAAATCAAGCCTTGCTTTCAATTGAGGCCATTCAAAAACACGATTTAGAAATTGCTGGAATTTATCTTAATGATATTACTGCCGATGCAGACCAAGACAATATGATAGATTTACAAAACCTAACCCATTTACCCGTTTATTCCATGCCGTTTTCTGAATCTTAAAATCAAGTGTTTTTCTTATACCTTAGCTTAATAACTAAGGCTAAAATTAGGGCGTGAAAAAAACTATTTGCTATAACCTCATTACTCAACTAAATTGAACCCCATGTCAAGGACTTTAATTTGACTCTAAAACAAGGCTTTTCAAAAATATCTTCAAAAGCAAGAAACC
>CAYLXI010000151.1:0-1893 GCA_964387695.1 uncultured Piscirickettsiaceae bacterium
AAGGGGGAGTTTTTAACGCCGTATAAGCATCAACAAAATCAAAATAATAATGAATTAAAGAATGCGGTAGAGTCCATTGCAAACGACATTAAGGTAAAAGAGTTTATATCTTCACTTAATATGACAATAATTGAATCTTCAATTAAACCTCGTTAAGAATTTATATTAATTTACTATATTAATTTACTATATTAATTGTATATCATAAGTATAACTTGTTAAGGAATAACTTAAATTAAAAGGAGAAAAATATGTTTGGTGGAAAAGAAGGTTTAGGTAATTTAATGAAGCAAGCTCAAGACATGCAAAAAAACATGCAAGCAGCTCAAGAAGACATTGCTAAAATGGAAGTGGCAGGTGAAGCAGGGGCTGGCTTGGTTAAGGTTGTCATGACGGGTAAGTATGATCTGGTAAAGGTAGAGATTGATGATTCACTTATGGAAGATAAAGAAATGCTAGAGGACTTGTTCGCAGCTGCGGTTAATGGTGCTTCTCGTAAAGTAGAAAGAATTTCATCAGAGAAGATGTCAGGACTAACAGGGGGCATTGATTTGCCTCCTGGTATGAAAATGCCATTTTAGTAAAGTATATTTATGCAATCTCCTCTTATTTTGAAGTTAATTGATGCCTTTAAGATTTTACCAGGTGTGGGGCCAAAGTCGGCACAACGTATGGCTTATCAGATTTTAGAGCGAAATCGTAGCGGTGGAGAAAACTTGGCTCTTGTCTTGCAAGAATCAATAGAAAAAGTAGGTAATTGTCCAAAATGTAGAGATTTAACAGAAAGTGAAATTTGTTCAATTTGTGCCAGCCCAAATCGTAATAAGGTTCAACTTTGTGTGGTAGAAAACCCAACAGATGTGCTTGTTATTGAACAATCGGGTATTTATAAGGGGTGTTACTTTGTTTTGATGGGACACTTGTCACCTATTGATGGGATAGGTCCTTGTGATTTAGGGTTAGATCTTTTACAAGAACGCTTTAAATCAGGAGAGTTTCAAGAAATTATTTTAGCAACAAACCCCAGTGTTGAAGGAGAGGCAACCGCACATTATATTCAAAACATGGCAAAAAAACATTCTCTTGAAGTTACGCGGCTTGCACAAGGAATTCCTATGGGAGGTGAGCTAGAATATATTGATAGTGGTACGCTTGGCCATGCGTTTTCTGGTCGCAAAAGTGTGTGAATTAAGGGGGAGGTAATATGAATAATGAAGTGATTAAACTTCCTGGAGAAAATTACTCAGATAACATTCGCGCTCGTTTTTGGATTATGGGTAAAAATTATGCTTACCTAGGAATAGGCAGAATTACTTTACTAGAAAATATACAAAAATTTGGCTCTATTAGTCAAGCGGCTAAAGAAATGGGCATGTCCTATAAAAAAGCTTGGAAGCTTATTGAAGAGTTTAATAGTATGTTTGATGAACCCCTTGTTATTAAAGAAAAAGGCGGAGTTTCAGGAGGTGGAACGCGTTTAACAGAAAAGGGAGAGCAGGCAATTAAGCAGTTTCGGTCTTTTGAAAGTAAGTTGGTTTATTTTTTAGATAAAGAGTCTAACCTGTTGAATCTGTAAGTTATTTACTGTGTCCTTTAAAATAATGAAGATTGCGGTATAATACACAGTCTCAAATCCCTATTTAGAAAATGGATATAGAGTGCTAGAGCTTGTTCGCTAGGCGTTTGCAAAAAATCTTAAATTCATCTTAGATTAAACGGGAATTTTTTGTGAAGGCATAGCGAAATGGTGCTATGTGCCATCTTTCTAAGTAGGGGTTTGGGATAGTTACCCTTGCGATAAATTAAGATGATAACAGGGGGCAGTAAAAGATAGTTTTCATAATGTTATTTGGGCATTAAAAAATTTATTAAGGAACATATAAAATGATTAAA
>CAYLXI010000152.1:0-1816 GCA_964387695.1 uncultured Piscirickettsiaceae bacterium
GTGTCGAAAAGCACCTTTTAGGCTGCCTATGAATTCCCCGTATTTTGGCTATCATTGCCATTAAAAAATGCATACCGTTTTTTTCGTACTGTATAAGGAATATATTTTTCCTCCCATACTTTAATATCAGCTTGGGATGCATGTCTTAGTGCTTGTGTTACGATGGTATCCGTCAACTTTCCACACAGTGCAGGAATAAGAAGTACTGTACGGTTCATATCTGCCTGTGGACTTCTCTCGATAATATGTTTAAAGTTTCCAAAAAGTGATTCGATAATATCACTACTGATCAGCAATGGTTGAGCTGTCAGTTCCTTCTGAAGTGTAAAGTTCTTCTTTAACCAAGCCTGTAAACACTTTTTTACTTTTGAATTTCTAGGTAGCTTTCCTGACAATTCAAAGCATTTTTTATAAGTCTTTTTATCAAGTCCGTTATTTTTAAGGATTTCCAAAACGAGTGAGATTATTTTTGTCGTGGATGCAAACCCTACAATAAAGTCTCTAGATTGGCTGAAGTGGGGGAATGCTTTGCGTAATTTAGCCAGTTGACTCCCTTCTTCAGCAGGGCCTTTGACAGCAAAAACAGGTAACATCTTTTCAGCCCATTCACCCAGCTTGCTAATACTTTGAAAGCGTCCTTTGCTACGTAATTTTGGAGGCATAAGAAAGGCCAGTTCAGTTTGCCGCAAACATTTTGCTCCGTGACTGATTAATGCGGTGAATCGCTTATAAATAGCTAGTTTCTCAAATTGGGCTTTAAGAGCAGTGGCTATCGTATGGCCTATATCATCAATAGTGGGTACGGGGTTCTCTTGTTGAGAAGACCATAGCCGAACACCCTTGTTAAGTGTCGCATCTCTATCTTTTATGATGGCAACTGGATTGCCCGCACGGTTGAAAATCGTTTCCAATTCGAGGCAAAGAGTCTCTCCAGTGACTTTGCCAGATACTGTGAGACCAATACACTCACAGTCTTCCAGTCGAATAGCAGAACCCCGTTTTGATAAGGCATCCACTTCAACTCTCAGAACAACTAAGGCTTTTTTAGTGCCTATATCAATCGAGTGATCAATAATGGCAATCCAAGGTTTTGCTACTACTTGTACCTGGGTCAAAAGCCCTAATCCTAGGCGTAAACTCCAATTGATCACAGAGGTGAAATGAGGAACCCAGTTAACAGCATAGTTTGTTTTTGATTTAAACAGCTCCAGAATACGTGGAACGCTACGATAAGAAACAACGGCATTCAATGTGAGTAAAACACAAAGAACGCGCGTTTGATCCGCATCTTTTATATCAAGCAGCTGTGAACTCTTTTCTATCTTAGCAAGAGCGCTGGGCTTTACATTCTCATCGCCTCGGTTTAAATTACAATGGTGTTTTTTTTACCTCAAGCGTCTGTAGTTTCAACTCATGGTTCTCTTCCTTAAGTTCTGCAATTTTGTTGAGATGACGTTGTTTGGTTTTTTTAAATTCTCGTATTTCGTAGCGGCATTCAATAGTTGTGCGTTTCCAGTTGTTTCGGCTGTGTATTATTTTTGATAGTTGAACCATGGATTGGGAGATTCTTTAATTCACATAAAATTGATTTCAAGTTAGATTAAATATAATCCATAACCTAATAAAATTCAACGAGAAATATGACTAAATTAGGGTAAGGTTTATATCTCCAAATATTTGTAAGTGATTGATAGTTTAATAAACTGGGCGAATTAAATAGCTGAATCGGAGCGATACATCGCCTTTTAATCGGAATGTATTTTTCAAGGTATTGAATGTTATGCTTATTTAAAATTTGGATGCGATATTTCGACAG
>CAYLXI010000153.1:0-1764 GCA_964387695.1 uncultured Piscirickettsiaceae bacterium
GGAGGCGCTGGATTTATTGGTTCTAACCTACTAGAAAAGCTACTTATTCTTAATCAAAAAGTGGTAGGGTTGGATAACTTTGATACAGGATATCAATGCAATATTGATCAAGCTATTAAAGATGCTAACCAGTTTACGGGTAAAGATTTAAGTGCTAATTTTAATTTTATTCAAGGTGATATTAGAAAACTAGAAGATTGCAAGCAAGCATGTAATGGTATTGATTATGTTTTGCACCAAGCTGCATTAGGTTCTGTACCGAGATCGATTGAAGACCCAATTAATACTAACAAAGCTAATATAGACGGTTTTTTAAATATGTTAGTTGCGGCTAAAGATGCTAAAGTTAAACGCTTTGTTTATGCTGCCTCAAGCTCAACTTATGGTGATCATCCAGACCTTCCAAAAGTGGAAGATAAGATTGGTAACCCTTTAAGCCCTTATGCAGTTACTAAAGCTGTTAATGAGCTTTATGCTAATGTATTTGCGAAAACATACGGATTTAAAACCATAGGTTTAAGATACTTTAATATCTTTGGAAAAAGGCAAGATCCAAATGGTGCTTATGCGGCAGTCATACCAAAATGGGTTTCAGCTATTTTAAATAAAGAAAAAGTGTTTATTAATGGGGATGGAGAAACTAGCAGAGATTTTTGCTACATAGATAACACAGTACAAATAAACTTGCTAGCAGCTACCACTGATAATAATGAAGCTACTGATCAAGTGTACAATGTTGCACTAAATGATAGCACAAGTCTAAACAGGCTTTATCAAATGATTGAAAAAAGGCTTATTCAACGAACAGAAAACTTAAAAAAGAAAGAACCTTTTTATAGAGATTTTAGAGCAGGAGATGTACGCCATTCACAGGCGGATATAAGCAAAGCAGTACAGCTGTTGGGTTATCAACCTAAGTATAAAATATCTGAAGGAATGGATGAAGCGATGAATTGGTATGTGGAGGCATTGAAGTAGTCAGTTTATTTTGTCTACTTTTTTGAAATTGGAGTGTCAACACTTTTTGAGACCTAGATACTCTTCCATTTGAGCTAAATGCTCCTTTTGGAGTGGCTACTCTATTTAGAACCTAGATTATAAGTTATAGTAATTAAACAGAGGGTAAATGAACGCATTGTTAAAACAATTTAGTGAGGATAAGTTGATTATTGTAAAGAGAAAGATATTGTGATTGCCGCAGTAATTCTATTTATGGCAATCTGGCTGTTGCCATTAGCTGTGCGTGAGTTCCGCAACAGCATGCACCTATTGTTGATGTTTTGGTTCGTAATTGCACTGCATCAAGCTGTTGCATTTACCAATGCTTTTTGGTTCACTACCCTCGGTGCTGATGCTGATGCGACTACCTTCCATCTAGTTGGCACGGAACTGGCTCAGTCAGAAAGCTTTATATTTGCTATTGGTTCGAAATTTTATGAGAACATGCTAGGGGTTGTCTATTGGTTTTTCGGATCGTCTCATCTGCTGGGTCAGCAGTTGTCAATTCTGGCGTTTGCCTTGTCCTGTATTGTTCTTATTAAAATACTCCGCTTGTTGAAGTTATCGCAATATAAGGTTTCTATCCTTCTTGTTTTTGGTGCATTGCCTACCATGGTGCTTTTAGGTTCAATAACACTGCGCGAATCGTATCAGGTGTTATTTTTTATGCTTGCAGTTTATTTTGGCATAAAAATGCATATAAAGCGAGGAGTGAATACCTACCTCGTAGCAATGATAATATCAGCCCTTATTATGGGTTTGTTT
>CAYLXI010000154.1:0-1729 GCA_964387695.1 uncultured Piscirickettsiaceae bacterium
CATAATTTTTCCTTTATCCCATCGATCACAATGACCCTGCACATATTTAATACCCCAATTAGAAAATATTATATACAACCTTGACCTTAAAGAACATTAAGAAAAGATTAACACTTTAAAAAAACAATTGATAGCCATTGTCATATAATGTTAACATTATATTCAGTCAAAACTTAGGTGGGTATAAGTTAATGCCACCTTGACTTACACTTTTTTAATTAAGGAATATAACCCATGAAAACAAAAAACATTGTTAAACTTTTCTCAGCGGCTGCTCTACTTAGTATTTCTCAACTTGCTTTTTCTGCTACAGTGCACGAAGTTAAAATGCTAAACCATGGTGCTAACGGCATCATGGTATTTGAACCAGGATTCTTAAAAATTGAAAAAGGTGACACCGTTAACTTCCTTGCTACAGATGCTGGGCACGATGCTGTTTCTTCATTTAGCTCTGGTGAAGATTGGGGAGTTGGATTTCAAGGCGGAAAAGTAACTTTTAACGATGAAGGTATTAATATTTACTATTGTACTCCTCATAAATCTATGGCTATGTATGGAGTAATACAAGTTGGTGAAGCTGTCAATAAAGAAGCTGCTATGGCAAGTGCCAAAGAAAGCGAAGCTGGTTTTGCTATGAACCAAGGTCGCTTAATGGGATATATGTCTAACATTAAGTAGCTGACAAACTTCAGTACATAAAAATTGGTTTTGTGTAAACTCCTGTCTTCATATTATTTATATTTTTGATATAGGAATTTGCACTAAATTTGCACTAAAGGTAATAGTTAAAGCTATTTCCTTTAGTATATAGCTTCCCCCCACTCAAACAGCTCTTTAAATAAGAATCGTTAACCCTACAAATATTTAACTATAAAAAACTTATACTATTTTTTGTTCAATTTTCATCCAGATTTTATATAATACTGTAAAATATTATCATTTACACCTCTCTGATATAAAGATTATGACTCCCCAAATATATTAATCCACAATACTTTATGGCTTACACAACGAGTAATTTTAGCAATTATCTTAGCCCTTGCTATATTTATAAATTAAAATCTTAACTGGCAAAATTTAAAATGAAATCTACTATTGTTTCTAAACACAAACAAGAAATTAAAATTCTGCTCTCCGAAAAAAATCAACTACAAAAACAGTTGCTGTCTACCAAAAAAGAACTAGATAGCATAAAACTGCAATATCAAGCTCTAGAAGAAGATTTTCTACACGCACTACGAGGTGAAGACATTCCTAGTTTAAAAGGCAAAAAGATTGTTTATATTGGTGGACTTTCTAAATGGGAAGATGAATATCAAGCCATTGCTCAACACTACCAAGGCGATCTCATCGTTCCTGACCCTAATAATATCGAAGCCGTTTGTGAAGCTATTGAAATGGCTGATGAGGTTATTTGCCCAAAAAGCTGTCCAAATCAAATCTTATGCCATGCTGCCAGAACAAACTGCTCTAAATTTAACAAGCCTCTAAGGTCCATTGCAAGCAGAAGCCCTAAGAGCTTACAACAAGAACTTTCTGATATTGTGATTGAAATTCAATCGTTGCAATAAAAAGTCTTTTACCCCAGTTTCTATTTAATCAATATTTAGACAATTGTCAAAACAACAGCAGAAGCAGAAAAAATACCAAATATCATACTTACTATCTCAAAACAACAAAAACATACCCTATTTTATACTCCCTATTATTTACCAGGCCTGGTAAATAT
>CAYLXI010000155.1:0-1616 GCA_964387695.1 uncultured Piscirickettsiaceae bacterium
GGTTAAGTGGACATTTTATATTCGACTCCTATGTAGTGATTAGGAATTTAAGAAAAACCGATTTGTACAAGGCAAGAAATCTGTAATAAATTGAGCTCAAAGAGAATAATACTGGTGTTCAGAAAAATATTCCGCTTCAGGTGTTGCGACCAACCTTCCTTTTAACGAATTTTGACCTGCCTCAATAATTTCAACATCAACAAATTGACCTATTAAACCAGGTTGACCAGCAAAGTTCACCACTCGATTATTTTCAGTGCGTCCTGCCAATTCATTAAAATCATTACGAGACAGCCTTTCGACTAATACTCTTTGTATGCTTCCCAGCATAGCATCAGAAATTTCTTGAGTTTGTTCATTTAATAAGGCTTGCATTGCTTGTAAACGACGCTTTTTCATGTGCAACTCAACATCATCAGGTAAACTTGCAGCAGGCGTTCCAGGGCGTTGACTATAAATAAAACTAAAAGATCGGTCAAATTTTAAGTCCTTAACCAGCTTTAAAGTTTGCTTAAAATCATCGCAGGTTTCTCCTGGAAACCCTATAATAAAATCACCAGACAAGCTCAAATTAGGACGAATTGCACGCACTTTACGAATAATAGATTTATACTCAATTGCCATATGATTGCGTTTCATCAATGCCAAAATACGATCTGACCCTGATTGAACGGGTAAGTGCAGATGCGACACCAACTCTGGAACTTCTGCATAACAATCAATAATACTTTGGGTCATCTCCATAGGGTGTGAAGTGGTATAACGAATGCGATCAATACCATTTACCATGGCTACCGCATGAATTAATACCGCTAAATCTGCCATATCTCCATAAGGCGTTTCACCTTGATAAGCATTGACATTTTGCCCAAGAAGATTAACTTCCCTTACTCCTTGAGATGCTAAAATTTCTATTTCTTTCATGCAGTCTGCAAACGGACGACTAAACTCTTCACCTCTAGTATATGGAACAACGCAAAAAGTACAATATTTAGAACAGCCCTCCATAACAGATACAAAAGCCGAAACCCCATTCGACTCTGGCTCTGCCAAGTTGTCAAATTTTTCAATTTCTGGAAAAGAAATATCTATTACCGCTTTTTTCTTAACTGTTCGGCCCGGAGTTTTTATTTTATAGGCTTTGCGAAGCTCAAGAGCTTTGTCTATCATTGCAGGCAAGCGGTGCAAAGTTTGAGGTCCAAAAATTACATCTACTATTGGCGCTCGTTGTCGAATCACATTGCCTTCTTGCGAGGCCACGCAACCCCCCACCGCAATAATTCTATCTTCAGCTCCCTTTTTCCATTTTCCCCATCGCCCTAATTCTCCAAACACTTTTTCTTGTGCTTTTTCTCTTACTGAGCAGGTATTTAAAATTAAAACACTGGCCTCTTCTGGCGTTTCAACCAACTTAAGACCGTAAGTTTTTTCTAAAAGCTTTGCCATGCGGTCAGAGTCATATTCGTTCATCTGACAACCATAGGTTTTAATTAAAACACCCCCAGAAAAAATAGATTTATTTAACATACTGAATTAACAACCTAAACCCTTTAAAAATTAAGCAGAGCATTATACCATATTGTTATATGCTATTTTTTAAAAAACTATAAACATCA
>CAYLXI010000156.1:0-1561 GCA_964387695.1 uncultured Piscirickettsiaceae bacterium
AGGGGATTGAAACCTTTAATTTATTAGTCCCCAAGAAGGTTAAAACCTCCGTCTTGAAGACGGACAGATTTATCTCCAAATGCTAGAAGTGGTATACTGTTGATAAAAAGAGGATATTATGGAGTATAGACATGGTAGCCATACAATATATAAAATAGAGTATCACTTTGTGTTTGTAACAAAATATCGGTATGAAGTATTGAAAGGAGATGTAGGTTACAAGGTTAGAGATTTAATAAAACAGACTTGTGACCATCATGAGATAGAGATAAAGAAAGGTTCAGTGAGTAAAGACCATGTGCATATATTTGTGTCAGCCCCACCGAATTTAGCTCCAAGTGAGATAATGAGGAGAATAAAGGGGCGAAGTTCAAGAAAATTGTTTGAGATATTTCCAGAGTTAAAGAAGAGATACTGGGGACAACATTTTTGGGCAAAAGGGTATTTTTGTGTAACATCAGAAGAAGTGACCGAGGAGATGATAAAGAATTATATAGAACATCACTTTGAGCCAAGAACTGGAGAGAATTTTGGGGTGGAAAAAAGTTTGTTATTCTTGAAATTCATGTGCTTAAATAAAATTTATTAGTCCTAAATTTAACAATAACTGTGTAATAATTGTGAAATTAGATTTTCCTAAGGTTTTAAATGTCCATTACGTTAAACTCCCCTCTTGACATGCACTTGCATCTTCGTGATGCGAGTATGCTTAATCTTGTAGCACCTTTATCTTCAAATACTTTTGCTGCTGCTATTATCATGCCAAATTTAGTACCTCCCATCTCAACTAAAGAAGCACTCATAGCTTATAAGGAACGTATTTTAAAAGCCTGTGGCAATGACACTTTCACGCCTTACATGACTCTATTTTTTAAACCCACTTACACCAAAGTATTTTTAGAATCTATTAAAGATGAGTTAACAGCCATTAAACTCTACCCTGCAGGAATTACGACCAATTCAGAGGGGGGACTATCTGGTTTTGATGTAGAGGAATTACGCCCCACCCTTACAGCCATGAGCGAACTTAACATTCCTCTTTGTGTACATGGTGAAACCAATGGATTTGTCATGGACAGAGAGGCTGAATTTGCTTCTATTTATGCGATGTTAGCGACCAATTTTCCAAAGCTTAAAATTATTATGGAGCATATTACTACCAAAGAGAGTGTGGCACTTTTAGATAAATTTGACAATTTATATGCCACCATTACCTTGCATCATCTACTCATCACCCTTGATGATGTCGCAGGGGGTATGTTACAGCCTCACTTATTTTGTAAACCCATTGCCAAACGCCCAGAAGACAGAGATGCCCTTCTAAAGGTTGCATTAGAAGGGCATCCTAAAGTAATGTTTGGTTCAGACTCTGCTCCACATCCTCAACATGCTAAAGAAGCCTGTGGTTGTGCAGCTGGTGTTTTTACTGCACCGATTGCCTTACAAGTTTTAACAGAACTTTTTATGAAACATTCAACCATCCATAAATTACAAGCTTTTGTTTCAGATAATGCACAAGAGATATATTCAAACCTTAAAGTAACACCCAAAATAGTAACCC
>CAYLXI010000157.1:0-1536 GCA_964387695.1 uncultured Piscirickettsiaceae bacterium
TTTAATTTGGAGCGAAAAGTTGGTTTTTAGAGCTTAACTTTTTGAGGAGGCTCTATCTAATTTATAAGGTTTGGATAAAAAGGGTTTGAACAAAATATTATGTGTGGAATTTGTGGAGAATTTTTTTGGCAGGGCAAAACAGCAAGTAAAGAACGCTTAAAACCTATGCTTAAAGCTCTTGAAAAACGCGGGCCAGATGATTACGGACTCTGGTCGCAAGAACAAATTGCTTTAGGGCATCGTCGCTTGTCTATTATAGATCTATCCGATTCTGGTCATCAGCCCATGTTAGACCAAGAGCTGGCTTTAGTTTTCAATGGTTGTATCTACAATTATCAAGCTCTCACTGAAGAGCTAACTGAGTTAGGGCATAAATTTGAATCTCACTCTGATACCGAAGTGGTTCTAAAGTCCTATCGTCAGTGGGGCTTAGAGTGTGTGTCTCGCTTTGAGGGAATGTTTGCCTTTGCTATTTGGGATGACCATCAACAGCAGTTAATGATAGCCCGTGACCGTCTGGGCATTAAGCCATTGTATTATGCATCAGTAGATGATGGTGTACTCTTTGGCTCGAATACACAAGCAATATTAGCCTCTGCCAAATCTCAAGAAATAAATTTAGATATTGATCCTGTTGGATTGCATCACCAGTTTACTCTGCACGGGGTTGTTCCTGCACCCCATACCATTATCAAAGGTATTCGTAAGCTAGAACCAGCTCACTGGATGATTATTAATCCTGATGGGCAAATGTTTAAAAAATGCTACTGGAATTTACAAGCACAAAGACCTAAAAAAGTCGCTAAAACACTTCAAAATAACCAAGAAAATTACCAGGTGTGGTCAAAGTTTGGGCTAAATGAAAACTCAACAGAACAAGAGTGGATTGATGCCATTCACCAATCTTTAAAACAGTCTGTTCATAAAAGATTAACCGCTGCAGATGTACCTGTTGGGGTATTACTATCAGGAGGATTGGATTCAAGTTTAATTGTGGCTTTATTAGCAGAATCAGGGGTAAAAGACATTCGTACTTTTTCCATTGGGTTTGAAGATGTCCCAGAAGAAAAAGGCAGTGAATTTGAGTTTTCTGATTTGATAGTAGATAAATATAAAACCCAGCACAAGAAATATCTAATTTCTAACTCAGAAGTTTTACCTCGCTTGCAAGAAGCAGTAAATAACATGTCTGAACCCATGTTCGGTCAAGATGCCATTGCTTTTTATCTACTATCGGAACAAGTGTCTAAAGAAGTTAAAGTTGTTATGTCAGGGCAGGGAGCAGATGAAGTCTTTGCTGGGTATTTTTGGTATCCAAAAATGGCAAAATCTTTTACAAAAGGAAGCGTTTCTCAGGAAGTAGTAGAACACTTCGCACCTTTCTATTTTGACAGGACTCACCAAGAATGGCTAGAAATGGTAAATGAAAAATATCATATTCATGATGTTACCACCGATTACATAAATGATGCCCTAACCGAGCCAGGAGCAGATACTTTTATAGACCAAGTTTTGCGATTAGATACCACAACTTTA
>CAYLXI010000158.1:0-1505 GCA_964387695.1 uncultured Piscirickettsiaceae bacterium
AAGGTTTATCAAAAAAATAAATAGTCCACTCTGCTAGAGCTACTGAGCATTGAAAAATGAGAATAGCTCCTGTCTGCTATGAATGTATAAGCTTAGATACCTGTGTGGTTTTTACTATAATGACTGGCTTTTTTGAATCTGACATAGGTTTGTGCTGGGTTTGATTAGATTTGTGGTTTAAGCGAGAATTGCTGCTCCTAATATAAATTGTTTATATTAGGAGGTAAAAACCTGTACAATACATAGCTTGTTTTAAATTAACTAGGAGCCTCACTCATGGCACGCGTTACCGTTGAAGATTGTTTAGATCAAGTTGAAAACCGTTTTGAATTGGTTATTTTAAGTGCTAAGCGAGCGCGTCAAATCTCATATGGAGCAGAGCCTACTTTAGAGCGAAATAATGATAAGTCAACCGTTATGGCTCTTCGTGAACTGGCAGAAAACACCATTGATAAAGCGGTTGTTATGTCAGATCCAGACACCCCTCCGTATTTTAATTAGAGGACCTTGTATCTTTTAATTATATTACCATAATCGAGGCGAAAAACTTGCTAATAGCTAGATATGTGCAAGGTTTTAAACGAAAAATAGCTAGATTTTAGCTATTTTTGGCTGTGAACTCACTTGTGCAAAAGTCTCTAAGAGGCAAAATATTGCTTTTATATTTCAGTATCAGCCATAATACCCAAGAAACCATCTTTGGAAGCCTCTAAAAAATATATTTACATCCATTAGGATTCAACATGCCAACCCCTGATAGCCTAAACGGATTAATTGAAAAATCTTCTCTCTATCTAAAAAAACGACAACTAAAACTCGTTAAATATGCGTTTCAATTTGCTAAAAAAGCTCATGAAGGGCAGACCAGAAAAGCGGGTGGAGATTATATTTGGCATCCTGTTGCCGTGGCAGAAATTCTAGCCGATATCCAGCTTGACCATGAAAGCCTTATAGCCGCTATTTTACATGATGTAGTGGAAGATACTCCCTATTCTAAAGATGACATTTCCAAAAGATTTGGGAAAAATGTCGCTGAAATTGTTGATGGTGTAACTAAACTTGGAAAGCTTGAGTTTGACAACCCTCAAGAGGCTCAAGCAGAAAGCTTTCGTAAAATGATTTTAGCCATGTCTAGAGATATTAGAGTTATCCTGATTAAGTTGGCAGACCGATTGCACAATATGCGAACTTTAGGAGTAATGCGCCCAGAAAAACAACGCCGCATTGCTAGAGAAACTCTTGATATTTATGCCCCCATTGCTGCTAGGCTGGGCATAAACTCTTTTAGGATAGAGCTAGAAGACTTAGGGTTTAAAGCCATGCACCCAACAAGAGCTGCTGTTTTAGAAAATGCCGTTAACAAAATGCATGGCAATCGTAATGAAATTGTTCAACAAATTAATGAAGCCATTGTAAACCGTTTAAGTGCAGGTAAAATACCTACTAATATATTAGGTCGAGAAAAACACCTTTATAGCTTATATAAAAAAATGAAATATAAACGG